>WFRR01000099.1 GCA_015486375.1 Thiotrichaceae bacterium
CACTATTAACTGCTAACGAAGATAATAAAAAAGAAGTAAAACCCAATTTAGATGGAATAGAATTACCCAACAATTATAAAGACTGGGGTGTTATATCCGCTTCCCATAGAACTGATAACAAAAGCATGAGAATCATTATTGGCAATAATGTTGCAATAAAAGCGGCTAGATCCAATGAAACAAACCCATGGCCTGATGGCACAATATTAGGCAAACTCGTTTGGAAAGAAAAATCTGAAGAAAATTGGCCTACTGCCATAGCTCCCAATGCTGATGATTTTATTCATGCTGAATTTATGTTTAAAGATACAAAAAAGTTTAAAGATAATGGAACAAACTGGGGCTGGGCACGCTGGCTGGGACAAGAACAAAAGCCATATGGTGATGATAAAGACTTAAATCAGTCTTGTATTGCTTGTCACACTCCCGTAAAAGGAAGAGACTGGGTCTTTACTACACCCATTAAATTACCTTAGTTTTATACTTGCTCGAGAAAGTGTATTTAAAACACTTTCTCTAAATTTTTAACTTGGGCATTGACTTTGACTTTTCCACGTAAGCTAAAACGGTTGAGGCGTTTGTGAATAGTAATATTGCCAAACACGGGTTCAACGACCCACATTCGATGGCTATAGATGCACTGCTCTGCATCGGTATCAATGCGTTTTTTATCTAAAAATAACCCTTTGATATAAAGTATAAATATACGGCTTTTCATCACCTTGAGGATTAATGTAAACATGCTCAAAATGGGAAATTAGTTTAAATGTTTCTCCTAATTTTTTTGATAATTCTTCTTCACCATATTGATGTATAGGTAAACCCGCACATTTTGTCACCCCTTTTTTTGAAAATTCAGCGAAAATCACGTAACCATTGGGAGCTAAATATTTTTTTAAATTTTCAAAGTATCCTTTAATATTTTCCTCCTCTGTTAAAAAATGTAAAACGGCTCTATCTAACCAAATATCAATGGGTGCTATTTTTTTATAAAAAGGTTGAGATATATCTTGGCAAAGCCAATCTATTTTTTCTTCAGAAGTACCTAACCTCGCCTTTACTTTATTAATTGCCTCTAGACTTATATCATTAACAATTAATGGTATTTTTTTAGAGTGTAAAATATTAATTAAAGAAGAAGTCCCCGCCCCTGATATAAATATTGTGGATTTTTCCCACTTCTCAATTTTACCTAACAAAGTCAATGTTTCTGTTAGATCTTTTTCATACCAACCAAGCGATGAATCTTCAGAGTTTGAAAATATTGAATCCCAATGCTTATTTTTTGTTTTCATCTTTATTTAGCCCATTTAAATGACTAACTCTTTTTAAAATATCAGGATGATCAAACTCACGTCCACCTATTGCTTTATAAACAATCTTTCCCTTAGGGTTAACAATATAGGTCGTTGGCAAACCAATGACTTTCCATTGCTCCATTGCAAGAGAATCTTTATCAAATAGGATAGGAAACGTAGGGGAAGGCTCAATGGAATTGATAAATGAAAATACCGTTTCAATATCTTCCCCAATATTTACCGCTAAAACAACCACATTGTTATCTTTTGTTTCTAGGTGTAATTTTTCTAATGATGTCATTTCTCGACGACAAGGTGGACACCATGTTGCCCAAAAATTAATAACAATGGTTTTACCTTTCAGTGATTTAATATCGATTAGCTCCTCATCCATATTTTCCAATCTTAAGGAGGCTGCGACTATTGGAGGGGCTATTGTGGTAAGGCTGTGTGTGAGAGGCGGTTGATCTGACGCTTCGACATGAAACGTAAATATTGCGAATAATAGTACAATACTACCAAGGTATAACTTAATCTGTTGCTTGTTTAGCACAACGAACCTCCTTTAATTTTAGCTCATAAGGATTGCCCTTAATATCCCAGTCAATGGTTATATCAAATGTCGTTCCGATTGGCGTATTAATCGATAGCATTCCTTGATTCCAATCCCCGTTAGGATCATATTCTTGTTCTTCAGGAAGTTGAGAAAGACGAAAAGCAATTAAAGCGGGAGGTGAAACTTTTTTCTTTTTAAACAGGTTTAACCATTCAGAATTCTCTTGAATATTTTGTTCCTTGTCTTTATTTTTCACTGTCCAATTCTTACGAAGAAAATGAATTCGTCCTGATGCTTTATCATTACGCAAAACGGCTGTGTAAACACACGTTTCTGCATAGGATTTTATTTGATCTTTTGTAAAACCTCGACCAATATAAAAAGCCTTAACTTGATCAGGATATAACTGTTTTAGTGAAAAAGTGACACCCTTTTCAGTTTTTTCCCAGATTGTAGGATCAGTGCTACTTTTCTTTTCCTCCGCAATACAGGGTGTCAATAGTAGAGTGAAAATAATTAATGTTAATAATTTGATTTGATTCATATCCTTGATTATTTCATAAAAATGGCTAGACGCTGAATTTTATAGATGGCAATCATATTTTCATGTGACTTTGCGGGAGGTACTTGAGTCTTCTGCCATCACTTGGGTTTCCCAAAAACCCAATCCATGTCACTCACTGCCGTTGTTAGCCCTGACTTGGGGCATCTTCTGCCATCAGTCAGGGAGCTTAATGCCCCAAGTGATGGCACACAGTAACAATAAAGGATTGATTTATGTCTGCGACATCATACGCACCTGCTTGTCCGTCTGCAAAAAATGCAGCGACAATCCCGCTTGCCTTGGGTATCAAACTCGGCTTTATCAAAGATAATCGCTTCCTCTTCGACCACGAACACTCCAAAATTATCTACGATCGCTGTTTAGATCATATTTCTACCTGTCAACTATCTGCACGCTGTTTACGTGTTCTCAATACTATTTTGCGTCAAATCGTCGGTTTCGGCAAACTTGAAGATAATGCCACCACGACCCGTTTAGAACAACTCACTAAAATTCGCCACGATCATATCGGCAATGCACTGCATTATTTATCTAAACGTAATATTATTAAATGGCGTAAAGGCGGTAAATATAACAATTATTTATCGCTTAATTACGATTTCGCCTCATGGGGTGAACGTAACCCTGATAAACAAAATCCCAATACTCTGAACAAGCCATAACAGCGTTAAAACAACAATCTGAAAAAATACAATTAGAAAACAGCCGTTTACATGAAAAACAGATTGAAGCACAGTTTCAAAATTAAGCGCCTAGTGCAGTTAGTGAACATTATTTATTGAACAATACAGACACTACTCAAGATTTTGAGACAATGGATTATCCTTCAAAAAGTGAATAAGGCATTTATCCATGATTGAAGAACCTCCAAAAGTCAAAAAATGCTCATCTTTTATTGAAGGATTCGCGCGATAAAAAAATGGATAAAACACATTATTAAGTACATTGATTACCAGCCCAGTTTTTCAGCCAAGCCACTTTGTCGTTTGATGGTTTTATTACAGGCTTGTATAAAACTATGCTCATCACCTGCGAGCATTAACTGCTGTTTTGCACGGGTGACCCCTGTATAAATAAGCTCTTTACTCAAGACTCGATGGTTTTCCAAGGGTAAAATTAATAATAAATTCTTAAATTCAGATCCCTGACTTTTATGAATCGTCAGTGCAAAAGCGGTTTCATGTTCAGGTAGTTGTCGAATCGGTAATTTTCGTAGTGTGCCTGTTAAACTTGGAAAATAAGCATAAAGACGCTGTGATTCTGGTTCTTTCCAGACTAAACCAATATCACCATTAAATAAATCCAATTCATAATCATTGCGAGTAATCATAATTGGTTTACCCTGAAATTCATCATAAGACTGAATTAATCCGCGTTGATATAACAATTGAATCATTTGTTGATTAATATTCTCAACTCCAAATTCTCCAGCGCGTAATGCGGTTAAAATACGAAATTGTTCAAATACTGGTAGTGCATCCTCTACCTTAGCGCAGTTTAGGTAGTGACTGTACTGTTCAACCGCCCAATCTAAACTATCAAGGTGTAATGTTTCATTTTGATGATTTAACCAACGCACATCACGGTATTGATCACTTTGAAAAACTTGTTGAAAGGCGGCTTTTCCTTGTTTTAAATTAATCATTTTCGCAGCTTGACCAATGCCACTTTGATCATCAAAACGATAGCTTTTACGCAATAAAGCAATACCCGATGCGACCTTAGGCAATGCAATCGGGCTAATGGGAATCACGCCTGTTTCAACAATCCCTATCTGTTGTAATTGATCAATAAAATCAGCTTGATAATAATGCGCTTTCTGCTGTCCTGTTATATCACTCAATACACTCCCTGCTTCCACCGAAGCCAATTGGTCTTTATCACCCAATAAAATAATACGAGCATGGCTTGGAATGGCTTCTAATAATCGACTCATTAACGGTAAATCAACCATAGAGGCTTCATCAATAATTAATACATCCAGTGGACGCTGGTGATGACGGTGATAACGAAACCCTTGTGGTGAATAACCCAATAGACGGTGAATTGTTTTTGCCGATTCTGGAATCAGCGTTTTCTCAGCTGCATTTAATTGATAAAGCTTTGACTCTTGTTTTCCAATCCGAATTGACTCTGCTAAACGCGCAGCCGCCTTACCCGTAGGGGCAACCATTTCTATTTTTATCGCTGCATCTTGGGCAAGTAATAAACTTAAAATACGAATAACCGTCGAAGTCTTGCCTGTTCCCGGTCCACCTGAAATCACCACAAAATGATTTAATAATGCAGTCACTGCGGCAACGGCTTGCCAATCAATTTCTGAAAAGTGTTTTGATGTTTGACTCGGAAATAAACGCTGTAAACCCTGTTTCAATACCGTGATATTGAGTGCTGTATTGGCTATCAATAAACGTTGCTGAATGGTATGGGCAAGCTGTGTTTCAAATTGCCAGTACTTGCCTAAATAAAGACGCTGCTTTTCAATAATTAAAGGGGCAGGAAATTGATTAGAAACCCAAGGATGCTGTTTTAGTGCATCCAGCCATTCTGTAAAAACAGGCGTTTGAATACCTGTAAAATCTTCACTTGTAAATAATAAACGAGCTGAATAATTCTGTAAATCAATACAAACATGCCCCTGCTGATGTTGCCAACTCACTAATGCGGCTGCCAGCGTAACAGCATCATTACTGTGTTTTTTATTAATATAACGCGCAAAGTGATAGGCAATCGGGGATAAAAACCCGTTTTGCATTAATTTTTTTAGACGAGGTAACATAGATATTGATCACACTGATTTTATTTGAATTTTAGGTTTTATAAATGACTTTTTCATTTCCTAAGCTCATTTATAGTTTGGCTGCTCTTGCATCAATTGTTTAACACTCTGTTTTAGTGCCTGTATCGCGGATTTTTTACCTGAAAATTGATACTGTTTTACAATCTGTGTCCACGCTTGTTTTTGTAAAATTTTAGCAATTAATAAATTTTGTTGTTCAACCGCTAAACTTGAAAATTCAGCTAGATTGATACTTTGAATCAACCATTCCCACAGACTGGCAATACAGCTTTCATACTCACGATAGGTATTGATAAAGGCATCCAACTCTTGCCATTGCCATGTTTCTAAATAAATTGTTTCAGCATAGGTTTCATCAGATGCTTGAATTGTACTAATATTACCTTGCAATAAAGGCACAATAATATGGGGTTCAAGCTGTGAAAGCGGTTCTGAGAGTAGATGTGGCAAAGTGATTTGAAACTGTTGTTGTGCGGATTGTAATAAACGCTCGCCCTCTTTAGATAAAGCCAATAGTGCCATTAGTGAATGTGTACCACTGCTCGCATCTCGACGTAAACCTAAGCGTACCGTAGTAAAGCCTTGTTTTTGCCAAAATTGAATCATATTTGCACTGGCTGCAAAACTCACACTGAGATAGTCTCGTTGATTCGCATTTTGAGATAGTGTATCGACAGGATGTTGCTGGGTTTTTTGAATAAATTGAATTAAGCGGGTTGCTAAACCTTCGCGTTGATATTCACTGTGGACGGCAATACGAATAATACGTTCTGAATGTAAATGAAGAGCGTCTTTTAGTCCCGCATGAAAAGCAAGCGACTGGGGAATTAAATGTCCTTTTAATCGGCGTTGACCTGCATAAACTTGTTCAGCAAGCGTGTTATCAAAACCACCCTCATAGGCGGTGAGTGCAGTCGCAATCACCCTTTGCTGATATTCAATCACAAAAATAGACACATTGGGATGATCCAGCAAATAATATAAATCAGCAGGTTTAGTTTGATAATGTGCGCTGACTAATAACCCAAAAATCTGTTGTAACTTGCCTTCATGGTAAACAAGACTATCTTGCTGAATTTGTCGTATGCTTAGATTTTCTATCTCTAAATCGGTTTCAAGTAAAATAGTAGGTATTGGGACTTGTTGTACATTCAGCAATAAAAGCTGATAAACAAATTTTTCGAGTAAATCGCCTTGTTTCCAACGAATAGGGGTATCTAAATGAATTGCATTCCATTCTGGGGTGTGTTGGTCTAATACTTTTTGAAAGCGAATTTCAAAGCCGCGTCCTGTGCCTTCATAACCATGTAATGTCGTCGAGAACACGATGCGGCTATAGTGCAATAGCAGTTGTATTAATAAAGGACTCGGAATCGCGGCGGCTTCATCAATCAATAATAACGCTAATTCAGGCTTTTTTTTCAATAGTTCATCAGGGGCAATAAATTTTAGCTGTTTTATATTTTCGGCATGTTTGAATACACTATCGACCGCGCTTCGATTCGGAGCAGTAATATAAATAACTGCATTATTAGCTAATAATTTATTGGCAACTAATCGCTTAACCGTCATCCCTAATGCGGCTGATTTGCCTCTTCCTCGATCAGCACTAATTACTAATGGGCGACGACGATGCCCTTTAAGTACTTTGGTAATGGCGGTAACAGTTTTTTCTTGATCATTCGTATGTCGATAAATAGGTTTTGTTACTGTTCCAAGTAGAGAAGTATTCGCGAGATATTGATTAATCGAAATCTTAGGAGGAGGTTTGTATTGATTCAAGAGTTGAATCGAAGGAGTGTTTTGGATGAGTCTTAAGAGTCGTTGTGAGGAAGGTTTAGCCGTTTCTAAATTAGATAGACTACGAGCAGAGAGTAATAAAATTAAGACTCCGCTTGAACATAATGTCCCTGCGACTGCACCAAAAGCATCAGGATAAAAATCATCAATGGCATCGTAGATAATAAATTTAAATTCGCGTCCTAATACGGCTTGTACTTTTTGATGACTTAAATAGCTAATCGCTAAGTCTTGAGGATATTTATGCGCTGTAGATGATACCCAACAATAAGGAATTTGCTGTTCTTGATCCACATATTGTTCAAACCGTGCTTGTGGATAATCTTTGAGGGGCTGGGTTAATTGGGTTTTATTAATATAATCTTCACATAAGGATTGCAGCCAAGCGATTAACCATTGTTCTGTTTTATCTCTATCTTCACTATAAACTAGGTAGCTTTGTCGTGTTTGCATTACAGATGCTTACGATAAGCAGAAGTAATTGGATAACGACGATCTTTGCCAAAGGCACGTTGACTGATTCTTGCACCGGGTGCGGATTGATGACGTTTATGTTCATTTAATAAAACCATTTGTGTCACGCGTTTCACCGTTTCTCGTTGATGCCCTACGGCAACAATATCCTCAATTGACTGAAATTGTTCAATAAAGCGTTGTAAAATATCGTCTAAAATACCATACGGAGGTAAAGAATCTGCATCTTTTTGGTCAGGTGCAAGCTCAGCAGAAGGTTCTCGTTCAATCACCCGAAGAGGAATAACCTCTTTACCTAAACTATTACGATAACGCGATAAGGAATAAACCCGCATTTTAAACACATCTTTTAAGGGTGCAAAGCCCCCTGCCATATCACCATATAAAGTCGCATAACCCACCGACATTTCACTTTTATTCCCTGTTGCTAATAACATTTTTCCGAGCTTATTAGAAATCGCCATGAGCAGTACACCCCGACTCCGGGCTTGAATATTTTCTTCGGTTGTATCTGTTTGTAAGCCTGCAAAATCCTCAGATAACGCATCCATAAAGGTCTTAAATATCGGCTCAATTGAAATCTCTCGATAATTAACCCCCATTGTTTCTGCTTGCTGTTGAGCATCATAAACACTTATTTCGGCGGTATAACGAAATGGCATCATAACCGCTTCAACATTTTCAGCTCCTAGTGCATCGACCGCAATCGCCAGTGTTAATGCGGAATCAATCCCTCCTGATAAGCCTAATAACGCACCTGAAAAACCATTTTTATGTACATAATCCCGTAAGGCGAGGACAAGGGCTTGATAGATAATTGCATCTTCAGCGTATTCATCATCGTCAGTAAAGTAATTTCTAGCTTGTAATAACTGTTTAGAATGATCTTGCTTAACTTTCTCTGTAATGATATTGGCTGATATTGGCTGAGGCGGTAATGTTAGCTTGGCAGAGTAGATACCTGCCTCGAAGCGAGGCGCATATAATATACATTGACCTGCTTGATCATAAATTAGTGACTCACCATCAAAGATTAGCTCATCTTGCCCCCCAACTAAATTGCTATAGATAATCGGACACGAAAATTGTTGGCTATACTGTTCTAGCAGTTGTTGACGCTGCTGTGATTTATATAAATGAAAAGGAGAGGCATTAATGACACAGAGTAGTTCTGCTCCAGCTTGAATGGTCGCTGTAACAGTGTCTTTATACCAAATATCCTCACAGACCAATAAGCCACATTTTACCCCTGCAATTTCAATAACACAGCTTTCTGATCCTGCTTGAAAATAGCGTTTTTCATCAAAGACACGATAATTAGGTAATTGTTGTTTATTGTATTCAGCAATGACTTTGCCATCTGCAAGGACAACCGCTTGATTGTATAGACCACTATTCTTTTGTGTTGCTGTGCCTAAAATAACGGTAATACCCCGCGCAGATTGGGCAATTTCTTGCAATTTATCCGCTATTTGTTCTAAAAAATGGGGACGTAATAATAAATCTTCAGGTGGATAACCACTAATAACCAATTCAGGAAAAACCAGTACATCCGCCTTGTATTGATCACGGGCAACTTGGATCGAATCAATGATTTGCTTAGTATTTGCGGATAAATCGCCCACACACACATTAATTTGTGCAATCGATATATTTAAGCTAGGGGGTGTTACGGCAGCATCACTCATCTAAACAATCATCATCTTGAAAATGTAGAGGCTTATTTTAGCGGATATTAAAAGTATTGCAAAAACCCTACCTTATAAATATCCACAATTTTTTAGTTTGAATAAAAACTTTAGACGTTACCGTCTAGCATCTATTTTTTATTAAACTGTTGTAATAACCATATTCTGATGTCTGTAATTTCTTTTGTACAAACAGAATGTTGCATATCATAAGCGAATGATTGTAGAGAAAAACCTTTTTTCTCCAGTTGATGAACATAATGCTGAGCAGCTTCAAAGGGCAATATAGGGTCTTGGCGACCATGAGCGGAAAAGACAGCTAAGCCTTTTTGTGCTGTTTTCATTTCAATCAGTGATTCATCTAGAAAGGGTAGATAGGTTGAAAGTAGCATCACCCCTGCTAAGCGTTTTGAAAATTGTAAAGCTGTGTGCCAAGCAATCACCCCACCTTGAGAAAATCCTACTAATAAAATATTCTGAGGCGCAATACCCGCTTGAATTTCAGCATCAATAAACATTTGAATATCTGCAACCGATGCTAAAATATCCGCCTTTGTTGCCGATCTTTCCAAATCCATTGAATGCATATCATACCAAGCACGCATTTCCATACCATTGTTAATCGTGATGGGTCGGACAGGAGCATGGGGGAAGATAAAGCGTATGCCGAGAGTATCAGGCAGTTGTAATTCAGAAACTAATGGTACAAAATCATATCCATCTGCACCTAAGCCATGTAGCCAAATAACACTGTGAGTGATGTTTTTATTGGTTTCTAGAATTTCAGCATCTAGTTTTTTGTGGTTGGGCATTTTTTACCTTCAAACAAGCAATTATAGTCTTTATGTTTTATTAACCTCTACAGAGATTCTCTATAATAACTTATTTAACCCTTAACTAATCGCGTCCACAACAAGCTGATCCAATCAGTTGAGCATTAGGGCAGGGTGTATCAGCATAGCTGCAAAATACACAACACTCACCCTCTTTTGCTTTAATTTGTACTCTACATTCAGGGCAACGGTAAAAAGTCTGAACTAGGTTTTCTAGCATCGTTTCTTGATAACAAAAACCACATTCTGGACAGCATAAATTGGATTCTAATAACATTCTTCTAAACTCTGATTGCCTATAGTTTTTAATCGTTTATTTAGTGATTATTTACATCAACCACTTGTTTATATTTATCTATAAATAATTCATCAAAATGCTGTTGTGACCATTGCAAAACTTGTCTAACCGTTTTTACGATTGCACGGGGTGTAATCGTTGCCCCTGTAAACTGATCAAACTCACCTTGATCTTTTTTAACTGCCCAGCCATCTAGGGTCGGATTGAATAAGGATTTTTGATTAAAACCTAGAATCCAGTCATTTTTAGTAAGATCAATTTTATCTCCAAGCCCAGGCGTTTCTCGATGACTAACAACCCGTACGGCCTCAATACTTTGATCTTTATTAACAGCAATGAGCAATTTGATTGCGCCATTGTAGCCTTGTTGAGTGGTGATCATAAAAATAGCAGCAACGGGTTTAGCCGCTGATGTGGCAAGATACACAATGACAGGGGGATAATCTTTAAATGCTTGCTGAGGCAATTGTATAACCGTTTGGTCCAATACATTGTCATAACGACCCACTGGCAAAACTTCTGATAATTGCTTCATTAACGCTTGGCGTTGATTGTTTTTAATACGTTGTTCGGTTTGTGCATAAATAATGGATAAGAGCAAAACACCTGCCAAAGCAAAAATAGCTAAGAGTACGGTTGATTTTCCGATATTAAATACGTTTTTGCTGAATAACTTTTTATTGATCATATCTCTATTATCCTATTCACCGAAAATTTTCGTTTTTGTATAGTAATCAATGAGCGGTACACCCATATTCATAATAATCACTGCAAATGCCATGCCATCAGGATAGCCTCCCCAAACACGAATGATATAAACCAGAAAGGCAATGCCTGCGGCATAAATCAATTTTCCATGAGGGGTTGTGCTAGATGAAATCGGATCGGTCGCAATAAAGAATGCTCCGAGCATCGTTGCTCCACTGAATAAGTGGAATAGAGGGGGAGAATATTGATTAGCATCGATTAACCAAAATCCTGTAGAAATAACAGCCAAACCCAGTAACAATGCCATAGGAATATGCCATGTAATGACTTTTTTATAAATGAGCCAGAGACCACCGAATAAATACATAAGACTAATCCATTCCCATGCTTTACCTGCGAATAGACCAAATTGAGTCCCTGTTGCCATCGTGTCATTAACACTAATATCACGGATTAAATTGGTTTTAACATGATCCAAAGGAGTTGCCATTGTCATACCATCCCAGACTGTATTGGAATAGCTCAACACGCGTTGTAACGTATCACCAAAATTCATTAATGCACTGCTTGCATCTTGAGGCGATAACCAACGGGTCATTTCAACAGGAAAAGAGATTAGTACCACAGCATAGCCAATCATGGCGGGGTTAAAAGGGTTATAACCCAAACCACCATATAACTGTTTCGCAATCACAATGGCAAAAAATACTGCAATGAATAACAACCACCAAGGCGAAGCAGTCGGCATGGCTAAAGCCAGTAAAAGTCCCGTAACCGCTGCACTATAATCTGATAAAAAAGCCCGAATAGGACGATGACGCAGTTTTAACGTAATTGCTTCTGACAATAAGGCAAAACTGACCGCCAAAACAATATTGGTAATAATGCCCCAGCCAAAGAAGTAAAAGAGGGCAGCAACGGCAGGGATTAAGGCATAGATAACCTGCCGCATCATACTGGCAACCGCTTGATTATCAATATGAGATTGTGTCTGGGTCGTAACGGTTTTAAATTCCATAAGACTTATTTTTGTTCTGTTGAGTTTTGATCAGTTGATTGTTTAGCTTTTGCCAATGCTGCTTTTTTAGCTTTTGCGCGTGCCATTGCCGCTAAAATAGCTGCCTTTTTATCGCCATTATTAGACATCTTTTGCTGTACTTTACGCTTATGTGCAGCACGCATCGCAGCGCGTTCTTCTTTTTCACGTTGCTGACGGAATTCACGAAATTCAAACCGTTGTCGGGCTAATTCAGCATTATCTTTTAGCGTTTTTTGTTCACGAATCTGTGCTTTAGCATGACGATAATATTGCACCAATGGAATTCGACTTGGACACACATAGCTGCAACAGCCACATTCTATACAATTAAATAAGTGATGTTGCTCTGCGCGGGAGTGATTTTCAGAACGGGTATACCAATATAATTGTTGCGGCAGCAAATCGACAGGGCAAGCTTCTGCACATTTCCCACAACGAATACAAGGCATGGCTAAATCATCAGAATAGGCAAGCTGATCTTCTGAACTTACTAGAATACAATTGGTGGCCTTAACGACAGGAACTTGATCAGATTTCAATTGAAATCCCATCATTGGGCCTCCCATC
Source organism: Thiotrichaceae bacterium (assembly GCA_015486375.1). GTDB lineage: Bacteria > Pseudomonadota > Gammaproteobacteria > Thiotrichales > Thiotrichaceae > S015-18. The sequence continues at coordinate 12,627 of WFRR01000099.1, forward strand.
AATAAGCGTTGGGCAAATTTTCTATACCCCCCTGCGGCTGCAATCAAATGACTAAATGGCGTACCAATCAAAGCGTAAAAATTTTGTGGTTTAACCACACCATTGCCTGTCACGGTAACATTGCGCGCAATTAATGGACGACCCTTAACAACAGCATGATAAATACTGTGTACCGTCGCAATATTTTGTACCAAAATTCCTTGATCCACTGCATAGTGATTTGGGGCTATTTTGATGCCTGTTAGTATTCTAATTAATTGTTTTTCATCACCGCTGGGATAAATGGTAGGAATCACCGTAATTTCAATACGGGTTTTAACTTCCTCACTAATCACTGGATTTGATGCATGATTACCAGTATGGGCTAAAGCTTTTTGTAAGGCTAAAATTGCTTCAGGTTTATTACCTTCAATACCAATAATACAACGCTGTGCCTGTAAAACTTGCTGTAATAAAGCAACGCCTGCAATCACCTCATCAGCATATTCACGCAGTAACATATCATCACTGGTGATATAAGGCTCACACTCTGCTGCATTAATAATAAAGTGCTTAAGCCCCGTTTTAACCACCGCAGCTAATTTAAGTTTACTCGGAAATGCAGCACCACCTAAACCCACAATCCCCGCTTCAGCTACCCGTTTTAATAAAGCTGTAATATCGAGTTGGTTTAAATCAGTATAAGGGGAGTATAAATCTTGAGTCCATTCATCCTTGCCATCAACCGCTAAAATAATACAAAGACTTTCTAAACCTGAAGGATGTGCTACTGCACGGGTTTCGATTGCAGTAATAGTGCCTGATGTAGGCGCATGTAAGGCACTCATCTCACAAGAAATGAGCAATTGACCTTTATAAACATAGTCACCCACCTGAGCTAGATAGTCAAAATCGCTCACCTCTACCGAAGTTTGTCGAATAGGAATGACTAATTGTTCAGGTAGGGCTGGCGTTTTAACTGCTCTTTGAGTAGACATCTGCTTATGAAATTCAGGATGAACACCGCCTTTTATGGAATATAATTTAGACATAGTAAGCTTTTTCACTTTGAGTCTGGGTAGTATGTTAATTTCTGCTACTTGAGTCAATCTATACTATTTTTTCTAGAAAATAGGTAATTCCAGAAACACGAAACCCGCATTACAGCGGGCTTTGCGTCCGTTAATGGTTTCAAATTAACGGGTTTGAATATGGTGGGTCTGGAGGGACTTGAACCCACGACCAATCGATTATGAGTCGATTGCGTTTGGTCTTTCTTGGACAAGTATGGATAAACAATTACTGTCTAAATGGTTGATTTTTAAATACCTTATTTAAATTAAGGTAAATAGTTTGTCCAACGGAATCCATTGTGTTCTACTCAAAACCACGATATTAAGTGACTACGAGGGTGACTGTAAAACATTATAATTTGATGTTTAATAATCACTTAGGGTCGATCATGTTTACCATTCACTATCTAAATTCACTTAAACCCAAACAGTCTCCTTACCGACAATATGAGAAAGCTTCACGGGTAGGTTTTGGCATACAAGTCTCAGCAAAAGGGGCAAAAACCTTTTTCTATGCTTATAAAATCAACGGAAAACAACGTTTCATTAAGTTGGGCATATTTGTAGATAAAAGCAATAACAGCATAGGAGGAGTCACCTTAAAAGAAGCGGGTTTACTGTGGCAAAAATGGCATAAGGTTAGAAATGCGGGTTATGATCCACAAATTATCCACAAGAATGAAATAAGCGCAGCAGAAAAAGCCTATCATCAAGCAGAAGAACGAAAAAAAAGACAACAACAGCAAGGCAGTTACCAACAACTCTTAAATGTTTATATTGATTGGCTCAAGCAAAATAAGAAAAGATCTGCAGAAAATGTTCAGCAAGTCATCAATGCCAATGCTTATAAAGTGATTCATCCTTCTACCAAAGCTAAAGAAGTGAGTACTCGTGATTTAAATGCGACGCTTGCTCTTATGGAACAACGCGGTGCAAATATTCTCGCTAATCGACTGCGTTCTTATCTACTCACCGCGTTTACAAAAGGTATGGCATTTGACTTAGGACGCAGCCAAAATAAAAGCACCCTGCAATTTGGACTCAAACACAATCCCGTGAGAGATGTACCAAAATCCGAGGTTAAAGAAAGAGTCGGTGAACGTTTTTTATCTGAACAGGAAATCCATACGCTTTGGTATGGACTAGCGCAAACCCGCATGAGCCCACAAATTATCTGTTTATTAAAACTATTGTTGGTTACAGGACAAAGGGTAGAAGAAGTCCTTTACCTCAATATCAATGCGATTGATTGGAATACCCAACTATGGGAGTTGGCACACACAAAGTCCAAAAGACCGCATGTTGTTCCATTGCCTACAATTGCCATCCATCTAATTAATGAACTGCAAGCAGATAAAGACGGTTTTCTATTTATCTCTGCAAAAACAGGCAAGTTCATTCGAGCAGATAGTATTCCTCAAGCGTGTCAACGCTACTGTACACAAACAGGTTTTAAAAAATTTACCCCACGCAGCTTACGCAGAACATGGAAAACCCTAGTGGGTAAAGCAGGTGTGAGTAAATTTGATCGGGATCGTTACCAAAATCATGTCATAAACGATGTCAGTGGTAGACACTATGATCGCTATGATTATCTTGCAGAAAAAAGACAAGTCGCCCAAGTTTGGAATCAGTATCTGGGCAATATTATATCGAAGAAAAATAAAATACTTGCACCGAATATAGAAAATTAAGGCTAATCAGGTATTATTGTATTTACAAAGTCAATACATAGAGTTATAAATATGGAAATTGAATATACCCATAACAGCATTTGTTTTATCTGGAATGAAGATAAGGCCGAGAAAAATAGGGTCAAACATCATGGTATTAGCTTTGAACAAGCGGCTGATGTCTTTTTTGATCCTTTTCTTAAGATAATGGATGCCAGCAGAAATAATGAAATACGGGATGCTGTTATTGGCATGGATACTCACTGGAAAATTTTGTATGTTGTCCATATCCAAATCGAAGAGGATGAAATTCGTATTATTTCAGCCCGTAAAGCCACTAAAAAAGAGCAAGATAATTATGAAAATTGAACAACTAAAAAAACGATTAGATAAAAATAGACCCATGACCAGTATTACGCTAAGAATGCCTATTGATGTAGTTGAGGATCTAAAACGCATTGCACCCATATTAGGGTTTTCAGGTTATCAAACACTCCTTAAAGCCTATGTAGGACAAGGATTGCGTAAAGACCTTGAAAAATTAGATAACAATAATATTACAGTTTTAATTGCTAGTTTAAAGAAACAAGGTGTTAATGACGATATTATTAATGAAGCATTAGCAGTAGTAACACACACATAAATTATACGAATACAGCATATACAACATGAAAATAAATAAAATAGAAATAGAGAACTTCAAACTCTTCAAGGATGCTACATTCAATTTTAATTCAGAATTTAATTTATTAGTGGGTATTAATGGTAGTGGTAAAACCTCTTTATTACGGGCAGTTTCAGTAGCGTTAGGGGGGTGGGCAAATGCATATATAAAAAGCCAAGAAAATTTAAGACCTATTTTAGATGAAGAAATACGAGAAATTCAAATTGATAATCGATTTGATAAAAGTAAAAAAACCTCAATAAAAGCATATGGTAATGAGGTTGTTATTAATAGGTATAATAATACAGTTAACTCCACTGCAATATGGAGACGTTTTAGAGAAGAAGGAAATGCTGAAACTTTGCAAGATGGTGATATTAAGTATGGCAGTTCTAGCTTTTATAATTTAGATACGTTAGGAAATGATATACTTACCTTTGTTGAAAATGGAAATAAGTTTAATTTACCTATTATTGCTATATATGAATGTGATCGCTTATGGATTCCAAAGAAAAAACCGAATATTACATCAGCTGCAAAAACTCAATATTCACGTTTTGACCCTTATGTCGATTGCTTTCATACTGCTTCAGATCATCAAGCAATAGCTGAATGGTTATTAAAACATGAATTAATATCTTTACAGAAAGGAAAAGAAACTGCGGTATTGAAAGTGATTAAAAAAGCAGCGACGATTGCCTTAGAAAACTGTATAGATATTAAATTCGATATAGGTGAAGGTCGAGTTATCGTTAAATTTGAGAATGATATAAAAATTCCATTTGAACATTTAAGTGATGGGCAAAGAACGATTCTAGGATTGTTTTGTGATATTGCAAGGCGTACTGCAATATTAAACCCCCATTTATCAGGTGATGCAATTAGTGTAACTAAAGGTATTGTATTAATAGATGAACTTGATTTACATCTACATCCAAAATGGCAGCGTCGGATTATAGAAGATTTACGTAATGTTTTTCCTAATATTCAATTTATATGTACAACACATTCCCCCTTCTTAATTCAATCCTTAAGAAGTTCTGATGAATTAATTATGCTCGATGGAGAGCCTTTATCAGATTATGGACATATAGGAATAGAAGAAATTGTTAAAAATATGGGTGTTCAATCTCCAGAAGTCAGTATTCGTTATGAGGATATGAAAGATGCCGCTAAAAGTTTCTTAGAGTTACTTGATGAATCTAAACTATCACCTCAAGACAAGCAGAAAGAATATAAAAAACAGCTATCTATGTTAATTGCACCTTTTGCAAATAATCCCGCTTATCAAGCATTTTTAGAAATGAAGTATGTTGCAGAAATGGGAGAAGAACTTGAGACCCATTAGCCGAGGAAACTCTCCTATAGGTGAAGAGGATTATAAAAATTATCAAGATGCTAAAACAGATTTAATTGATCGAATATCTTCTGGGTGTAGTGAAGAACGACATATTGCATCTTATTGTAGTTATTGTGAACGTAAAATTGAGACTAATTTAGCTGTGGAACATATTCAGCCTAAAAAAGGTAAATATGGAAAACCTGAATTAGAAGGTAATTGGCATAATTTTTTACTAGCCTGTGTTAATTGCAATTCAACAAAAGGGCATAAAGAAGTACGGTTCAATAACTTGTTCTTACCTGATAGAGATAATACTTTTTATGCATTTACTTATACAGCTGATGGCAATATTGAACCTTTAAACACGCTATCTGAAAATAATAAATTTAGAGCTAATAATACGCTATCTTTAGTTGGACTCAATAAATGTGTTAGCGAAATGCATTCCAAAAGTGGGAAATCAATTGCACAAGATAGAATGACACAACGAATTGAAATTTGGGGCATTGCTGAGACTAGCTTAGATGACTATATTAATAATTTAGAGAATAAAGTAATAAAAAAATATATCGTTAAACTCATGTTAACTAGCGGTTTTTTCAGTATTTGGATGACTATTTTTAAGGATTATTCAGATATGAAAACCTTATTTATTAATGCGATTAGTGGCACTAAAGAGAGTGGATGCTTTGATGAAAGTACAGGGGAAGTCGTATCACCACACCCTAATGATGATGCTTTAGAGAGTGGTGGTAAAATCTAAATTTACCTTAAGTCTATTATCAGCATATATTGTATGCTTTTAAGTCGATCATTTCTTTATCTCGATCTAAATATTTTTTAGATGGCAAATGTTTCAATAGAGAATATTTTTCAATTAATGGCTTGAATTTTAAATTTGAAAAGTATATGCAATTATAAAAAATAATTATTAATTCCTGACCCGATAGTTGAGCACGAACTATATTAGTATAATGTTTTTTATTTTCAATCTTGGAATTATCAATAAACTTGACTATATGATACAACGACCTAAAGTAATGACCAATTTCATTCTCATACTCAGTCCAAAGGTTTTTAAATTTACCATTAATATACATCTTCCTTTCATAATTTTCATCCTGAATATTTTTTTGAAATAAAGATTCATACTTTGCCCATATAATAGAGAAACAATCTCTTCCAGAGTGTACTTTTAACGCACTCCCACTTCCGCCATGCCTAGTCTGACCTCCAGTCATTATGTCAATAGAATTTAAAAGATCATTATGTAATCGTAGCATTTGAAAAAATGTACCTTCAAAATTTTGCAATGCTATTTGTTTATTATGGGCTTGCATTGTTTCTTTTTGCCCTTGTAGTTCACCTCTAGTCAGCTTTAACTCTTCTCTTTGCAAAGACAGTTCTTCCTTTTGAAGTAATATTGTATAAATTAACCCTGCAAAAGCTAAACCTGTAAAAAGAGAATTAACTGCCCCAAACATATCACCAAATGTTCCACGATCTCCAAGATTTCCAAGTAAATTAGTAACCTTATTAGCATCACCTAAGTCATATAATAAATATCCAGATGTAACCCATACTACAATTACACCTATCACCAAAAATATTAAAAACAAAATGCTCATATAATATATTACAACCTAATTTAAATTCGAAAAGCACAAAAGATTAGCACAAATATACGATATGAGACATTTTCTTCATAAGGTCTTATTTGATTATAACTCAAGTATTCCTATCCTCCTTATTGAGCAATTATTCACGAATAACTTGACGAATACTTTCCAGTAAAATCTATTCATTATCAATGATTAAGCTCTTTTTAAGGCGGTTAATTATTTCAGCATTCATAGATTTATTTTTCTCAGATGAAAGATCGAGAAGAGTTTTATGCAAGGTTTGAGGGATTCTTAGTGTGATACGTTTATATTCCAAGATTTTTCTAATTACCTCTGTTGTATATTGAGTTTATGTAGTTCTTGATTCACAATATTTTGTGCAATTCCTTTCATTTCACTCTTTGTAAGCACTTGATTGTTATCAGATAATAAACTTTTTTCTAACCTTGATAAAACCTCTTCATGTAAAAGGCGGTTATTTTTTTAGCAAAACCCTTCAACTAATTGCAAATTTTTTCAGGCAAATTGATTGAATATGTATGTTTCGATGCGATAAAACCTTCACTCAGCACTTGGCGTAATTTGGACTCGGTAATCGGAACTTCCTTTTCTCCCAATCCAATTAGAAATAGTTCTATTATTTCTGCATTAATGCTTCTTCCACTATCGATTGCAGAGTCTTTAATCTCTCCATAAATATCAGAAGGAATACGTATTTGTGTTCTAAAAAATTTATCTTGTTTTTTCATTAAAAATTCTATTTGCCTCTTCTCGTGCAATTTGTCTAATGTCTTTTTCAGTTAGAACAGGTCGTTCAAAACTATTTTTTAGACGAGTAACTATTTCTGCATTCATGCTTATTCCTGCGTGGCTAGAAGCATTTAAGATAAGTTGATGTAAATCTTTGGGGAGTCGTAGAGCTGTTTTATGGATAGTCATACTTAAATGATAACAGAATGACGTTATTATAAACTATAAACTTTATTTTAATGCTGTATTGACTTTACTGATTAGAAAAAGTAGTATGAAGTTGTTATGAATTCAGAAAAGTGGTTTTAATATGAAAGCTATAACTTTTAGAGTCCCAGAAGTATTACGAAACTGGCTCGAAAATCGAGCTAAAGACAATCATCGTTCTATGAATGGTGAAATGCTGGAATTAATGCAGAGAGCGAAGGAGAGACAAGAAAGAAAACAGATCAATACACAGTAAAAAACCTCTAAGAAAATACTTTCCTAGAGGCTGATTAGAAAACAAAGGCAGCAACCTTTGTTCTCTGATTACTAAACAACCACCAACATTAATTAAAGGACATTCAGTAATGAGTAAGTCTACAATATCGGCTGCACATTCGCAGCCTATTCAGTCAAATATTCGCTATATTTCCACCCCTAATGCAAAAAATATTGTCCATTCTCAGGATAATCCCCCGCCACAGCATGATCGTTTCTTAAAAATCGCAGTGGTGTTAGATCGGGTCGGCATTGCGAAAAGCACCTTATATCTCTATATCAGTCAAGGACGTTTTCCCGCTCCAATTAAAATAGGTCGTTCCAGTTATTGGTCTGAAATTACTATTAATGCATGGATGGAAGCCCAAAAAGCAGGCGGTATCCAAGCATGAGCCAAGAGTTATATGACTTTAAAAATATCAGCGATGTGCCTGCTAAATCCTTTGTCAATATTCAGGATTATGCCCATATTACAGAAACCTTAAGTGCTGTTCCGCACACGTTTCATCGTCCCTTATTGGATGAATATCATCACCATTATTCGACCACATCCCGTTATTGTGCCAACCAGTTTTTTCTGTATATTCAAACCTATGTTAAAGATAAAACTTTTTTAGACCAAAGTAATACAAATTTAAAAAGTAAAGCGAGACGTTATGTCCGTGAGAGTGCTAGAACGCTAAAACAAGGTGGCATTGCAGCAGGCTTACACTATTTAAATCTAAAAGACATCTCACCGCCCAATGCCACTAATGATCATAGTCTGGCAGCACGTTTAAAGGATGAGCAATGGTGGATGCCGCAATTAATTAAAAAATATGACCGCCAATATGAACAAACTGCCATTCAACTCGCTTTGGTAAGAACATATAAACAGGTTTATGTCAGCACCACGACCTTAAATAAAGTGTTAGCCCGTCAAAAACGTTCTCTTGAAATAATGGGGAATATGTTGGCAGTATCCGATACAGGTGAGGAAGTGGAAATGTTGGATATTCTCAAAGGATCACCTGCCAATCCTGCGGTACGTCGGGCGGAATTAATGAATCGTTTACATGGTTTTGAACAATATGCGGATGCACACCAGCATTGTGCTGAATTTTATACCCTCACTGCTCCGTCTAAATATCACGCCAATTCCTCCAAAAGCAATCACTGCACCCCGCGCCAAGTGCAGCAAAATTATTTTTCGCCTTTATGGGCAAAGATTCGGGCTAAATTAAAATACCAACAGTTGAATATTTACGGCTTTCGTATTACTGAACCGCACGGTGATGCTTGTCCCCATTGGCATATCTTATTATTTATGCCTACGGCGCAAGTAGCAAAAGTGCGTGCCATTCTCAAAGATTATGCCTTGCGCGAATCGGGGGATGAAAAAGGCGCGGCTAACAATCGTTTTGACTTTGAAAGCATTGATAAAAACAAAGGTTCAGCCATTGGCTATATCGCCAAATACATTAGTAAAAATGTCGATGGTTTTGGGATGGAATTAGCGTGTGAAGATGAAACAGGTTTAGCCATCAGTGAATCCGCGCAACGGGTCAGAGCATGGGCTTCGGTGTGGGGTATTCGTCAATTTCAACAAATTGGCGGCAGTTCCATTACGGTATGGCGGGAATTACGCCGTTTAGAAGGAGAACATGCTGATCCTACCATTGAAGCGGCACGACAAGCCGCTGATAAAGGCGATTGGAAAGCCTATCTTGAAACGCAGGGTGGAACAGATACCTTACGCAAAGATCAGCTTATCAGCCCCTATCGTTGTTATCGTTATAATCCTGCAACAGGCGAAATAGAAACCAATCAATACGGTGAATGGGTGGATCATATTAAAGGTATTATGACCACAGGCATCGTGGTTGAAACCCGTCTAAAACAGTGGGTAATTCAGCGCAAACCAGAAGATGCAACAACAGAAAATAGCCCACTCGATAATACGGATTCTGATAAAGCGACGGCTTTGGCTTTTGCTCTTCCTTGGAGTTCTGTAAATAACTGTAGAAATCCTCAATCTCAGCCGATCCAAAAAAGCAATTTTTTAGCTAAAAAACCTGAAATTGAGGATAAAAAACTCTTCCAAACAGGTGAAAAATTCGTAAAAAACACTCCTAAAAAAGTTTAAAATGCCTTTAGATGGATCAATCTGTCCAAAATTCACCAAAAACCCCTTAATTGATTATTTATTGTTCATATTTTGATATTTTGGGGATTTAAATCTAGGAAATAACGACTACGCAAAATCCCATCGCTTCAACCCCTTTAAACACAGCTTCTAAAGTCATCTAAAAAAATCCAAAATTTAAGCGCGGTTTAGCTAAATACATCCGGTCATAATGGATGTATTCCGTCAATGCTGGCTAGTTTGTACTCATACAGGCAACTTAACTCATGCAACGATTAGATACTGAATAATGATTTCTATACAAGCTCAAGCAAACTAGACACCGTAGGGAAGCATTGTGACCCCCATCTAAGCTAAGTGACCAACGGGAACGCCTTCGTTGTATTAATTACGGGGCAATTTTCTTTTAACGCTAGTCATGGGGATGAAGAAGAGAGCGAATGCGAAAGCCTGAATCCCCTGCCCTTTGGCGAAAAATCCTGCTGATAAGCATCTGCGAAGCATAACACTGCATATTGAAGCGTTAAAATGAAGTGACTACAAGGGTGACTATAAAAAAGGGAAAACCTAAAAAGAAAAAAGGCTTAGCATGAAAAACACGCTAAGCCTTTATTTTATATGGTGGGCCTGGAGGGACTTGAACCCACGACCAATCGATTATGAGTCGATTGCTCTAACCAGCTGAGCTACAGGCCCTTATTTTGAGAGTAATAATAGCTCTCAAAATTATAGTACATTTAGCTCATTAAACAAATTAAGAGCTTGTACTTTTACCTACAGGTTCATCAGATACCAATAGGAAGCTGCGAAGCATATCTGAACGCGTCGGATGGCGCAACTTTCTTAAAGCTTTTGCTTCAATTTGACGAATTCTTTCCCGAGTTACATCAAATTGTTTGCCTACTTCTTCTAAAGTGTGATCAGTATTCATATCAATACCGAAACGCATACGCAATACTTTAGATTCTCGTGAAGTTAAACTGCCGAGTACATCACGGGTTGTTTCAGATAAACCTGATGAAGTGGCAGAGTCAATCGGCGAAAGTGCATTGGCATCCTCAATAAAATCACCTAAGCTCGAATCCGCATCATCACCGATAGGGGTTTCCATTGAAATCGGTTCTTTAGCAATCTTAAGCACCTTACGAACCTTCTCTTCAGGCATCTCCATTGCTTCTGCTAATTCTTCAGGTGTTCCTTCTCTTCCTTTTTCTTGTAATAGACGACGAGAAATACGATTGAGTTTATTAATTGTCTCAATCATATGCACAGGAATACGAATTGTACGGGCTTGATCGGCAATAGAGCGCGTAATGGCTTGACGAATCCACCATGTTGCATAAGTTGAAAACTTATAACCCCGACGGTATTCAAATTTATCAACGGCCTTCATTAAACCAATATTGCCTTCCTGAATTAAGTCGAGGAATTGTAAGCCACGGTTGGTATATTTTTTAGCAATGGAAATAACCAAACGCAGGTTAGCTTCAATCATTTCCTTTTTAGCACGGCGAGCTTTCGCTTCACCTACAGACATCTTACGGTTAATTTCTTTGATTTCATCCATACTTAAACGGGTATCTTCCGTAAAGCGTTTTAATTGGATTTGTAAGCCTTTAATATCATTAATGTAGACTAGTAATCTAGAAGCCAGTTTAGGGTGATCTTCACAGTAGTTAGTGAGCCAATCAAGGTTAGTGGCATTCTGAGGAAAGCTTTGAATAAAGTCTTTACGTGGCATTCTTCCGCGACGAATACACATTTTCATAATGGTACGTTCAATGGTACGAATACGATCGACCGTATCATTCAACTGTTTGGTCAAGATAAAGACCATATTGATGGGATAGCGTAATTCCATAAAGGCATCCGCAACCTGCGAACGATACAACTTATACGCATTAACATGACCTTGGGTATAAGCCTCTTTACCCATCGAATGTAAGTCGTTTAGTTTTTGGAAAGCTTGTCGCGCTCGTTCAGGATCTGGACCTAAATCGACAACTTCTTCTTCCTCATCATCATCCGTGTCATCCGCTTTGGCATCATTATCCTTAGCCTTTTTAGTAGTACTACTACCCTCAGTACTTCTACCGCCTGCATCAGCAGGAGTCTCCATATGGAGATCAATTGTAAAGCCTGTAATGAGATCGGTCAGCTTCATGCGCTCTTCTTCAACGCGCTCAAACTTTTCTAAAGCTGCTGCAATTGTAGACGGAAATTGTGCCAAGGAATGTAAGGCTTCATTTAAACCTTCTTCAATCCGAATCGCGATTTCAATTTCACCCTCACGCGTTAAAAGTTCAACTGTACCCATTTCACGCATATACATACGCACAGGATCTGTTGTACGTCCAAATTCATTCTCAACACTTGCTAGGGCAGCCGCCGCTTCTTCCGCTGCTGTCTCGTCTTCTGCTTTGACCTCATCATCATTCATGGTCAATTGATCAGCATCTTCAGGTGGACTTTCGAAAACCTTGATGCCCATATCATTAATCATGCTAATAATATCTTCAATTTGCTCTGGATTAACTACCGTATCAGGTAGATGGTCATTAACCTCTGCATAGGTTAAATAGCCCTTTTCTTTACCCGTTGCAATCAACTCTTTAAGACTTGATCGTTGTTGTTTTACTTTTTCACTCATGCCCGATATTCTCGCAAAAATGGAATTGTTTTAGTACATCATAAAATAGTAATATTCAATGATAATGATATTGAAAAATGCCTTAAACGTGGAGTGTGCAGATACACGGGTGAAAACTAAACGGCATGCATACCTAAAATAGGCGCATAACTTTAGTGCATTTCACTTAATAATATTTTTAGGTCATTTTTTTCTTGTGGAGATAAACCTTGTACTCGTTCTTTGTGCAACAAAGATTCGAGTTGGTTTTCGTGAGCCATTTTGCGGATATGCCGCAGACAGTCCTGAAATTCTTGCCGAAGTATCTGTATATCAGAATGTCTCGGATGCCACTTTGTCAGGATAATAAGGAGGGCTTCATATTTACTACCACGAAATCTTTCAATAAGACTTGCTGCCGTAAGATTAGGACTATCTTCAAAAATTTCAAGTAGTTTCACAAGGAAATTTATACCTTTGATCGGATATAGTACCATTTTCTCTGGATTTTCAACTTCTTCTGCTAAATTAGGTTCGTTTAATAACAGTGCAACAGCATAACGTACAGGCGTTAATCTCACTTCTCCCTCACTTAGAGAGCGAGTTGCATGGGTTGGTTCTATCCGTCTATCAGTATATGTACGGTGTTTCTCAATAATATCCGCAGAAACATTGGTTAATTTTTCCAGTGTATTTAGTAACTGTACTTTCAATAAACCCGTTGGCAACTTAGCTAATAATTGTGCTGACTCATTAAGCAAATGGGCTTTACCTTCTCGGGTACTGATATTGTATTTTTTTTGTAAAATATCCAGCATATAGTCTGTTAAAGTCACCGCTGAATCAATCAGTTGCTCAAAACCCTCTTTTTTAATTTTTCTAATTTGTGTATCAGGATCTTCGCCTGTTGGTAAAAATAAAAATCGAATTTCTTTATCATCACTCAATAAAGCTAGCGCATTTTCCATTGCTCGCCACGCAGCTTCTCGACCCGCACGATCGCCATCAAAACAAAAAATAATTTCAGAAACTGTACGAAACATTTGCTGAATATGTGTACTGGTGGTTGCTGTGCCTAAAGTTGCGACGGCATAGCTAATTTTATATTGTGCCAGTGCAATGACATCCATATAGCCTTCAACTACTAATAAACGCTGTAATTTTCGGGTACTTTTACGAGCTTCATATAAACCATATAATTCAGCCCCTTTGTTAAATAAAGAGGTTTCAGGTGAATTTAAATATTTAGGCTGTCCATTGCCCATAATTCGCCCACCAAAACCAATTACTCTCCCACGCTTATCACGAATAGGAAAAGTAATCCGCTCACGAAATCGGTCGTAACAATTGTTTGTGTCTTCTTTTTGAATTAATAGCCCTGTTTCTAGTAATTGTGCTTGACTGTAGGCGGTGCTAAATTGTGCTTCTAAACGATTCCACTGTTCAGGTGCATAACCGAGCTGAAACTGTTCAATAACACTGGAATCCAGATTACGTTGCTGTAGATATTCCATCGCTTGGGGCTGAGATTTCAATTGCAACTGATAAAATTCAGTCACCTCTTCCATCAATGTATATAAATCACGATGTGGTTTTTTTTGTGCGGATTTATTGAGGTGATTCTGTGATTCTCGGGGGACTTCTAAACCTAAATCACTCGCAAATGACTCCACGACTTCAACAAAATCTAGGTTCTCATACTCCATTAAAAAAGAGAGTACCGAACCATTTTCACCACAGCCAAAACAATAATAAAATTGCTTACTACGACTGACCGTAAAAGACGGTGTTTTTTCAGTATGGAAAGGACAACATGCTTTATATTCACGTCCTGCCTTTTTAAGCGGCACACGAGCATGAATAACCTCGACAATATCAAGACGGGTTAATAGTTCATCAATAAATGCACGGGGAATATGTCCAGCCATATAGATTCAACTCATCCATTATTTAAATTATTAATGTCCACAACACCCGCCTTCATCACGGTTATGTTCATGCTGACTAGACTCTTTTGTATCTGAACTACAACTCGACCCTGCACTATGAACATGTCCATGCGCAATTTCTTCAGCACTTGCTTCACGGACGGAGAGAACTTCAATATCAAAATGTAAACTTTCCCCTGCGAGTGGGTGGTTAGCATCAATACTGACAGTCTCTTCCGTCAATGCAACAATAGTAATTACCTCAATACCTGCATTGGTTTGTGCTTCAAATTGCGCTCCGACCACTAACATAGTTGGATCCATACTTTTAAACATCTTACGAGGAATTTCTTGGGTTAGCGTATCATTACGCACACCATAACCTTCTTCTGGTGAAACAATCACTTGCAAGGTATCTTTGGCCATTTTACCCGCTAATTTTTTCTCTAAACCCACCACAATATTATTGGCTCCGTGTAAATAGATAAACGGGTGTGCGGTATCGGCTTGATCTAAAAGATCTCCTTTACTATTTTTTAGGGTGTAACGTAAACTCGCAACAGTATTGGCTTTAATATGCATGAAAAATCCCATAAGACAGGTTAAATAGCTGAGCTATCATAGTTAAAATATTCTGCACTGCAAGTCAGAGTGAATACACTTAAGAAAATAATGCGGGTAATTCTTGAACTTTAATATTTTGATGGCATAACAATTTAATACTTTCTCGGTGTTTTTTACTTTCACCTTGGCTACTAAAAAATTGAATCTGCCCTTTAGTCTGTTGACACAGCAAGGTATTTCTAGATAACACCCGTTGTAATTGCTGAGTGACAGGAATACTAGTCTCAAGAATGGTGACTGAACCTTGTGTTAAACGGCTAATCGGTTCTAATAAAAAAGGATAGTGAGTACAGCCGAGTACAAGCGTATCAATTCCTTTGGCTAACATGGGTTGTAAATAACGCTTGAGTAATTTTTGGGTCTGTTTAGATTCAAATAAACCCGCTTCTACTTGTTCGACTAAACCAGGACAAGCTTGCTTTTCAACTTGAATATCCATTGCATAAGCATGAATAAGTCCTGCCAAACGAGCACTTTTAATCGTTTGATCCGTGGCTAAAATACCAATTACACCCGTTTTAGTCTGTTCAACTGCAGGCTTAACCGCAGGTTCTAAACCAATAATTTCAATCTGTTGAAATTCAGCCCGTAAACTTTCCGCCGCGACGGCCGTGGCAGTATTACAAGCAATCACTAAAGCTTTAATATTCTTTTGCAGTAAAAACTGCGTGATACGTCGACAACGCGCTCGAATCATTTTCGCACCTTTATTACCATAAGGAGCATGAGCAGAGTCTGCAATATAAATAAGATGTTCATTCGGTAACTGCTTATGAATCTCTTTTAAGACCGAAACACCCCCGACCCCTGAATCAAAAACACCAATTGGACGATTAGGCATAAGCGATAAAGCACTCCTTGCTTTAGGATTTGGATGAAAAATCTAGGCAGACCGAGTTAATGCAATAGCGTAAACCCGAGGGTTGTGGACCATCATTAAACACATGCCCTAAATGCGCATCACATTGCTGACAACGTATTTCTGTTCTTAGCATTCCATGACGACTATCTGAGATTTCTTTAATTGCTGCATTATCAGCAATTTGCCAATAACTCGGCCAACCACTGCCTGAATCATATTTGTGTTCAGAACTAAATAATACTGCATTACAACCAATACAATGGTAGTCACCTTTTTCATCGTGCTGATAATATTTTCCGCTAAAAGGGCGTTCTGTGCCATCTTGGCGGCTAACTTGATACGCTTCTTTAGAAAGTTGCTGTTGCCATTCTTTATCCGTTTTCATTTAAAAATTTTCTCCACGCTTCAAAGAGTTGTTTATCAGGTGAAATTACCACTGAACGGGGCTGCATTTTCGCCCTAAAAATCGTTTCACCTTCTAAAGTTGAGGCATAACCGCCTGCTTCAGATAAGAGTAATGTACCCACCGCTAAGTCCCAGAGTTTCATACCACCGTGTAGGTAAACATGCCCCCGATTGGCTGCCATCCATGCCCATTCCAGTACACAACTGCCTAAATTACGTTGTGAACTAAAGGGGGCATGGTTCAATAAAGCATACTGTAAACGGGAACTTAAACGTTTAAAATCAACAATCGCCACCGCTGTTTGTAGCTTAAATCCTGAACTAATACATTTTAAAGTTTCACCGTTCAACCATGCACCTTGTCCACGGACTGCGGTAAACATTTCATCTCGAATGGGATCATAAGTAAAACCCATCACTACTTCACCTTGTTCAAATAAGGCTAAAGAACACGCAAAAATGGGAATACCTGCGGCAAAATTACTTGTACCATCTAAAGGATCAAGACACCAGAGTCGATCAGAATTTTGTAATAATTCATCCTGTTGTTGACGCGACATTTCTTCACTTAAAAAAGCAATGTCAGGATAGCGTTCAGCCAAACTGGTTTGTAGACGTTGGTCAGTGGCTAAATCAGCTTCGGTTAAAAGACTGCCATCCCCTTTGATGGAATACGAAATTTTATTAAAACGAGGCAGAATTTCTTCTTGAGCCACTTGACGGATAAGGTTTTCTAATACAATTCGATTTGGGAGCATAGCGGTCATAGTCAATTAATTAAGGATTGATACAATCAACAGAGTAAGAAAATTGAGTGTACCAATCTTAGAAGTGAATCCAAGTTATTTAGTCTTTTGAAAACGTTCTACAGCTTGGTTAATATTTTGTTCCAATGTTTTTAATTTTTTCAGCGTTTCACGATCTTCGCTAGCATTTGCATTCAACATTTCATGAGCAATATTTAATGCTGCCATCACGGCTATACGATCCGTTCCCATCACTTTTCCCGAGCTGCGGATCAGTTGCATTTTGTTATCAACATAATGAGCTGAACGGATCAGTTCCTTTTCTTCACCTTCTGGACAGGCAATAACATAGTCTTTGCCCAAGATACGAACACTTAAGGCATGAAGTGCTTTTTGCTTCTTATTCATTGCATGTTCTTCCTAAACCTCATACATCCATTTTACGCAAACGTTCCAGCATAGTTTCGATTTGAAGCCTAACTTTTGTATTCTTTTCCAACATATAGCTGCGTTCTTCAATCAATTGCTGTTCGCGTTTAAGTAGAATAGCATTCTCTTCAGATAAGGACTCAAGCAATTCTAAAAGTGTTGTCACTTGTATTTCCAGTCGATGAATATGCTCATCGACGGTTAATTGGATATCACTAAATTCCTTGCTCATAATTTAAATTATTGTTGAGAGACCTTGGGATTAATTTAAAAACTCCTTTGGTAAAGGAAGAAAGATCAGCAAATGGTTATACTAAACTATCTGTCTTTATAGACCAAATTTGAGTCATTGCTACATTATTGGATCTTATAATTAACGCAAATTTTTGCACACAATTTATACTGATCAGAAAACAACATATAAATATGATTTAAATCAATAAGCTAATCCATTCATCAGTGAGTGTGAATGCGATAGAGTATAAACCAAATTTCAGTGTTTATTCATTGATTTAGTCACTTAATTGAGTAAAAGTATGAACAAATTAATAACATATAAGCCTGTTCAAACAGCATTAAACCGTCTTGATTGCAATGTTTCACCCGCTGAAGTGCATGGTGTCATGTGTGGAATGTTAGCCGTTGATATTGCTGTTAATCAGCAACACTGCTTTAAAGAATTATGGGATGAACAGAGCATTGATCCTGAAGCATTACAGCATTTACAACAGCTATTTGAACAATCACGGCAACAATTTAACGATAGTAATTTACACTTTGATTGCTTGCTTCCAAGTGATGATACTGACCTAGCTAAACGCTTATTTGCAATCCAAGAATGGGGACAAGGGCTTTTATACGGTGCTGCACTGGCAGGGCTGAAACAATCTTATGCTTTGCCTGAAGACAGTCGTGAATTTATTGCCGATGTGACTCAGATTTCAAGTGCAGGCGATCTCGACTTAGAAAACGACGAAGCTGCAGAATGTGCCTATAGTGATATTGTTGAATATATGCGGATTGGCACACTCTTGCTTTGTGAAGAATTGCAACCCTCTAAACTCGATACCGCTGTCCACTAGATTATCCATTCATTACATCATTGCAATAAAAATAAATTTATGAATAAACCTCAAATAAGTGCAGACGAATTTGCACAACGACGCAAGACTTTAATGCAACAGATTGGCAATCAAGCCATTGCCATTGTCTCTGCTGCTGGCCTAAAAGTGCGTAATCGTGATGCTGAATATAGCTTTAGACAAGACAGTGATTTCTTATATTTAAGTCACTTTAATGAACCTGATGCGATATTGGTATTAGTACCTGAACGAGCTGAAGGTGAATTTATACTTTTCTGTGAAGAAAAAAATCCAAAAATCGAACAATGGACAGGTGTACGCGCAGGTTTAGAAGGGGCTAAAAGCCTTTACGCAGCAGACGAAAGTTTTAGTATTAAGCAAATTGATCAGATTTTACCGAGTTTAATGGAAGGTAAACAGTCAATTTATTACAGCATGGCCAGTGATTTTGACTTTGATCAACGGGTAATGCAATGGTTAGCGAGTGTTAAAAAGAAAATTAGACAAGGTATTACCGCACCGCATCAACTGATTAATTTAGATCAAGTCTTACATGAAATGCGCTTGATTAAATCGACTGCTGAAATTGCAATGATGCAGTATGCCGCAAATATCTCCATTGCTGTACACCGTATTGCAATGCGACAATGCTCGGTAGGTCAATATGAATATGAAATAGAAGCCTATTTTAAATATGCGTTTACCTCATACGGTATGAGTGAAGCTTATACTTCTATTGTGGGTGGTGGAAAAAATGCCTGTATCTTACATTATATTAATAATGATCAAACTCTTAATGATAAGGAATTACTCCTAATTGATGCAGGGGCAGAATATCAAGCTTATGCCAGTGATATTACGCGGACATTCCCCATTAATGGTCGTTTCACTGCTGCACAAAAACAACTGTATCAAATTGTACTGGATGCTCAACGTGCTGCAATTGCAGTGGCAACGCCTAATCATCATTGGGATGAACCCCATCAAGCAGCGGTTGCCGTGATTACAAAAGGTTTACTGAAACTCGGTATTTTAAAAGCAGATAAGCGTCGATCCCAGCAAAAAAATATACAGCAATTAATCAAAGATGAAGCCTATACACCTTACTATATGCATAAAACAGGGCATTGGTTAGGTTTAGATGTTCATGATGTGGGCGATTATCGAGTTGATGGACAATGGCGAACCTTACAAGCAGGTATGGTGATTACGGTTGAACCAGGTTTATATATTTCACCGTCTAAAGATATTGATAAAAAATGGTGGAATATTGGCATTCGTATTGAAGATGATGTCTTAATAACTGATAAGGGTAATCGGGTATTAACACAGGATCTCATTAAAGAAATTGATGATATTGAAGCACTAATGTCACCTAGTTAACCCTTTATCGTTATTCTTCGCACCTTTATCAAATTAACTTATAATGTTCATTAAATAAGTTAATATTACTGCCTATAATGTTCGAAATAATAAAAAATATAATTCTTATAGGGAAATAAAACGCATGAAAAATTTTCATAAAATTGTTGCAACGACACTCTCAACTCTTTGTTTATCCAGTGCTGCTTTTGCAGATAGCTGGCAAATCATACAAGGTGTTGATGTCTCTAATGTAGGTGGCGATACAACGTTACGTCAAACCAATTCAACTGATAATAATTCGGTGCAAAGTCTCAATACCATTAATCTTGATCAAACGGATGGCACAATTAATACAGGTTCGAATCAAACTGCTAAAACAGGTTCAAATACATTAAGTTTGGTACAAGATAATGGTACATCGCAATCCAAGCAATCTGTGAATACCGCAACCGCTAAAACTATTAATGATTTAACCCAAGTCCTTGAAGGTTCTGGGGGAGCGATTCAACTTAACCAAAGCAATACAGGTTCTGCCAATACACAAGCTATTAATGCGGTAAAGGCAGATAAAATCATACGACTAAAACAAAAAATTGTGGCACCTAATACAGAACTAAAAAGTAATCAGGATAATGTAGAAAAAAGCATTCAAGCGGGTAATTTAATTACCATTGGTAGTTCTTTATCAACATCTGGCGTTGAGCAAAATATTGCTGTTAAAAGTGCGGGATTCACACAAAACTCAAGCAGTCAGACCTTACAAGCAGGTAATGCTTTATTAATGGGTAATGGCAGTATGGCAACAGGGGGCGGTATTACTCAAAAATTCAGCACCAATGGTGGTGAATTAAACCTAATTCAAAATCAAGCCGCAGGTTCACATCAGTCTGCAAATTATACAGGTATTAGTACAAGCAACTAATTCATAAGCGATAAAGCCTTACTTCAATACACTATAGAGAATACGTTATGCCACTTTTATTTCGCTTGATGTCGGTATTAGTCATGAGTTTACCTTTGCAAGCTATTGCAAATGATCAACAACTTTATCCTACTTTTCCCAGCTTCCCTACAAGTTATGCACAACTGGATGCAGGGACGTTAATCAGTGAGGCAAGAGTGGATTTTTCGGCAGTGCCAAAGATCGAAAAAACGGATGGATTTCAAGTCATTTCACCTGATGGTGATGTGTTCTATGTTGATAATATTGATCAACCTAAATGTGCATTTTATGCCAGTTATGTTGCCAATGATGATGGAGATATAAGCGGTGCAGGTAGCTTGGAGGTCTTCAGTAATGTTTATATTGAGGAAGTTAACTTTGAGAATTGCCAGTAATACCCAAACGATAAGCCTTTGCTTAGTCATATTTTTATCATTGCTAAGTTTATCGGCCTGTACTTCATCCACCTCATCAGTTGAGCCCATGCTGGCTGCGACCCCCGTATCCAGTCGTAGCAATATTAGTTCTGCTGTTGAGTGTATGGGACAGCGTTTAGCCGATTCTGATGCTTCCCGTGCCTATGTCTTTTTAGTACGGGACTTACCTGATGGCACAATTAAAACAGGCCCGTATCAAAATGGCCCGATGTCAGATGCAGGACGCACACAGTTTATTAATACACTGAGTGAAAACATCCATCCTCATCTTGGCGTTGTCACGGATAAATATCCTTCTATTTTTCAACCTTTGTCCAAAGAGGATGTGGGTCTAAATCGTTTTGGCTTACCGTCTTCTCGCAATGTTAAATCATTTATATCCATCTTTAGAGGCATTATTGATACTTCCCGACAATATAAAAAAATGCCGCCCGCTCGTAGCATTATTCCTTTAGTGGTTGATGGCTCATTCACGCGTATGGATGGCGATAATTTTGATCAAGCAGGCAATGCTCATAACACAGGTAATCGAGGCAACAATAATCAATATGGAATTACAGGACAGATTGATTTCGGCAAAACCGTTTCAAGTCGCGCCATTACCTTAGCGATTAATTTGATTGATCCTCGTACGAATCTAGTTGTGGGCGCACGTTCTTTTGATTTGCAGTTTAGTCGGAGTAATGACAAAAAACGCTTTCGGATTGCACTCGGTGATGGTTTTTACGGTTTCTCTCGCAATGAAGTCACGGTTGAAGGACTGCACACCGCACAGCAAACTTTATTAGATGCCGCTGTTATGTGGGTCTTAGATAAAGCTTATGGTCGTAGTATCGACTTCTCTACCTGCCTTTCACCTCAACAACTTGATATTGTAGGTAAATAAAGTATGACATCTTCTCAAAATCAAATGACCATGCTGATTGCCATACTGACAATTAGTTTCTTACTTAACTCTGTTTTAAGCCCCTCTATCACCTATGCTGATAGCTGGGATATTACCCAAATCGTTAATATTGACGATACAATGCGCTTAGAACAATCGAATAGTAATGACAGTACACAAGCGATTAATCATATTAATAACAATGATATTGCCAGCACACGCCAAAGGGTCGATTTAAATAATAGCTCCGTCACACTCAAGCAAATTGATAGTGATCAAAGTCAGCAAGCTTTAAATCTACTCAGTAGTAAACAGGTTCAAGACGCAATACAATCCAGTACGGGCATCCGCGAATTGGATTTACACCAAAATGGTGGCAATGCTAATATGCAAGCGGTCAATATTTTAGAGAGTCAAGGTACTTCAGGTTCACAACAACTCTCTGCCGATGTGATTAATTTTAGTCAGATATCAGGCAAAGATAATATTCAAGCAGGCAATATTGCTATAGGTACACAAGGGGATTTAACACAGAACTTTACGGCTAAACAAGTCAATATTCGGATTGATAATGCCGATGGAAATACTCCTGTACAAGCGGCTAACTATATCAATCGTTCCCCTTTAAATACACTTAGCTTTTAATACAGCAAACTCTAATATTACAAACTTAAAAGTTAGCTAGAAAAGGTAGTTTTTGTAAATTACCCTTTTCGTCAATAGGAATATAAGCATCAACTTTCGGTTTTCCTAATGAAGTAATTCCCATTTTTAAAAGCGCATTAGCCTGTTTATTGGCTTTAATTTTTCCTTTTACTTGATAATCATATTTTTGGTCTAACTGTAGTTTTGTATCCAGTGTAATAGGTGCATTCGGAGCGTCCAGACTATTAAGCTGACCAAGCTGAGTTTGATCACGGGTTTTAAGTACTAGACGGTATGCACCCAAAGGTATATCGACTGGACTCAGCACTTGTGCGTTATGCCATTCAATTTTGCCTTGAATCAGCGGTAATGGAGGTCGATTATTTACCTGTTTTCTGGGTATTTTTACAACAACTGAATCTAAATTAAGATTAAATGTTCCTGCTAACTTAGCGGGTATTTTTTTAAAGTTTTGTAAAAAACTTGCCTCAATTTCTGCTTGGGTTTGACTTAGGTGTAAGGTCTTATCCCAATGAATAGCAATGTCACTATCCAATTTAATTTGCTCACCTTTAAGATTAATATGACTGCTCAATTGACCTAAAAATAAACTTAGCGGTTGTATATCCCAATTTAGCTGACCGAATTCAATATTTTGATAACGTACTGATGCCGCTTTTCCTTGCCAAATCGTGCCTGATACTTGGCTCAGTTGAATCGGAATATTTTTCGGTAAGTAAGATAAAACAAAACTAATAGGTAAAGTTGCTAATAAAGCCAGCATAAAACTGATTATGCCAACCCATAGCAGTTTAGAGGTCAAAAATTTAATCATAATATTTGAATCTTTTCATTATAGAAGGTTATAAGGCTATAGTTTTTTCTAAAAGTGCATTTCTTTTTGCCATAATAGGATCGCTATTAATTTCAAGGATTCACCCATTTAATTCCGTGTCAGTGCTAATTAGCACTGACATCGACATAACTTACTTATAACAAAACTTTTTCAATGCCACCTTGAATCGCGTTCTGAATAAAGGTCTTTTGCCAATGCTTACCAAGTAAATTATTAGCAATTTCAACCACGATATAATCGGTATCCAGCCCCGTTGAACCTTGATAACGAGATAAACCTTGTTGACAGGCAGGGCAAGACGTTAACATTTTAACCTTGCCATTTTTCACTGTATCTTGACCTGTTAATGCCTTGATACCTTGCTTTAACTCATCTTCTTTTCTAAAGCGTAATTGGCTAGCAATATCAGGACGGCTAACCGCAAATGTGCCTGCTTCACCACAGCAACGATCCGATAATTGAACAGAATTACCCACTAAGCTTTCGGCGACTTTAAGGGAGTTGTATTGCTTCATGGGTGTATGACAAGGCTCATGGTATAAGTATTGTTGTCCTTCAATACCTTGCATTTTTACCCCTTTTTCCATGAGGTATTCATGAATATCCAATAGACGACAATCAGGGAAAATACGCGAAAACTCATATTTCAATAATTGATCCATACACGTTCCACAAGAAACTAAGACCGTTTTAATATTCAGATAACTCAAGGCTTTAGCAACCCGATGAAACAGAACTCGATTTTCTGTGGATATTTTTGACGCTTGCTGAGTATCTCCACTGGCGTTTTGTGGATAACCACAACAGAGATAGCCCGGAGGTAATACCGTTGTTGTACCAACATCATAAAGCATAGCTAAAGTGGCTAAACCGACTTGACTAAATAAACGCTCAGAACCACAGCCGGGAAAATAAAACACGGCATCACTGTCTTGAGTTACCTTTTGGCTATCTCGCAAAATCGGAATAATTTTACTGTCTTCTAAACCTAATAAAGCGCGGGTGGTACGACTCGGAATATCAACAGGCAGGGGTTTTTTAACAAACTCAATGACTTGTTCTGTGATTTTAGCTTTACCGACCGTACTATGTGGAGGCTGCTTTCGTTTAAGCAAACCAATACTTTTAAACGCTTTATGAGCAAAATGTTGTGCGCGAAAACCCACATCAATCATACCTTTTCGGGCAATATTAATCGTAGTTGGATCTTTAGCATTCAAAAACATCATCGACGCTTTAGTAATCAGATTGGTTTTTTTATAGCCTCGGTCTTTCAATAATTTACGCATTCGCACACTAACATCACCAAAATCGATATTAACGGGGCAGGGAGCTAAACACTTGTGGCAAACGGTGCAATGATCTGCGACATCATTCATTTCATCAAAATGATGTAAAGAAATACCACGATGGGTTTGTTCCTCATATAAAAAAGCTTCAATACTTAAACCCGTTGCCAGAATTTTATTTCGAGGCGAATACAATAAATTTGCTCGTGGAATATGGGTGGTGCAAACAGGTTTACATTTACCACAACGTAAACAATCCTTAATATCATCATTCAAATAACCCAGCTCATCATTCTCTAATAATAAAGCTTCTTCTTCCACCAAGCGTAGAGAAGGGGTATAAGCATTTTTCAAGCCCGAATCTGGCATTAATTTGCCGCGATTAAAGTGTCCTTTTGGATCAATTTCGGTTTTATACTTAGCAAAGGATTCACTAATACTACTATCGAGGTATTGCATTTTGGTTAAACCAATCCCGTGTTCACCCGAAATAACCCCCTCTAATTTTTGAGCTAATGTCATGACTTCATCCACGATATTTTCAGCTTCGTGCATCATTTCATAATCATTAGAATTAACAGGAATATTCGTGTGTACATTGCCATCACCTGCGTGCATATGTAAGGCAATAAACAAACGACTGGAACGCTGTTTTTGATGAATTTTGAGTATATTGTTGCGTAAAGGTTTGAGATTATCACCCACAAAAATTTGGTAAAGTGGTTTTTTGACTTTGTCACGATAAGAAATAATCACATCACGACGCAATAATAAATGGATCAATTGATCTTCAGGACGAATACAACTTTGTTCTTCAGTCGTTAATAAGGACTGACATTCTGTTGCTGGGGTATCAAATTGTTGCATAATATTCTGCCAGTGCTGCTGACAGTCGTATAAGTGCTGAATGGCTGTTTTAATTTTAGCACTTAAAATATCGTCATTTTCTTGACTACCTTCATAATTAGCAATTTGGCGTAATTCAGGCTGATCACCTTGCAAACAGTTAATAATCGTTTGAATCGTACTAAGCTTATTCAGCATCGATTGGCGAATATTAATCTTTTCAATACCTTCACTATAAGCGGCTAAATTATGCAGTGGAATAACCACATCTTCATTGATTTTAAAGGCATTGGTATGAGCAGCAATTGCCGCAGTACGGGCGCGATCAACCCAGAATAAGCGTCGGGCTTCAGGACTAATTGCAATAAAGCCCTCCGCATTACGTTGATTAGCAAGTTTAATCACTTCAGATGCAGCAGCAGCGACAGCTTCATCTTGATCCGCAACAATATCGGCAATTAATACCATTTTAGGCAATATGCCTCGTGCGCCTTTGGGGGTATATTTAACCGCTTTGACATAACGTTCATCCAGATGCTCTAAACCTGAAAGTAAAACATTAGGGTTATTATCCAGTGCATCCTTAATTTCTACAATTGCAGGCACGGCTTCATGTAAATCGGTACCATAAAATTCTAAACATACCGTGCGGACTTTTTCAGGCATTTTATGCAGAATAAATTCAGCTGAGGTAATTAAGCCATCACAACCTTCTTTTTGAATGCCTGGTAAGCCACCTAAAAACTTATTGGTAACATCTTTACCTAGTCCTTTTTTACGGAAATATTGACCCTCGAAACTTAAAATTTCAACTTCACCATAAGGCGTTTTTCCATCAGCTTCATAATGACTTACTTGAAATTCGACTTTATCCTGCTCATGAATTTTGCCTAAATTGTGATTGAGACGTATCACCTCCAACCATTTAGCTTTAGGCGTTACCATTTTCCAAGAAACTAAATTATCCAGCGTCGTTCCCCATAACACCGCCTTTTTACCGCCCGCATTCATGGAAACATTGCCACCAATAGTCGAAGCATCTTGTGAAGTTGGATCGACCGCAAAAACTAACTGATGTTTCTCAGCCAATTCAGAAATACGCTTGGTAACAACTCCTGCACTTGCACGTACTACTGATACTAAGGTTTTTTGAGCATCAATATCATTACGGACTTGAATCGAACCAATCGATTCTAATTTTTCCGTATTAATCACTGCACTGTATTCATCCAGAGGAATCGCCCCGCCTGTATAGCCCGTTCCACCACCGCGTGGAATAACGGTTAAACCTAATTGAATACAACATTCAACTAATTGAGCAATTTCGACTTCGGTATCTGGGGTTAAAACGACAAAAGGCAGTTCAACCCGCCAGTCCGTTGCATCGGTAACATGCGATACACGGGCTAAACCATCGAAACAAATATTATCTTTACGGGTGATTTTTTGTAATTTAGACAAAGCCTCACGACGTAAATTTTGCTGTTGAGGAAACCATGCTGAAAAATCTTCTACCGCCTGACTGGTAAGATTAATTAACTCTAAGGTGAGTTGATTACCTGAAGCCCGTGCTTTGATACGCTCAATTCGTGCTAACAATGAGTCGATCAGGGTATTTTGACGTTTTTGATTACCTAATAGATCATCTTGAATATAGGGGTTACGTGAAACAATCCACATATCACCTAACATTTCTAACAACATGTGTGCTGAAACCCCCGTATTGCGGGTGGTTCGCAGAGCTTCTAGCAGATCCCATGCACGCCCACCTAAGAGACGGTGTACAATTTCTCGATCCGAGAATGAAGTATAGTTATAAGGAATTTCGCGGATAGGTTTGACGTTTGCCATAGTCATTTATGAATTCGAGCAAAACGATATTCTACATTCATTCACTCTATTAAAAAAATCAAATGAACAAAAACATAAAAAAACTTTGCCAAGTTTTTTTTACACTGCTTGAGTGAATATTACACTGTTAAGCGAATGGTCATGATACTATTCCTTTCTTTTTTTAAGAAATAACTCAGCCATATGAAGCTTAGTGATTTTGATTATGATCTACCTCAGAAGTTAATTGCACAAGCACCCTTAGAGGAAAGAACCGCTAGTCGGCTTTTAGTGATGGATCGTCATAATGGTGACATCCATGATCAGCATTTTTCAGATATTCTAGGTCTAATCAAGCCCGAAGATTTACTCGTTTTTAATAATACTAAAGTTATTCCTGCCCGTTTATATGGAAGAAAACAAACAGGGGGCAAGGTTGAGCTATTATTAGAGCGCTTAATCACTGAAAATCAAGCACTTGCTCATATTAAAGCCAACAAAGCCCCTAAAATCGGCAGCATGTTAATTTTAGACGGTGATGTACAAGTTGAGGTAATTGAAAAAAATGCAGGCTTATATACGATTAAATTTAATTGTAATATGCTCTTAGATTATCTTGATCAATATGGACATATTCCTTTACCCCCTTATATTAATCGTGAGGATAAAGCTGAGGATAAAGCGCGTTATCAAACTGTATTTGCAAAACATCCCGGTGCTGTTGCAGCTCCTACCGCAGGCTTGCATTTTGATACGAATTTATTAAATCGTATCACCGACAAAGGGGTAAAAACGGCTTATGTCACCTTACATGTCGGTGCTGGAACATTTCAGCCTGTACGTAACAATGATTTATCAAAACATATTATGCACGCAGAGTATGTTGATGTTCCTCAAACTGTCGTCGATGCAGTGACAGATTGCCGCAAGCGAGGCGGAAAGGTATTTGCTGTGGGAACAACCTCGGTGAGAAGTCTAGAAGCGGCTTCTCAGACAGGTAATTTATGCAGATTTTCAGGGGATACCCGTTTATTTATTACCCCTGGATATGCGTTCAAAAGTGTCGATGCAATAGTGACAAACTTTCATTTGCCCTTATCAACACTCTTAATGCTTGTTTCTGCTTTTTCTAGCCAAAAAGACATATTGGCTGCCTATAATCATGCAGTTAATAACGAATATCGTTTTTTTAGTTATGGTGATGCCATGTTGCTGATATAAATTGCATTTATAGCAGTATTTTTTTACACAATTAAACATATGACCGGTCTTAATTGTTCTACACTTAACTACGAGGGATGTATTTCAACATTTTGGAGGTTGTGTGTAGATTTTATTTGGGACTACATTAAAAAAAAGCAAAAAAGAGAATTAAAGGAGATAGTTTAAGATGAAAAAATCCATTTTTTTGATACTAGTAGCCTCTATTTTTATTTCATTACCCATGAAATTATTGATGGCTGCAACAGGGGATGTATATCGTGTTACGGGCGTTGCACCAGGTGAAGGCTTGGTTATGTATCGTGAGGCAAACACTAAAAGTCCAACCGTGATTAAAATTCCTCATAATGCTAGTTGGGTGATTAAACGCCCTGAGTCTCGTCCAGGTTGGCAACGTATATCTTGGAATGATCAACATGGTTGGGTGGAAGCAGGAAAATTATCATTTGACCGTGCAGCCACTCAAGTCGTTGCAGACAGAAATCAGTGCCTAAAAGATCCGACGGTAACCAATAAAATCTGTTGTGGTTTTCCACCTGGCGCTGAGTCAGAGATATTTAAAACAGTCAAAGTGCATTCTGTGACAGGTATTCGTAAAGGACAGTCACTAAAAATGTATTCTCAGCCCGCATTGGGAACACGCGTAATCGTATCCATTCCTCACAATGGTACTTGGATTGTAAAGATTAATAAAACAGCTCATAAAGATGGCATCAATTGGGAAAAAATCTCATGGGGTGGTAATCGTGGTTGGGTCAATGCACTTAATTTACAATTCAATCCTGAGTTAACCACTGCTGGAGATTTAAAGCGTAAGCAATGCAGTACACCCGCAGGTTGCGCACCTGACTTCTCAGCACTTGAGAAGAAGAAATAAACTATTCAATCGTATTAACTCATCGAGTGAGTATTAATAAAATAGTGACAAAAAAGAGGGATAGATATAAATTATCTATCCCTCTTTTTTTGGCTTATAGCTTCATGAAAAGTGTTCGGTTGATTACTTTTTTGCTTGCTGACACTGTTGAATTAAGTCTACACCTTGATACACAAAGCCTGTATAAATCTGTAATAGGCTTGCGCCTGCATCTAGCTTATCTTGTGCATCTTGTGTCGATGAAATCCCGCCAACCCCAATAATCGGGATCTGTCCTGCTAGGTGTTGGTGTAATTGTTGAATCACATAAGTCGATTGCTGTGTCACAGGACGACCACTTAAGCCTCCTTGTTCTTGAGCATATTGTTGTCCTTGAACCGCTTCTCGGGATAACGTCGTATTAGTAGCAATCACACCATCAATTTTTTGATCAAGAAACACTTCCGACATGATTGCAATTTCATCTGAGTCTAAATCAGGCGCAATTTTAATGGCAATTGGCACATAGTAATTAAAAAGATCCGCTAACTCTGCCTGTTTCGCTTTTAAAGCCGCCAATAATTTTTGTAATTCATCCCCATATTGCAAGGTGCGTAATCCTGGGGTATTCGGTGAAGATATATTAACGGTAATATAGTTGGTATACGCATAAGCCCGTTGTATACCAATCAAATAATCATCAATGGCATTCTCAACAGGAGTATCAAAATTCTTACCAATATTAATGCCTAAAATACCTTGATATTTCATCTGAGCCACTTGGTGAACCAGATAATCCACACCTTTACTATTAAACCCCATACGATTAATAATCGCTTCTGATTGCGGTAAACGGAATAAACGCGGCTGAGGATTACCCACTTGAGAACGAGGAGTGACTGTACCTATTTCAATACACCCAAAACCCAATGCGGCCAGTGCATCAATATATTCACCATCCTTATCTAAACCTGCAGCGAGTCCAACCCGATTAGGAAAATCAAGTCCCATCACAGTAACAGGTTGTGGTGTCGGAGCTTTTACTAGATGTTTGAGTAAACCGAGTCGATCAAGACTACGTAAGGATTTTAAAGAAAAATGATGGGCGGTTTCAGGAGAGAGACGGAATAAGGCAGAACGGAGCAGGGAGTACATAATAATTTTTTTATAAATAAACTAGGGTACACAAGATTTTACAGTGATTATTCTTGTGTATCCATTCTACATACGGCTTTAGTATGCTATCCGTTTTGATTAGATTTTTTACTTATAACTTTTCTAATGCGGCAATACGATCATCGAGTGAGGGATGTGTACTGGTTAAACTTGCCATACCACCACCAAACCCAAATGCAGCCATTTCTCCCGGTAAATCAGCAGGCTCTGTACGTTGTAAAGCTTGTAAAGCACTAATCATTTTATGTTTACCCGCTAACTTTGCTCCGCCTGCATCGGCGAAAAATTCACGTCGTCTGGAGTACCACATCACGACAAGGTTCGCCAACCAACCTAAAAGAATATCCATAATAAATGAGGTGATAAAATAGGCGATACCAAAACCACTGCTTTCTTCATCACCAGAAATTGCTTTATCAACCATATAACCAATGACACGGGCAAAAAACATCACGAAGGTATTTAAAACACCTTGTAATAAAGCTTGAGTAATCATATCGCCATTCGCAATATGGCTCACTTCATGTGCTAATACCGCTTCCACTTGATCATGATTCATGTGTTGCAATAAACCTGTACTAACCGCAACTAAAGCATTATTTTTACTAGCCCCTGTTGCAAATGCATTCGGTTCAGGTGATTCAAAAATACCCACTTCAGGTAAACCAATACCAGCATCACGAGCTTGACGATGTACCGTATCGAGTAGCCATTGTTCATCTGAATCTTCAGCATGATCAATAACAAATACACCCATACTGCGTTTTGCTAACCATTTGGAAAGCAATAAACTTATAAATGAACCACCAAAGCCCAGTATTAGCGCAAAAAATGCCACAAAACCAAAACGCCCCGGTACGCCAAAGGTACTTTCTATCATTTGGCTAATGCCAAACGTCGCGTCTAGGATGCTCCACACAATACCTAGCGCAATAATAATCGCAAGATTAGCGACTAACATTAATGCAATACGTTTCATTTCGTCCTCAAAATATAATTAATCTGTATACCAATATGGTGTTTTATCCGCTTTTATTCAATACCTGAAATTACTAATAACAATATTTTATTGTTAATAAAATCAGAATATTACTGTTTTACTTCTAAAAGCGTTACGTTTCGATAGCCCTGTGGTAGCAATTTACCTCGTTGTCCCCGTTTACCGCTAAAACTAAGCAATTCTTTGCCTTTTAGATTTTTGTAACGCTTGCCTGCATGAATAAGCAAGCTACTATTCTTGGGCATTAGTGCCATTGATACAATCTTTTCCTCAGAATTTTTCAGTCGTGCCACGGGAATATTCAGCAATTTAACCCCTTTACCTCGCAAACGTAGCGGAATATCGTTCACCGCAATAATCCATAAATAACCTGCACTGGTCACCATCGCAAGTTTATCGTGATTAATATTGGTAATCTGAATTGCATCACAAAATTTTGCGTCTTCACTTAAATTTAAGATCGACTTGCCCCCTTTTGCTTTAGCAATCAAGCTGGCATGTTTAACAATAAAACCATATGCAAAGTCAGAGCTCAGCAGATAATGCGAGTCCTTTCCCATTAATACTTGACTAAAACGCGTCATACTCGGAGGAGAAAAACGTCCTGTAATCGGTTCACCTTGTCCCCGTGCAGAAGGTAAACCATGTGCCATCGTAGAAT
Source organism: Thiotrichaceae bacterium (assembly GCA_015486375.1). GTDB lineage: Bacteria > Pseudomonadota > Gammaproteobacteria > Thiotrichales > Thiotrichaceae > S015-18. Next base: position 45,054 of record WFRR01000099.1, read on the forward strand.
AACTGCGCCCATGATTATCAAGAAACACCACCATTTCATTGGAACGTCCCCGCGCCGAAGCTTGATAAGCATCCCCTTGTTTGTAATGTAAACCTTGCGGCTTAATTTCATGTCCTTTGGCAGAACGAATCCAACCCATTTTGGATAAAATAACCGTCATTGGCTCTGAAGGAACTAAAGCACTGGCATCAAAGAGTTGTGCCATGTCGCGTTCCCGTAAAGGTGAGCGACGCTTATCGGCATATTGTTTTGCATCCTGCTGTAATTCGGATTTAATCAATGCGGTTAATAAGTCTGAAGAATTTAAAATACTGTTTAAATGATCCTTTTCAGTACTTAACTTTTGCTGTTCGGTCAGTAGTTTTTGTTCTTCTAACTTGGCTAAAGTGCGTAATTTCAAATCTAGAACAGCTTTAACTTGTTGCTCTGAAAATGAAAATAATTCCATTAAAGAGACTTTAGGCTCATCTTCATTGCGAATAAAATCAATGACATCATCAAGATGCTCAAACGCAAGTAATAAGCCCTCTAAAATATGTAAGCGTTGCGTCACCGTTTCTAGGCGTGACTCAAGACGATTTGTAACCACATCACGACGAAAACCTAACCACTCCGTTAAAATTTCTAATAAATTTTTAACTTTGGGCTGACCATTGCGACCAATCATATTTAAGTTAATGCGATAACTTTTCTCTAAATCAGTAGATGCAAACAAATGCGACATTAACTGCTCAGCATCAATGCGATTAGAACGCGGGCTTATCACTAAGCGGGTCGGGTTCTCATGGTCGGATTCATCCCGTAAATCCTCGACCATCGGCAATTTTTTAGCTCGCATTTGTTGTGCGATTTGCTCTAATATTTTATTGCCTGAAACCTGATAGGGTAGATCTGTAATAACAATATTATTCGCTTCTTTTTTCCAAATTGCCCGTGCTTTGATAGAACCAAGCCCTTTAGCATAAATAGAACGAATGGTTTGCAATGGGGTAATAATTTCAGCTTTAGTCGGATAATCAGGGGCTTTAACAAAACGACAAATTGTCGCTAAGTGAGCATTAGGATGATCCAAAAGGTGAAGACAGGCTTTAATTAATTCGCCCATATTATGGGGAGGAATATCGGTTGCCATTCCCACCGCAATCCCCATACCCCCATTAATTAATATATTAGGGACACGAGCAGGTAAGACGATAGGTTCTTGTAATGTGCCATCAAAATTATCTTGCCAAGCCACGACATCAGCATCGAGTTCTTGCAGTAACAGCTTTGCGTATTGGGTTAAACGGGATTCGGTATAGCGCATGGCGGCAAAGGATTTAGGATCATCTTGTGACCCCCAATTGCCCTGACCATCGACTAAAGGGTAGCGATAAGAAAAGGGTTGCGCCATTAAGACCATCGCCTCATAACAAGCCGAGTCACCGTGTGGATGAAATTTACCTAATACATCTCCCACTGTTCGCGCGGATTTTTTATGCTTGGATAGCGCAGATAAACCCAACTCTGACATCGCATAAATAATGCGGCGTTGTACAGGTTTAAGCCCATCACCAATATTGGGTAAAGCCCGATCCATAATGACATACATGGAATAATCTAAATAAGCTTTTTCAGTATAGTCTTCAAAACGTTGTGTTTCGATGCCATCGTAATTCATATCCGATCTCCCTGTTGTTGTAACCACTGTTTTCTATCCGCTGAACGTTTCTTGGCTAATAACATATCCATTAAACGATCGGCTGGATTTAAGGCTGGATTATCATCATCTAACGTTAAACGCACTAAACGACGGGTATCAGGTGACATAGTGGTTTCCCGTAACTGTAAAGGATTCATTTCCCCCAAACCCTTAAAACGGGTGACGGATATTTTGCCTTTCATATTTTGTTTTGCAGCTTGATCTAAAATAGTACTTTTCTCAGATTCATCCAGTGCATAAAAGGTTTTCTTGCCAATATCAACTCGAAATAGAGGCGGCATGGCAATATAAAGATTTCCTTGTTGTACCAGAGGGCGAAAATGTTTTAAAAATAAAGCACAAATCAAGGTTGCAATATGTGCGCCATCAGAATCCGCATCCGCCAGAATACAAATTTTTCCATAACGTAAATTATTAACCTTGTCACTATCGGGATCGATACCAATCGCAACGGAAATATCATGAATTTCTTGTGAGGCTAAGACCTGATCAGAATCCACTTCCCATGTATTTAAAATCTTACCGCGTAACGGCATAATGGCTTGGAATTCACGATTGCGGGCTTGTTTAGCTGAGCCACCAGCAGAATCACCTTCAACTAAGAATAACTCTGTTTGTGTCACATCTTGAGAAGCACAATCGGCTAATTTTCCTGGTAAGGCAGGACCCGATGCAATGCGTTTACGTACGACTTTTTTATTAGCCCGTTGCCGCTTCTGAGCATTGCGAATTGCAAATTGCGCTAATTGTTCACCCAGTTCAACTTGTTTATTTAAATGTAAACTAAAGGCATTCTTAATCGCAGAAGCAATAAATTTGGCCGCTTGACGTGATGAGAGTCGTTCCTTGGTTTGTCCTGCAAATTGCGGGTCTAACATTTTAAAGGAAAGTACAAAACTGATTTGATTCCAAACATCATCAGGAGAAAGTTTAATCCCTCGTGGCAATAGATGACGAAACTCACAGAATTCTCGTAGTGCATCCGTCAAGCCCGTGCGTAAGCCATTAACATGTGTTCCACCTTGCTGGGTTGGAATCAAATTAACATAACTTTCCATAATACAATCGCCACCCTCGGGTAGCCATAATAACACCCATTCACAAGCTTCATTATCGGATTGAATCTTGCCCATAAACGGCTCAACAGGTAAGGTTTCATAGCCATCAATGGCTTCCAGCAAATAATCTTTTAAACCTGCCTTATAGTGCCATTCTGTTTCAGTTTTATTAATCTCATCCGTGAAGGTAATCATTAAGCCTGAACACAAAACGGCTTTGGCGCGTAATACATGCTTCAAACGAGGAACTGAAAAATTGATGGAATCAAAATATTGAGCATCAGGCCAAAAACGCAGCCGTGTGCCTGTCGCCTTTTTAGCAACGGTGGCAGTCACTTTTAAATCACTGTCCTTATAGCCGTTTTTAAAGCGCATATGATGTTCTTTACCATCCCGCTTGATATGAATATCAACACATTTTGATAAGGCATTAACGACTGAAATCCCAACGCCATGTAAGCCACCCGAGTATTGATAGCTTTTATTAGAAAACTTACCGCCTGCATGTAAAGTGCTAAGAATAACTTCCACACCGGGCAGTTTCTTTTCAGGGTGTAAATCAACAGGCATTCCCCGCCCGTTGTCGCTGACAGTCAATGAACCATCACGGTGTAAAATAACATCTATTTTATCCGCAAAGTTGGCCATCGCTTCATCAACACTATTATCAATGACTTCCTGTGCCATATGATTGGGGCGACTGGTATCGGTATACATACCAGGGCGTTTGCGTACAGGATCAAGGCCACTTAAAACCTCGATAGCATCTGCGTTATAAGAATTATTTGTCATCGTGTCTATTGTCACCGTGTTTCTATCGATTGCCACAGGAACATAGCCTTTCTTTGCCCAATCGTAAAGTGATAAAGCCTGAATTTATTAAAACAATCCTTCAGACACAATTATATACAGCTACTTTGACTTTAAATAAGGTGGTTATATAAAAGATCTGTTACCATTAAATAATGAAAAATATTATTATCCATCTCCTCATTCTATTGGTGCTAGTGACACATAGCGCAATGGCTGTGGATGTATATATTTCTCATAATATTGATAATTCTATGAATTCTGTCATGGATACGACAGCTATTGCTAAACAAGCTACGTGTGATGATCCAGACTGTCATTACTCTTGTTATCATGCACATTCTGTCAGCTTTATCTCTACCTATAATGTACCTGAGATCATCACCCAATCTATCTTACTGTCCACATTAAAAACATCTATTTTTATTTACACTCAAGCACCACCACATCGACCTCCTAAAGCTTAAAAACACAAATTTTCCCGATTCTGGGTTTTTTTCTTAAAAAATACTGTTCGTGTTTATGAATAATTATTATTCATACAATAACGTCTGCTTATTATTGATTAATTTAAAAATTTTTAGTTTTTAGGTACACTATGCAAGCCTCTTTTTTAGTTCGCTGCCCAATTGTGACTAGCACATTGGCATTATCAGCACTACTCATAATGCCCGTTGTTTTTGTGACAACGGCGAATGCAAACACATTAACAACCCTTTCTACTTTCCTAAGCCAGTTGGAAAGTAAACACCCCCGTCTTAAAGCCAGTCAGGCAGAGATCGAGGCAACTCAAGCAAGAACACGCGCGGCTTCACGCCCTCTTTATAATCCTGAAATTGAGCTAGACGGCGAACGGGTTGGTTTTAAACAGAATAATGTCAATACAATCACTATTGGTATCAATCAAACCATTGATTGGCATGATAAACGGGCTGCTCGAAAAAATATTGCCACTGTTGGACAACAACTAAGTCGTTATGAACAAGCTGCTGTGCGCCAAGATGTGATTAGTCGTATTTTTTCAGCATTGGCAGATTATCAGATACAACGTGAAGTTATTCAGGCTTATAACAAACGCTTGTTACTTACCCAACAAGTGTTAGATCAAGCGACACAGCTCTATCAAGTAGGTGAAATTAGTAAACTGGATTTAGAGCAAGTTCGACTCAGTAAAGCCCAAGCGCAGTTGACCTTAAACCAAGCTAAAACAATATTAGCTACATACTCTCAAACATTATCAGCCACCGCAGCAGAAACAAGAGAAATCTGGCCTGCACTGCCATATTCACCTCCCCGTTTAAGTACGAAGAAAATTAATTATGAACAAATTTTAACGAATTTACCCATGCTTAAAGCCCAAGTCACACAGGTTGCACAAGCGCGTAGCATTATGCGTTTGCGGGTTCGAGAACAAAAACCAGATCCAACCATCGGTGTTAGAGCAGGAGGAGAAAATGGGGATAACTCCGATAAAGTTATTGGTTTTACCTTATCTATTCCACTCAATATTCGTAATAACTATCAGGCAGAAGTGGGTGAGGCTAGTGCAAATATCAGACGGGCTGACAGTATGCTGGAAAATACTAAACAGCAACTACGTAGCCAATTGCAATCCGCAGCACAGAGTTATCAATTGAGCTATTCAGGCTGGAAATCGTGGCAGAAAGTGGCAGGTAATAGTTTAAAACAACAAAGCCAGCTACTGATGCGTCTGTGGAAAGCAGGTGAACTAAGCACCTCTGATTATCTACTGCAACTTAAGCAAATCAAAGCCGCCGAGCTTAATCATATTGAGTTAAAAGGCAATGTTTGGAAAGCATGGTTTAACTGGTTAGCAACAAGTAACCAATTCAAACAATGGCTCAATGGACAACTTAAATAGGGAGGGCAACTAAAATGAATATTCTCAACACTATCTATAATACCAATAAAGCAAACAGCATAAGCCGTTACTTCTTAATCGCACTATTCACTTTTTCATCAGCTTCATTATTTGCTGAAAAACATGACCATGATGATGAGCATAATGAACATAAAGAAACGGCTAAGCACTCATCGTCAGAGCATAAAGAAAAGCATAGTGATCACAAAGAACACGATGATGAAAAAAATGATGATCATGATGAAGAAAAACATAACGAAAAGGCAGAGGAGGATGCAGTTGAAAAAGACGATGATGCTCATGGGCATAATGAGACTGCAACCGATGCCGAACTAAATAAAGAACAAAGACAACAAGCAGGTATTAAAACTATGCTGCTAAAAGAGCAATTAATTAACCATCAAATTGCAGCATTAGGTGAAGTAAAACTCAACCAATATCGAACCATTAATGTTTCTCCTTCTATTACTACACGGGTTGAAAAACGCCATGTTCATCTTGGTGATCGGGTTAAAAAAGGCGCTTTATTAGCTACCTTGCATACCCTTTCAACCACAGATATATCGGCTAATGTATTAGCAACCGCTGATCTTGCTGCCAGTTCAGCAGATTTAGCAGCCAGTATTGCCGAGGCAAAAGGCGAACTGGCAGCCGCCAATGATACTTGGCAACGGATTCAGTCCTTAGGTCGAGATGCTATATCAGGCAAACGTTATACCGCAGCCAAAATTGCTAAAGAACAGGCATACGCCAAGTTAAAGGCATACGGGAATAGTCAATCACAAGTTAACAAGCTGATTAAATCAGGTAGTAAATCCGTACAAAAGCATTTTGAATTACGGGCTGAACAAGCAGGAATGATCATTGAGGATAACTTTGTACTAGGGCAAATCGTCAATCCTGAAGATGTTTTATTCAAAATTAGTGATATGGATCATCCTTGGGTGGAAGCCATGATTAAACCTAAACAGGTCGGTAAAATTGCGGTTGGTTCAAAAGCAGATATTTTAACGGATAGCAAAACCTTACAAGGAAAAGTCATCTTTATTGGTCGTATATTGGATGAAAAAACTCGAACCTTACCTGTGCGTATTGAGGTTAATGCAGAGGGTAAATTGGCGACGGCATCTCTATATCCGGGGCTGTTTGTAAAAACACGCATTCAGAGTAAAAACTCACGTATGGCGATAAGCGTACCCGCAGAAGCGGTATTAAAAAGTGCTGATGGTGACTGGGTGGTATTTGTTGAACAAGCTTCAGGTCGATTCACGCCTAAAGAAGTCGAAATTATTGAAAACTTAGGTGAAAAAGTCATTATAAAAGGTATTGATAGTGGTGTCACCATTGTTAGTAAAGGAGCTTTCTTTGTGCAATCAGAGCTTGCGAAAAGCGGCTTTGAAGTACATAACCACTAAGGGGAGACTGTCATGCTTAATACAATCATCGATAGTAGTATAAAAAATCGCGTCTTAGTCGTTATTGCTCTATTAGCCACACTCGTGGGCGGTTACATGATATTGCCTAAACTTAATCTTGATGCCTTTCCTGATGTAACCAATATTCAGGTACAGATCAATACCGAAGCCCGTGGACTGGCGGCAAAAGAAGTCGAACAGCTTATTACTTTCCCTATTGAAGCGGTTATGTATGCACTGCCTGATGTTGAGGAAGTGCGCTCCATTTCTAAAACAGGCTTATCAGCTATCACCGTTGTTTTTAAAGAAGGGATGGATATTTACTTTGCCCGTCAGCTTGTCTTTGAGCGTCTACAAGCTGCCAAAGATGATATTCCCAGCGGTGTTGGCACACCCGAAATTGGTCCAAATACCTCAGGTCTTGGGCAAATTTTTCAGTATATGTTGCGCTCAGAAAACCCCCAATATAATGCAACGGAGTTACGCAGTTTAAATGACTGGGTGGTTAAACTATTGATTATGCCTGTCGATGGTGTAACAGATGTATTGTCCTTTGGTGGTGAAGTACGTCAATACCAAGTACAAGTTGACCCAGAACGTCTACTTGCTTACGCCATTAGTAGCAATGAAATTATTGAAAATATTGAAAATAATAATCGCAATGCAGGAGGCTGGTATTTAGACCGTTACGATGAACAACTGGTGATTCGGGGAGTCGGCTGGATTCGTAGTGGCGAGGATGGTCTGCGTGATATTCGCAATATTGCCCTAAAAACGATTGATGGCAAAGTAGTACGGATTGCTGATGTTGCAACGGTTGCTTTTGGTACAGAAATTCGTCAGGGTGCAGTGACAATGATCAGCCGTGATGCTAACGGCAAACCAGAGTCATTGGGTGAAGTAGTTATCGGGATTGTCCTAAAGCGCATGGGATCAAATACTAATACCACTATCCAAAGCATTAAAGATCGCTTACCTGCCATCCAAGGAGCATTACCTAAGGGCGTGACGATCGAACCTTTCTATGATCAGTCCGAACTCGTACAAAAAGCCGTTGATACGGTTAGCTCCGCACTGTTTCAAGCTTTTATCTTAATTATCATTATTTTAATGCTATTTTTGCTCAATATCCGCGCGACCTTGCTGGTTGCGATTTCTGTACCCATTTCTATTGGTTTAGCACTGATGCTCATGGTGTACTGGAATATTTCTGCCAATCTAATGTCACTCGGTGGTCTCACGATTGCGATTGGTATGATGGTCGATGGCTCTGTGGTCATGATGGAACATATTTTTACCCGCTTAAATGCCTATAATAGCGAAGCTAAATTGAAGATTAGCTTATTGATCCAAGAAGCGGCTAAAGAAGTGGGCAAGCCCGTATTTTTCGCAGTCATGATTATTGTTATTGTTTTTTCACCCTTGTTTACTTTACAAGGTGTAGAAGGCAAGTTATTTCAACCGATGGCAATTTCCATTGTATTAGCCATGCTGGCTTCTTTGCTGGTGGCCTTAGTGGTTGTGCCTGCCCTCGCCAGTCTGTTCTTTCGTGGTCCGATTAAACAGAGGGAAAACCCGCTAATGCGCTTGCTAGAATTTATCTATCACCCCTTATTACGCATTGCTATCCATCTTCGTGCCTTGGTCTCTCTAATAGCACTGTTGTTATTTATTGCATCACTTTGGTTAGCAACAACATTAGGGACGGAGTTTGTTCCCGAACTGGAAGAAGGCACGATTAATGTGCGGGTTACGCTCGCACCATCCTCCAGCCTCGACACCTCGCTTAAGGTCGCACAAGCCTTAGAAAAACAAATTATGACTTTTCCAGAGGTACTTTATGCTTCCTCACGGATCGGTCGTTCTGAAATTGGGGGTGATCCTGAACCTGTCTCTAATGTAGAAATTTTTATTGGTCTTAAGCCTGTTTCTGAATGGACAAGTGCTAGTAATCGTCAACAACTCCAAAAGCAAATGGAAGAAAAGATGTCGGTTTACCCCGGTCTATTATTTTCTTTCTCACAACCCATTGCTACACGGGTTGATGAATTACTTTCTGGTGTAAAAGCACAACTGGCAGTCAAATTATTTGGTGCTGATTTAGATGTACTGGCAAGCACAGGAAAGAAAATTGAGGCGATGATGCGTAAGGTGGAAGGAACGCGGGGTGTAGAAATGGAGCAAATCGCAGGCGAAGCCCAATTAGTTATTCGTCCCGATCGAGATGCCTTAGCCCGTTACGGTATTTCCGTTGGAAAAGTCATGTCCTTAGTCGCTGATTCAATTGGTGGTGCAGAAGCAGGACAAGTCATTAGTGGCAATGAACGCTATAACATTTATGTCCGTTTAGCAGAAGCACATCGCAACAATGTCGCAACTATTCGTAATCTCATCATTGCTTCACCCGAAGGGGCTTGGGTCAAACTCGGTGATATAGCGAGTGTCAAGATTGAGTCAGGCCCACCCCAAATTCGACGTGATGATGTACAACGCCGCGTCGTCATTCAAACCAATGTTGATGGTAGAGATATGGGGGGGTTAGTGGCTGAATTACGTCAACGTATTGATACTGAAATCGACTTACCCACGGGTTACAGCGTCGTCTTTGGTGGTCAATTTGAAAGCCAAGAACGGGCGCAAAAACGGCTCATGATTGTTGTGCCTGTCTCATTAGGACTGATTTTTCTACTACTATATTTTGCCTTTAGCTCTGTCGCACAAGCCTTTTTAATTATGCTAAATGTGCCATTGGCATTGATTGGTGGCATTACTGCATTATCAATCACAGGGCAATATCTTTCTGTACCGGGTTCTATTGGTTTCATCGCCCTATTGGGGATTGCGGTACTTAATGGTGTCGTCATGGTTAATGCAATTAACCAACAACGAGAAGAGGGCGTATCCGTTCAGGACGCGGTTCTCAATGGGGCATTATCACGCTTACGCCCTGTACTTATGACTGCACTCACCTCCGCACTAGGACTAATTCCGATGCTACTGGCAACGGGTATTGGTTCAGAAGTGCAAAAACCACTGGCGACCGTCGTGATCGGTGGGCTAGTTTCCTCAACCATACTGACGCTTTTTGTATTACCTGCATTATATGAAGTGTTTTCAAAGCAAAAGTATGCCTCATAACAAAAAAACAAATCATTGTTTTTTCTGTTAATTTTTACCTAAAGTATTTATTATGAAAAATAAAATTATAAAATCAACATTCCTTTCACTCTTATTATTATTGACTGCTTGTGCAACAACACAACGACCTATTCATACTCTTAATTCAACAGGGGTATTATTCAGCGATGTAATGTCAAATAAGACAGCTCAAGGAATCGTCATTAATGGCTATGTTCAAAAAAGTGCTTCATCAAGCAAACAAATAAGAATTGCAGGTCATATTCACATTATCCTCAAAAGCAAAGAAAACAAGGTACTCGAAACAGTAAAGGCACGTACTCATCGTAAGTATGGTAATAGCAAACTTTGGCATTTTGATGGTATTTTGAAAACTTTACCCCCTGAAGGAAGTAAGATTACGGTGAAATACCATTTAGAAGATACTCAATAAAATAGGTAAATGACTGTCTATCTATCTTCAAATATTGGAGATAGACAGTCATATTTATTGTTACTATGGTTTATAAAACAATCATACCCATCTTATGAAAACTGCCCGCTTCTATATTGCTGAAAAACTAACACTTGAACAAGAATGTCCCTTACCCCCAACGCTACATCGTCATGCCATTAATGTTTTACGTCTCAAACAAGGCGATGAATTAATTTTATTTAATGGTAAAGGTGGGGAATACTTATGCCAATTAATCCAAGTCGAAAAACGCCGTTCCTCGGTATTGATTCAAGAATTCAATAATATTGACCGAGAATCTTCTTTAAAAATCACCTTATGCCCCAGTTTAATTAAGCCTGATAAAATGGATTTTTGTCTTCAAAAAAGTGTGGAATTAGGGGTTAGCAGTATTCAACCCTTAATCACAGATCGAACCATTGTACGCATTCGGGCTGCACAATTAGCGAAAAAAATACAACGGTGGCAAAGCATTATTATTGCAGCTTGTGAACAATCAGGACGTACCGCCATTCCCAGAATTCACGCGCCACTATTATTAGATCAATATCTATCACAAGCGAACCAATCTAAATATTTAATGATGTTGCCCGAAGCCAACGCCAAATTATCCAACACTTTATTAACAGAAAATATTGCACTCTTAGTTGGACCTGAAGGAGGATTTACAGCGCGAGAAACACAGCTTTGTTTAGACGCTCACGTTGAAGCCATACAATTTGGTTCACGAATTTTAAGAGCAGAAACCGCAGCAATTGCAGGACTGTCATTATTACAAGCATTTTCAGGCAATTTGTAATTTTCGTGATATGTGCTTGATTCGTCAATATCAAGTGGTAGATTTTAACTTTTCCTGTTCTGCCTCTAAGCGATCAGCTTCAGCTTTTAAAGCATTGAGCTTTTCAACCATCGGTGTGACTGTTGCAGACAGTTGTAGCTTATCAGCCGCGCCCCAGTAGTCTAAGCCCTGCTCCTTTTCTTCGTTCACGATCTGCTCATGCAGGGGTTTATAGATTGCATATTCTGCTAAATAAGTCTGTGTAACAA
>WFRR01000100.1 GCA_015486375.1 Thiotrichaceae bacterium
CTGATATTCCATGCAATAAACGGCATATCATCGCTTTGACGAAATATGGCTTCAATATAAGCCGCATAATCAGAAATATTAGGCGCAACGACGAGAATATCTTCAGGGTATAAATTCGGATCATTATCGAGTAAATGCAGTAAATTATTATGTAAAACTTGTATTTCTCGTAATGGACTATGGCAAATATGAATGCTTAAACTATTATCCTGTTTAGCCATTTTTTCAGCATCGTGATTGGCATCCAGCAGATGATAAATATCATATTTAAGCTGTTGCAGTACGGTCTGATTCTCGGGTTCTTGGAAGTGCTGATATTCCTCTGTGTACTCACTCACACTGACTAATTGATCAAAAAATACCTGTCCTTGTCGTCCCCATGAAGATAAAAGACGATTCCCTGTTTCCATATATTTCAGTTCATCAGGACGACTTAAACGTATTTTAGCCTCTACCTTTTGAGAAACTAAATCTAACCAATATTTATGTGTCGGGGCGAGTAAATAAAAGTCGATTTGTACCCATTCCGATAATTGTAAAAGTAGATTAAGCAATAATGGCGGCAAAGTACTCGGAGCAAATAAGCTAATCCGTTCAGGCAGTTGTTCAGAGGAAATAATGCCGCTTTGCAAGGCTGCAATATACTCGTGTAATAACTGGACTTTGTTGTACTCAATTTCTTCAATTAGACTTTGCCATAGTATCGTTTGCCATTGGTTTTCGTCCTGTGCGTACTCTGTCCAATCATTACGATAATATTGATAGCGATCAAAAATATCAGAAATTTGTGCCGCGAGTTGCCAGCGTTTCACCCCTTGGGTATCGTTTTGAATATAACGCGCAATACGCGAAAATTCAGGTTTTGCCAATAGTTGAGGTAAATGTGAAAAAATACGCCATTGTAAATGGGTGCGTCCTAAAGGATCTTGTTCGGATAAGTCAGGGAAATGTTGACTGAGCAGTGTCCACAGTAATGAAGCAGGTAAAGGAAAGTCTGTATTAGCTTCAACCCCGAGTAATTGACTAATATTAACCTGTAACCAGCGTTCCATTGCTGAGTTACCGACCGCAATAATTTCTGGATCAAAAGGTGAGTGCAACGGTTGAGATTGAATATTGTAGCAAAGCTGGCTGATTAATGATTCAATCTGATTAGCAGTATAAATGTTTAACATAAAATTTTATTAGGACAAACCATTAGTCAAGCTGACATGACGTATTAAGCAATATTTTGTCGTAAAAGTACGCGCTATATTATTCAATGCTTAGTACTTCATCAGGTGATGTTAAATACGACAACTGAAAGCAGCATACTTGATTCTGAAGCTTGCTATCAATAAAAAAATGCTGTTGAGCAATAAAAGAATAAGCAATGCTTAAAAAAATAAAAATAATTAAATTGATAGAGAGAATCAAAGTATGGCAAAAGAATTTGAATATGAAGCTGTCGTTATTGGTAGTGGTTTTGGTGGTGCAATTAATACCTGTCGTTTAAGTAAAAAATGGCCGAGTAAAGTGCTGCTGCTAGAGCGAGGTAAGCGTTATCCAATGGGTTCGTTTCCCCGTAAACCGCATGACTTCTCACATAATTTTTGGCATGTCGATTGTGAGCAACACAAGCCCTATTCTCCATTAGATAATACTAATAAAAATAGCGATAAAGATAGCCATAAAGACAGTCATGGCTTATTTGATATACGCAATTATAAGCGCATCGATGCCGTTGTGAGCGCAGGTTTAGGCGGGGGTTCACTAATTTATGCCAATGTGTTTTTACCTGCACCAAAACAAGTATTTGAGCAAAATTGGCCGAAATCGATTACTAGGAAATTTTTAGAGCCTTATTATGACATTACAAAGCAAGTCTTAGGCGCACGTCCAATTCCCCAAAATAATGAACCCCGTCGTAAGATTATTCGGACTGAACTGTTCCAATCCTTTGCCAAAAAAGAAAATAAACCGTCTCAGTTGCTAGATATCAATGTGTTCTTTGGTAATGATTTTAACAAGCCAATGGCAATGGGAGAACAAGATAAAAATCGCTATGGTGCATTACAAACCTCTTGTACTTATTGTGCAGAATGTAATGTCGGTTGTAATACACACTCTAAAAATACATTGGATTTAAATTATTTATTTGTGGCGGAACAACGTTATCAAGCCCAGATTAAAACTCAAGTATTAGCTAATAAAATTATTCCACTCAATAAACACGGTGTAGAAGATACCTATGCTTCAGGACAGTTTGGTTATCGAGTTTATTATTTTGATTTAAAAAATAATAAGGCGGTTCATTATGTGGATACCCAACGAGTGGTACTCGCGGCAGGTACACTGGGAACGAATGAATTATTAATGCGTTGTCGAGATCGTGATAAAAGCTTGCCCCGTATTAGCTCACAGCTCGGGAAACACTTTTCGGGTAATGGCGATTTTGTCTCCTTTGTAATGGAAGGAAAACAGGAGGCTGACCCCAGCTATGGTCCTGTGATTACCCAAGCGATTGACTATAACCTCTTTGAAAACTTTGATCGTAAACAAGCCTATCTATTACAAGATGCTAGTTTTCCTGCTTTTCTTGCTTGGTATATTGAAGGCATTAAACCGCGTGTTTCGCATATTTATAAATTTATACGCTTACTAAAATTGGCTTTTTGGCGGGTTTTCCTCGGTAAAACCACAGGTCGAGTTGGTTATGCATTTAGTGAACTGAGTCGGAGTCATCTCACTTTTAATAGCAGTGTCTTACTTACGATGGGCTTAGATAATAGTAATGGAAAAATGTATCTGAAAGACAATGGCTTCCTTGAAATTAAATGGCCTTATCGTGAAAACCTCTCTCTGTACAAAGCGGTTTTAGCCACAGGTAAACGCTTTAAAAGCGCAGTTAAAGCTAAAGCTCTCATTCCCTTACTGACATGGTTTTGGCCGCTGCGGAATAATATTACCGTGCATCCTTTGGGTGGTTGTCGTTTAGCGGATAATATCGAGAACGGAGTGTGCAGTGCTGAACCTAAAACAATGGGGCAAGTATTCAAGTATCAAAACCTTTATGTTGCAGATGGATCACTTGTACCAACCGCATTAGGTGCAAATCCTGCGGCAACCATCAGTGCTTTGGCAGAATGTGTTGCCGAAGGAATTACAGGCATAAAACCTGATGCTGAGCTATAAGAAATAGTAGCTAACAACGACTAATATAAAAAATAATATGTGTAATACTTCAATTTCGTTTCAATTTAGTGAAGTTATGCAGGGCTATATCAGCTTTGAAATGACAAACTATCAACAGGGTTATCAGCAAGGTAAAGAGCATAATCGTAAAATTGCATTACATCTCCATATTACGGTGGATGATATTGATGCCTTTATTGCTTCTAAGCAGTATCTAGCCACCATGACAGGGCATATTGAATCACCCGAATTAGGTGGGAAATGTCCAATTGAATCAGGCTATTTTAATTTATTTAGCCATACGGCTGATCTCAATCGGCGACAAATGCGCTATCGAGTCTTTTTTAAGAATCCAGAGGGTGAAAGCTTTACTTTAAGTGGTCATAAAGATATTCAAAATAATATCGGTCTTGATTTATGGTCAGATACGACCACTTTATACAGCAATATTTTTTCAGGACAAATTCAAGCGGAACAAGAAGCCTCTACCCCGCTACTTGCCGCAGGTATTATACGCATTACCCTAACGGATTTTATTAAACAGCTTAATACCTTAAGCAGCAATGCTGTTACCCGTACAGAACGTATCAAAACGATTAGCAAGTTTGGGAAATTATTTGCAGGCAATGTATGGGATATTTATAAACCCCATTTAATGCCTAAAATCAATGATTTTCAGCGTGAAATTCCGCTACACACCACGCAAGGAGTCAAAGAGGCAGAAATTAGTATCCATCCATTTCATACCAAAGACCAGTTAGCAGAGAGTTTATTACGTTTTAAACGAGCAGAATGTGATGATGTGGTTGTATTGATTCATGGGCTAACCACCTCCAGCGATATGTTTATTATGCCCGAGCATTACAATCTGGTGCAGTATTTGCTAGATCATCATTATACCGATGTATGGACGTTGGATTATAGAATGAGTAATCGCTTTAACTATAACTTACGTCGTAATCAACATAACCTAGATGATATTGCTCTCTTTGATTATCCTGCTGCCTTTAAAACTATACGGGAACAAGTTGGCGCAGATAAACGTATTCATGTCATTTGTCATTGCCTTGGCTCAGTGTCTTTTATGATGAGTTTATTTGCTAAGCAAGTCGGCAATATCCACAGCGTGATTGCTAATAGCGTCGCATTGACTCCACGCATTTCTACATGGTCAAAAGTCAAACTAACTGCGGGACCTTTTCTGTGTGATTATGCTTTAGGAATTAAATACCTTAACCCCTATTGGCGACGTGAATCAGGCTGGTCAATGGGAAAATTACTTAGCTGGGGCGTGTCCTTATTCCATAAAGAATGCAATGTACCCGAATGTCATATGCTCAGCTTTATGTGGGGTTCTGGCTGTCCTGCACTGTATAAACATGAAAACCTACATGATGTCACTCATCAGCGCAGTGGTGATTTATACGGTGGCGTAAGCGTCAATTACTATCGACATATCAAAAAAATGGTGTCAACTAATAATACAGCGGTTAAATTTAAGCCCAAACAAGAGAAATATCACAAGCTACCTAATGATTATTTTCAATATGCCGCAGAAATAAAAACACCTGTTTTGTTTATTACCGGTGAGGAAAATCATGTCTTTAACGACTCTAATATTGAATGTTACCAACGCTTAAAGCGCATTTCTCCTAAACAACACGAACTGCATGTTTTCCCCAATTATGGACACCAAGATATATTTATGGGTAAAAATGTTCATCAGGATATTTTTCCACGATTATTGGCATTTTTGAATAAACACCATTAAAATCAAATCATATGACTAATCAGCAATATAATAAATTACCATCCAAAGCACTGAATACTGTCTTATCACGTATTGAGCCACTGTATAAACAGTTAAATGATTTACGCGATATTGATCAGGTATCCATTGAAAAAGCACTGGATATTGAATACACCTATGATAGTAATCGTATTGAAGGCAATACTTTAAGTTTGCGAGAAACTGATTTAGTTATTCATCGGGGTTTAACTATCGGTGGAAAACCACTGGTTGAACACCTTGAAGCGATCAATCATTATGAGGCTGTAGGCTTAATTCGTGATATGGCAAAGCAAGACGCACTGTTTAATCATTCTATTATGTTAACGCTTCATGCTTTAGTATTACGGGGTATTGATAAAAACTATGCAGGACGCTTTCGTGATATTGCCGTTATGATTAGCGGTAGTCGTCATATACCGCCACCGCCTTGGCAGGTAAATGAATTAATGGACGACTATTTTCAATTTTATCAAGAAAATAAAGAGACTTTACATCCCATTATTTTAGCCGCAGAAATGCACGAACGCTTGGTGACCATTCACCCTTTTATTGATGGTAATGGACGTACTGCACGTTTAGGTATGAACCTTATATTATTAAAATATGGTTATCCTATTGTGATTATTCAAGGTGATACTGAATCAAGGTTATCCTATTACAATGCACTTGAACGCTGTAATCTTGAGAATGATAAAAATGAATTTTATCTACTGATTGCCAACCATATCCTAAATGCATTACAAACAAGACTAGCCTTAATTAACAACACCCCAAACTAATGTGCCAAATTACTCAAAGCAACAAACTCGGCAATACTCAGTTGTTCGGGTCTTAGTTTAGGATCAATACCGACTGATTCGAGTTGTTCAAGGTTAAAGTATTTTTTGAGGGCATTGCGTAATGTCTTGCGACGTTTAGAAAAGGCCTCCACAACAATTTTTGCTAAAAAATCGGTATCTTGGGATACATGCGGTAGTTCTTGCCACGGGGTAATCTTTAATACGGCAGAATCGACCTTAGGTGGAGGATTAAACGACGTAGGTGCAACATAGAACAGGTATTCCGTTTGGCAGTAATACTGCGCCATAATAGATAAACGCCCATAATTTTTATTGCCTGGTTCAGCGACAAGGCGGTCAACCACTTCTTTTTGCAACATAAAGTGCATATCAGTGATGATGTGACGAAATTTGAGTAAGTGAAATAATAGAGGCGTAGAAATATTGTAAGGGAGGTTACCGATAATTCTGAGTTCGGTTGGATTAGTTTCTGAATCCTGCGAGGTTTTGCCTAGAAATTTGGAAAAATCAAAGCGTAGGGCATCGACATTATGAATCGTGAGTTTTTTCTCTTGTCGATTATTGAGCCGTTGCACCACATCACGATCAATTTCGACCACATCCAAATGATCAATATGTGCCAGTAATGGGAAGGTCAATGCCCCAAGCCCTGGACCGATTTCAATAATTTTTTGATTTGTTTTGGGATTAATCGCGTAAATCATACGTTGGATTACAGAGGGATCATGTAGAAAATGTTGTCCAAAGCGTTTTTTGGTTCGATATGAGCGAGCAGACATAGGCTCTTTATCCTAAAATGCGTTAACAATAATCGCTTGCTTAACTAAAATCAAACCGATTACCCGCCTCATTCTTAAAGTAGAAAGTTGAATCAAACTAATGCAAATCCAAAAAAATATTTCCCTTAAAACCTATAACAGTTTTTCCATTGATGTAAAAGCTGCCTACTTTGTACAAATCAATCATTCCGATGAGTTTCCAGCCTTAATTGAGTGGGTTAATCAGCACGATTTACCTTTTATTATCTTAGGGGGTGGCAGTAATATTTTATTTTCGCAAGACTATAAAGGCTTGGTGATACAGATTAATACCAAAGGAAAACAGTGTATTAAGGAAACCGATAGCGATTATTTTATTGAAGTCAGTGCAGGAGAAAACTGGCATCAATTGGTACGTTGGACCATTGCACAAGGCTATGCAGGTTTAGAAAATTTATCTTTGATCCCCGGTAATGTTGGTGCTGCACCGATTCAAAATATTGGTGCGTATGGGGTGGAATTAACTGACCGCTTTGATTCACTTAAAGCTATTAAAATCAGTACAGGAGAATTAAAGCACTTCGATAAAGCCGCTTGCCAATTTTCCTATCGAGATAGTTTTTTTAAGGCGAATCTAGATCAATATTTAATTCAATCCTTAGTGTTGAAATTGCCGAAAAGCCCTGATTGGCGTATTAATTACGAAGGGATTAAAAATAAAATGGGTTCACAACCTTTATCGGCAAAGCTGATTAGTGATGCGATTATTAAACTACGCCAGAAAAAATTACCTGACCCGAACGAAATCGGTAATGTAGGGAGTTTCTTTAAAAATCCTATTCTTAGCCAAGCACAAATGGATCTATTAAGGCAACAACATGCCTCAATGCCCAGTTATCATTATGCTGATGATCAGGTGAAGACTTCAGCGGCTTGGTTAATAGATAAATGTGGATGGAAAGGTAAATCACATGCTCAAGCCGCAGTTTATGCCAAACATGCTTTGGTGCTGATTAATAAAGGCGCGGCAACAGGGGCAGAAATCCGCCAACTAGCAGAAATGATTCAGGCGAGTGTGCATAAAAAGTTTGGAATTAGCTTAGAAGCTGAGCCACGTATCCTTTAAAGCGTTATTCTCACAACGCTATGCTTATTGGCTCAATAGTTCACGCAGATAGTAAATATATTGTCCTTCTGATGATTTTGACGGGCCTAATACCCGTGCAGCATAGTGTTTTTTATCAGGATCAGCACTTTCAATTGCGGCTTCTTTACTGGATTTTATATCTACACAGCTCGCCGCAAACCGTTTGCGATTACGACGAGGAATATAAACGACCGCATAATAGAGTTGTGATACACGGGTTTGATGATCGGGGGGAACATAGCCTCTCATAATTTTGCACCGCCTTTTTTCAATTTTTTGCCTTGGGCGGCTTTGCGTTTCCGTACTTCCTTCGGGTCAGCAATTAAAGGGCGGTAAATTTCAATACGATCATTCGCCCGTAGTATTTGGGTCATTTTGGTTTTTTTGCCAAAAATACCTACGACCATTGTGGCTATATCCAGTTCAGGATAACGTCGCAAAATCTCTGATTCCTCAATCGCGGCTTGAACGGTTTGTTCCTTTTTAAACGCTTGGGTCAGTAAATCCTGTTGATCAGGCAACGGGTAGATGAGTTCAATAATATCCATTGGTTATATCCCTATAATACGGCTAGCCATAATGCACTTTGGCCTGTTTGACAAAGGAATCAACAAGGGTATTAGCAACTTGGTTAAAGACAGGACCAATTGCAAAACTAACCAGTCGATTTGAGAATTCATAATCTAAATCAAGGGTAATTTTACACGCTGTACTACTGAGACTATGAAAACGCCAATAGCCATGCAGGTGTTTGAATGGGCCATCGACCAAACTCATTTCAATACAATCATAATGTTGCAGTTTATTAATGGTTCTAAAGGCTTTATTGACCGCCCCTTTAGCAATATTCACACTTGCCTCTACCTCGTGTTTATCTCGGCGATGTTCTGTCGATCCACTGCACCACGGCAAAAATTGGGCATAATTTTCAATATCGTCGACTAAATTAAACATTTGTTCACTACTATAAGGGACTAATGCACTGCGATGTACCTGTGCCATAGGGCTGTAATCTCTTGGTTTTTATAATCGGGGTCAAGAATATAGTTTCAGCCTTGGTTTTGCTAGCTTGGTTTTGTGCTTCACCCTGTTTGCAGTGCTGTATTAAGCCTGTGCCATTTCATCTCTTTTGATCACAATAGGATCGCTATTAATTTCAGTGATTCTGGCTTCAATGGCGCGAATCGGATCAGCCAGTTGCATTTGCTCAGCAATCTTAATAAAGTCTTCTATCACTGACTTATCTAAACCCTGCTTTTTTATTTCAGCATAGACTTGATCGCAAATCTGATCTTTTTTATCTCTAAGCTGCTGACGTTCACCATAAAATACTTGATAGTGTGCTTCTATTTGTTTCGCTTCTTCCTGTTCAATCGCGTATAAATCCAATGTGCCTTGTTTAAATTTAGCCA
>WFRR01000101.1 GCA_015486375.1 Thiotrichaceae bacterium
CTGCATAAGCAAATCGTAGACGAAGGAGAGAAGCGGGGTTTAGACTACTGGAGTGCGGCTGATGAGCTACAACTTTCTGCAACAGTCAAACCAATGATTGAAAAACTCAATGGTTTAAAAGCGGAAGTTGATCACTTAGAGGCAGAACAGGAAAAATTAAAATCCATCATTTGAAAGATGTACTTTCGTTAAATTGACTCATAACGGACTCGATCTAAAAACACACCTAGATTATAAAAATGTAATGGATCATGCCAAAGAAGAATCTAAGAAAGAAGGAATAGAGCAAGGAATAGAACAGGGAATAGAGCAGGGCATAGAACAAGAGAAGGAGAATAGTCGATTAAAATTACAGGCAGAGAAACAAAAATCACAAGAAGAACAATGCAAAATTATTGTAAAGCTAGCCAAAAAAGGCTTTGATGTGCAAGAGATTGCTGAGATTTCAGGTGTCGAGGTGGATAAGGTGAAAGAAATTTTAACGTAGAAAAGAGAGTGACAGGCATAAAAGACAGTCAGCTACTTAACAGTTAAAACAAAGAATTTCACCCTAGATGCCGTGTTGTAGCAGTATGGATTGTGAATTTGCAATATTGATAATGAAGCTAAAAAACTGTCCAAAGTATTGTTAATAAGTAACTATTAAAAAATAGTTCAGTTTAGCGGAAAATTCAAGCCGCTTATCCTGAAAATTGTTTAATATGAAAAATGTTATGTACAGAGGTAAATCTATTAATAATTAGTTAATTTTTTATATGCATTTTTAACTTCTTTCTCCATTCCCTTGCGTATTGCATATTCTATGGCAAAGTTTGAAGTAATATTGCTTGCTGCAAAACTTGAAACTTTAGAAATTCCTCGACTGAAATACACCGCATAGATACCCTCTGCAACTAGGTTTCGGCTAAAGTTCAGAAAGATATTCATGGCAATTCGATGAATCGTTGGATCTTTTAGCACGATATTGGATTGTACCCGTGCCTGCATCGCAACTCGTGCAATATCAGAACCATTAAGAGAAATTGGAAAAATTGCAGCCGTAATACGTTCTGTCATGCTAACCTTTCCATCCTGATTTCCATCCCTATCATCATAAAATGACGCAATAACGGCAACTTTATTATTAATAAAGCCAATCGCACCAATTTCTTTATTCCCATGACTTTTAACGACAATCCAATTGATCATTGTAATTTTACTCCATTCTATTTAAGTGATTAAAACTGATAGCCAAAATTCATATTGACCTTAGAATAACCATGATCTCCTTGCGTATAAGTTAAGCCCAATCGCAAGCTATCATCATTATTTTTAACTGTTCCCAGTGAGAGGGCAAGATCGTAATAATTATTGATATAAAGTTCATCACCCGTGAGGTAGGTATTTGCAATCGAGGCTTCCCAACTGGTTCTTTTTCCTGCTAAATTGATTCCAGAAGGTAATTCCACCGCCACGCCATTTTTGATTACTTGGTTTTTGAGTGAGTAATCAATATCCACTCCATTGGATTTCATCCCTTTGGTTTGAATCGTACCAAGCATATTAGAAAAACGGACATTCATTTTATCCCATTTTTTATGGTAAATACTGGTGAGTGAAAGGGAATTGATATTCGCGGCAGCACCTAAATCTTTGGAGGCAACAATCCCTGTACGGATCGCGGGTGTTAATGAGAAATTTTCACTAATCGGAATTTGCAAAGCTGCACCAATCGAAGCTTGATACGCTTTACTGCCATTGGTTTCATAATAAGCAATGGGGGCATCAATCCGTAATTTATAGCCCTGTGTTTTACCTTCAGGTTTAGCAAAATAATGTGTATAGGATAAGGGTAAGGTCAGGCTACATTTTTGATGCCCTTGTACATTAGAACATCCCGCTGATAGGTTGATGCCAAATTCATCATCCTCTGTACTGCCAGCCTCTTCTCCTTTTTTAGATGAGTTTGAAGATTTATTTAAAGCGGTCGCATTATTGGTATCCGCACTGATACTACTGCCCATTAAACTATCGGGATTCCCTGCCACAGGATCAATCGCGGTTGTTGCAGCGCTGGCTTTTAATAATTTACTTAAAACCCCATCGCCATTATTTTTAATATACTCACGCAGTATATTACCGCTTTCGGTTCGATTACCCCCATCAAATTGTTTAAAAATGCCCAGTGATTCTATTTCAAAACTCAATAAGGAGGAATTTTCATCATAGACTGAAACCACATCAATTCCCCGTACATCCAATTGGGCATTAATGGCAGTGACCCCTGAAATATAATTGGGAATGAGACTTTTAAGCGCATCTTCTTCGGTGGCATCAAAAAGGGCTTCGATATTATCAAAGGATTGGGTGGTGGTTTGATTGTTTGCATCAATATCTAGATTAAACGTAGCAGCAGATAAAACGGTAGGTAGGAGTAAAAAGCTGGTTAATGGAATCCAAAGTTTCATGGTGGAATACCTCAATAAAATAGTTAAGACAAATAAACTGATGTGAACTTAGATAACAACCTCATAGTGGTCAGTGATCTAAGCTCACGATTCAATCTATTTAAACGGCTTTCTGAGCAATCAACTGACGCAGTACAGTCGGATGTTGTCTGCCTAAATGCAAACAATACAGTACCAATAGTAGCCATAATAGGCTGCCTTCCATACTGCCTGCTCCGACCGTTGCTGCACCGCCTGCACCATTAATCTTAATATTCACTATTGCACTGGAACTAACCCCATTACTATCTTGAATCGTATAACTAAAAGAATCAACGCCAACGAAATTAGCTTTGGGTGTATAACTAAAATTACCTGCGCCCTTATCAACTAATGTACCATTATTCGGGTTTGTAAATGTGACAATTGTATTATTGCTAGTACCATTATCATTACTTAAGACATTTAGACTGACACTATTGCCTTCGGTGGTGGTGATTTCATCATTGACAGCTGAGCTATTTGATTCCGTTGTTGTACCTGTGGTAGTAGTATCTGTGGTATCTGTTTTAATCGTTACTGTAATATTTACTGTGCCTGTATTAGAACCGCTTTTGCCATCGCTAATAGTATAATTAAAAGAATCTGTACCTGTAAATCCATTGGCAGGGGTATATGTTAATGTTCCATCACCATTATTAACAATTGTTCCGTTTTGAGCGGATAGTGTATCTACTGTTGTGATCGTCAATATATCATTATCATTGTCGGTATCATTGCTTAATACTGAAAAAGTTTTCGTACTGTCTTGTTCAAGTGAAGCACTGTCATTATTAGCAATAGGGACATGATTACCTGCACTGACGGTAATCGTGACTGTTGCGGTCGCCGTTTCGCCTTTACCATCGCTAATGCTGTAATTAAAGGAATCTGTACCTGTAAATCCTGTAGGGGGTGTATAAAGAAAGACAGCATTATTATTACTGATTGTGCCACCTTGGGATGAAGTGCTATCTACGGAAGTGATACTGAGTGTGTCATTGTCAGTATCAGTGTCATTGCTTAACACATTGTCAATATTAACAGCGGTGTCTTGTAGTGTAATTGCAGTATCGTTATTAGCCGTTGGTGGATTATTGCTATTCGTTGCAGTACCCACAGTTATAGTAACTATAGCAGTATTAATTGTTTCACCCCCTGCAACTATTTCACTACCCTCGGTCCAAGTTGCAGTAGGTCTATATCCAGAGGATGTTTGTATACTATATTTAAATGAATCAACTCCAGTAAAACCCGATTTAGGGACATAAGTCAGTGTATGATCACTATTTATAGTGATTTTTCCTCCTTGAAGAGAATCATTATCAAAATCATAGATACTAATAAGATCACCACTGTAGTTCAGATCATTTTTTAATACATCTATAATGACCGTGTTTTCTGAGCTAACGGTATCATTGTAGGCATAAAGAGGGTGAAAAAATCCATTATTATCTTGTACTTCTCCTGTAATATTATTACGAATAGTATATTCATAAGTATCTTCTTCTTGAAAAGGTAACAATGGGGTATAGGTAAGTCCAAGATTACCATTATCCACAATACTAGCCCCAAGTTTAGTTCTTGAATTAAAATCTATAATAGTGTATTTATTTATATCACGGGCAGGCTCAAATACTCCTAATTCATTTTTAAAAAAAACACTTAAATGTATTTCTGAGGGTTCTATCCCATTTTTAAGTGGCAAAGTAATTGTATTACCCAGCATCTGTTGTATTTTATTAATACAGCCTTCTTTAAATAAAGTCGAGGGATCAGTCGTCATATAACTAGCAGGTGGATTAGAGGCTAAACCATCCAAGAATGCTTTCTCTTGTGAATTTAAGCCAATTCCCATTGGAAAAATAACGACACCTGTATCTTTTAAGCGCGTTGCACTGGCATTTGCGGCTGGAATATTATCCGCAATCCCATTACTGGCTAAGCAAATCACTTTTCTTTTGGCAGTAGAACGATTTAATAAGTGCTCAGCAGTGCTTATTGATCCTGTCATATTAGTGGATGAGCCACTGTAAAGATCAGCCTTTAAAGCCGTTTTGATACTATCCAGCTTGCTACTGGCATCCAGCTCAGTATTTTCAACTAAAATTTTAGGTGTTGTTTCCATACTGACTACAGAGACTTCTACCTGTCCATTGTTAGGCAGTTGATCCAACGCATGGCTCAAGCCCTGCTGTTGTAATGCCGCATTGCTGGCGGATAGTTGTATTGATTCATCTACAATGAAAACTACGGATATATCAGGTGCAGCGAATAAACGACCCGATAGCATACTCAGCAATAGTGCTATAAAGAACGTGAATGATTTCATACTAATCTATCCTTTGGTTAGAATATCTACAAGTGTGTACAAAAGATAGTTCAGTTTAGCGGGAAATTCAAACCGTTTATCCTAAAAACGTTTATCCTAAAAACTGTTTAAATCGGAAATTGAGAATAAATAGACAATATGAATAAAATTAGGCAATTAAAATC
Organism: Thiotrichaceae bacterium; assembly: GCA_015486375.1. Taxonomy (GTDB): domain Bacteria; phylum Pseudomonadota; class Gammaproteobacteria; order Thiotrichales; family Thiotrichaceae; genus S015-18. The sequence continues at coordinate 4,962 of WFRR01000101.1, forward strand.
TAAGCTTGTGCGTATAACCAAATCAGCAACATTTTTTCAACAAAAAGCTGTTGATTGATTGAATGGTTGGCTTTAGGAATAAGTTTAAGAAAATCATCGTATAATTGCCACAGCTTTTGGGAATCTAATTGGCAGGTTAATTGTTTAAACTGCGGAGCAATATCATCCCATTGTTTGGCGTGGCTTACACTGCTATGAATAATAATACACTGCTGTATCCAAGTAATTTGCCAATCCAGTAACATTTGAAAATCTAATTTTACCCACTGTGGAGAAATATCAAAAATATTTTTACGTTTCTGTAGAATAATCACAATATCTTTAAAACATTGTGAACGTTGTTTTAGTAAACTTTCATCATCAAACTGTTGTGCTAATAAGGGTCTTCCCATCCCAACAGAAAGCAAATGTTCCGCAGAGTGTTGTACATTTTGCGCCTTTAACCATGCCAGTGCCGTGTTTTGATTCGGAGGGGGAAAACTAAGATTTTGGCAGCGACTTCTAATGGTTGCGGTGAGTCGTGTCGGGTTTGAGCTGACTAAAATAATTAAGCTATCTTTGGGAGGTTCTTCTAAGGTTTTTAATAAACCATTGGCGGCTTCATTACTCATCCGATCTGCATCATTAATAATGCCTATCGTCATTTTTCCATAGCTACAACTTAGCTCTAAAAAACGACTTAACTCACGAATTTGAGCAACCCCAATATCTTTCTTAGCGTCTTCTAAACCAATATGCTGATAGTCAGGGTGTGATTTTGCCTGAAACACATAACAGCTTTTACATTGTCCACAAGGGATTGTGTATTGATCATTTTTATTTTGACAGAGCAAAGCTTGAGCGATCTTTACCGCAAAATCTTTTTTACCACAGTCTGCAACCCCTGAAAATAATAAGGCATGAGCAAGGTGTTGTTGCTGATTGGCTTGGAGGAGATATTGCCATTGTGTCTGCTGCCACGGATAAATATCAGTTGAACTTAACATGCTAAATGCGGGTGGGATTGTAGTAGTGATTCAAGTGTTTCTTGTAGCTGTTGTTGTACTTTAGCTAAATCATATTGTGCTTGGATAATATGATAACGCTGAGGTTCTTGTTTTGCCATATACAAATATTGCGCTCTTACCGCATTAAAAAACTCAATCGCTTCTTCCTCAAATCGGTCGGCTTTGCCTCTTTTTTGAGTGCGCTTTAAGCCTATATCAGCTTCTAAATCAAATAATAAGGTTGCATCAGGGCGTAAACTCCCTTGTACCCATGTTTCTAAGCGAGCAATTTTTTGTAAATCAATACCCCGTCCACCGCCTTGGTAAGCATAGCTCGCATCGGTAAAACGATCACACACTACCCATTTCCCCGCTTGTAATGCAGGCAATATTTTCGTTTGCAAATGTTCTGCTCGCGCTGCAAACATCAATAGTAACTCTGTATCCGCGTGCATAGCAGGTAATTTAGGATCAAGTAGGAGGGCGCGAATGGCTTCAGCGATTTCTGTTCCCCCTGGTTCTCGGGTGAGAATAAAGGGAATTTGAGCAGATTCTAGAAAATTAGCAATATAGGCTATATTGGTTGATTTTCCACCGCCTTCTACGCCTTCCACACTAAGAAACAGTCCTTGTTTTTGTTGAGTCATCATTAATAATGCAGTATCAAGTCCAAATAAGAAGGCGCAAGACTATAGGAAAGTCATGTTTTAGAAAAGTGATGTTTTAAGAAAGTAATGTTTAACGTCCAAATAATTTACTGGCTAAACTAATCGCGCCTGAGATTCCCCCGACCGCATCCAAAATTGAACCGCCACTGCTGGATTTGTCTACGACTTCTGGAATACTATGACTCAAACCTGCTAAAGCACTGCCTTCATCTAAACCTAATACAGAAGCGAATTCTGAAATTTTACTGCTACCAAAAATACTTTTAACTTGATCGGGAGCAATTTCTTCATTGGTTCCATCACCTAACCATGAGGCAGCCATTGACATTAAGCCACCTGCATCTAAATTAGATACCAATGAAGCCATATCAACATTACCATTACTATCCGCTAATAGAGTGGTCATCGCACTGGCAATATCACCGACATCAATACCATCACCATCCTTGTCTAATTTACCTTGAAATAACTGTGCGGCAACTTGTATTACATTTCCCATATCCATAAAAAAATTCCTATAAAAAGTAAAAAAGGTTAAGTCTGTTAAGCATCCGCAGGGATACGAATTTTCTGACCGGGGAAGATTAAATTAGGGTCTTGGATTACTTCACGATTAGCTTCAAAGAGTGCTTCATGTTTTGTGCCTGTGCCATAAAATTGTGCAGCAATTTTCCAAAGCGAATCACCTGATTGAATTTCATAGTATTGTGTTTCTGATTCAGCATCACTCGGTGGAGAAGTTAGCTCACCCGCTTCTACACTGGTAATCCCTAGCGCATTACCTGCCATTAAAACGGCTTTTTCCATTGCA
>WFRR01000102.1 GCA_015486375.1 Thiotrichaceae bacterium
TACTCGCTCCCGCATGGAGTGAACCCTTGCTGGCTCTCATGCCTGAAGTGCGCCAGTCGCATGTTATGCCCTTAGGACATGGAAAATTAGGTTTATCGGAACGTATTCAATTAGGCAAGTCTTTACGTTCTGAGCAATATGATCAATCCATTACTTTACCCAATTCATGGAAATCTGCACTCGTCCCATGGGCAACCAAAATTAAACGACGTATTGGCTATAAAGGTGAAATGCGTTACGGTTTACTCAATGATATTCATCGCTTAGATAAACAAATCCTCACTATGACGGTGCAACGCTTTGTTGCCTTAGGCGCAGAGAAAAGTATAAAAACTAATATCAGCCTAAAAGATTGTCCACAACCCCGTTTATCTATTGATCAAGAGCAAGCTAAAAGTACCCTTAAACAGCATCAATTAGAAACTAATAAACCCTTATTAGCCTTATGTGCAGGGGCAGAATACGGTTCGGCTAAATGTTGGCCTGCGGAACACTACGCCGATTTAGCTCGATATTTTTTAGAACACGCTTGGCAAGTGGTTTTATTAGGTTCGGAAAAAGATCAAATAATTTGCAATAAAATCAATCATCTTGTAAAACAGGCGGATACAGGTCAGAGTCTATCTTCTCCGCCTGAATGTGTTAATTTAGCAGGTAAAACCTCCTTACAAGAAGCCATATTTATTTTGTCCCAATCGGACTATGTGGTGAGTAATGATTCAGGTTTAATGCATATTGCGGCTGCCGTTAATCGCCCTTTAATTGCATTATATGGTTCATCTGATCCAAGCTTTACCCCTCCATTACATCAGGCGGCTCAAATTGTGTATTTAGATTTAGCCTGTAGCCCCTGTTTTAAACGCGAATGTCCCCTAGGACATTTGGACTGCTTGCAAAACATTCTGCCTAAACAACTTATTACTATGATTGAAACTGAAAAACCCTCAGATGATTCTTAATCGTTATTTATTTAAAGAAATTTTACTCAGCTTTTTAGGGACATTGTTGGTACTGACCTTAGTGATTGTCGGTAACTCTTTTGTACGTTTGCTAGCTGATGCGAGTGCGGGGCAGCTACCCGTTGATTTACTTACTGAGTCATTATTTTATGTTTCAACTAAAAACCTAATTAAACTTGTCCCCATTGCTTTACTGATTGGCATGATGTTGGCGTTTAGTCGTTTATATCGGGATTCAGAAATGATTGCGATGCAGGCGGCAGGCTTAAGCCCCTATCGTCTTTACCATGCCATCTTTACCTTTGTAATTCCACTCACGCTGGTACTCAGTATTCTGGTTTTATATGTCAATCCGTGGGCGGAATCTCAATATCAGAATGTGCGTCAACAAGTGGAAGAACGCCCCGAAGCCGCAGGTATTCCCGCAGGTGTGTTTACAACAACCCGCTCGGGTCAGGGAGAATTTACCCTATTAGCGGAAGATATTGATGATAATAAAAGCACCATGAAACGCTTTTTTGTGCATATTCGGGGTGATGATCAAACAGAAACCGTGATTTGGGGGCAATCAGCCGCTTTATTTATTAATTCTGTTACTAATGAACGCGTTTTAGAAATTCATAATGGTTCACGTTATGAGCTTAATGCTGATGGCAGTATGAGTCTGATTGAATTCACTGAACACGGTGTCAGTATGCCACTTAAGCATAATGTGACTACCAGTCGTATTTCCAGTATTCCCACCGCTGATTTATTCCGTAATAGCAGTAAAGAAAATATTGTTGAGCTACATTGGCGTTTAGCTATTATTATTTCTGCACCACTGATGGCCTTTTTAGCTTTACCGCTCAGTCACACCAATCCCCGCCAAGGGCGTTATAGCAAAGTCTCTTTAGGTATTTTAATTTATGCGATTTATGCCAATGCCTTGATGAGTGGACGAAATTTATTAGAAAAAGGCTCAACTCCTGATTGGTTAGGGCTATGGTGGATACATCTATTGATGCTTGCCTTTATCTATTGGCTAGTACGGCATACGTTTGGTCGGGCTAAGTAAAGGAACAAGACAGAAGTATGAAGATATTAGAGCTGTATTTGTGGAAAGTGCTAATTATTAGCATCACACTCACATGGGTTTCACTGGTGGGTTTAGACTCCTTTTTCAATTATCTACGTGAATTAAAAGATACTAATGCAGATGATCAATACGGCACATTACAAGCCTTGATTTATATGGCTTACCGTCTACCGCAAAGCTTTTATGAATTTTTCCCCACCGCAACCTTGATTGGTGCAGTGATGGGCTTGGGACAACTCGCTGCCAGTAGTGAGCTAGTCGCAATGCGAGCCGCAGGTGTTTCAATTAGAAGTATTATTTTCAGTACGCTAAAGCTCGGTTTATTAATGGCGATGTTAATTTTTGCGTTAGGTGAGTGGGTCACACCCCTAGCAGAGATACAGGGTAAAAACTTTAAATTAGAAAAACAAGAAAAGCATTATGCTTTCAGTAAAGCAGGTTCATGGTTTAAAGAAGATGATAAAAAAATTCATATTGATAAAACATGGAATCAGGATAAGTTTCTGGGGGTTTCTTTATATGAGTATAATCAAGATCGTCTCAAAAGTATTACCCGAGCCGAAACAGCCGAACGTAAAGGTGAATATTGGTTGTTATACGATGTAATGGTACGAACATTTAAACTTTCCGTTGGTATTAAAGTACAACATTATGATCAGCTAAAAGTTGATCGACTGGTTCCTTCCGATATATTGATGCTCGCTGCGACAGAGGCAAAACACTTATCTGCTCAAGAACTTTCAACTTTTATTAAACACCAAGACCAAAATGATCTAAGCACCACACGTTTAAAACAAGCCTACTGGAAACGCTTTAGTATTCCCCTCTCCATTCTCGTTATGTTGATTATTGCGATTCCATTTACGTTTGGCTCACAGCGCAGTGCAGGGACAGGACAACGCTTATTCTTTGGAATCTTAATCGGAATTACCTTTTTCCTCTTTAATCGTGCCGCAAGTAGCATGGGTGTTGTCTATGGTTTTTCACCTATTTTAAGCAGTTTTATGCCCTTAATCTTTTTCTTAGGAATTGGGTTGTTCTTTTTACGTCGAATCCGTTAAGCAGTGTCTCGTTATGCCAGAATTATTATTTAAATTACGCAATGTCCCCAGTGATGAAGCCGAAGAAGTACGTGTATTATTAAGCGAAAATAAGATTGATTTCTATGAAACCTCCGCAGGTAATTGGGGTATTTCTATGCCCGCGTTATGGTTAAAAACCGATGTTCAACTGCCTCAAGCTAAACGCCTATTAGATGAATATCAACAACAACGCGTGCAACGGGTTAGAGCAGAATATCAACAACAAAAATCCATAGGGCAACAGCGGACTTTATTAGATGAATTTAAAGAAAACCCTCTGCGGCTAATTATTTATACCACCATTAGTGCATTCTTAATTTATTTTCCAATTAAGTTATTTATTGGCATATTGACCTAAAAGGTATATGCCTTTCTTTCCTGAAGAGACTGTAATCCTACTGTAAAAACCGTACAATAAGCGGCTTTGATTTTTAGGGTAAAATTGTGTGAAAGACTTAATAAGATTAACCATTTTGAGTCTCATCGGACTATTGAGTGCGTGCAAATCGACTCCACCCGTCGATATTGTTACGACAATTAAACCGATACAGATGTTGACGACGGCCATCGCAGGTTCACATTTGAGTAGTGTACAACTGATTCCTGATGGTGCATCGGCACACCATTATGCACTCAAACCTTCCAATATTCAGCAATTACAATCAGCAAAATTAGTTTTACGCATTGATGCGGGTCTAGAGCAAGTATTGAATAAACCCTTGCAACAGTTACCCACTCATATTAAGCAAATTTCATTAGCACAAGTGGCAGGTATTAAGCTGTATTCACTGCAATCTGAAGATGATCAACACCTTCATAACGCTAATGATACACATCAAAATATTGATCTTCATATTTGGCTTGACCCTAATAATGCGATTGCGATGAGCCGAGCAATTGCCGAGCAGCTTAAAAAGATTGACCCGTCTCATCGTCAAGATTACGCTACGAACTTACAACAATTAATTACAAAAATACGCCAAACTGATCAACAGTTAATGCAGAAACTTCAACCAATTAAGCAAACAGCAATGCTAACTTTTCATAATGCATGGGCTTCTTTTCAACAACATTATGCCATTCAGAAATTGGGTACCATAAGTTCGAGTTCGATTAAACAATTGAGTTTAGCGAAATTGAAAAAAGTCGCTCAACAAATTAAGACACAAAATATAGTCTGTCTGCTCAATGACCAAAATGAACCTTCTAAAATTTTGCAACGCTTGAGCCAACAGCAAAAGATTAAAATCATTTATCTTGATGCTTTAGGGGCAGACATTCCTTTAAGTGATAATAGTTATATTGAGTTACTTGAACAAACTGCGACACGCTTTTTAGCCTGTCAATAATAGCCCTTTATAGCAAGATGATAATAAAAAATGACGAAACAACGCCTTATAAGCCCTCGATTAATTACACTGCTCCTCAGTGCATTGCTAGTACTACAACTCAGTGCTTGTTCCGAACCGATGAATCAGCATGTACCTATTAGCCAACCACAATCACATAACTCTAATAATACGTCGATACCTTCTAGTGATGTATCAAATGGTTCACAAAATTTTCCCCAGCGTCGCCCAGTCTATAATCAGGCTTACCAAGAAAATTACGATGCAGATAGCTTAAAGTACATTTTAAAAACAGCCCGTAATGCCTATGTATTGATTGATCCCTTTCAATTAAAAGGGGATGTGACACGCAGTATTCAAACTATTCAAGTCAATTCAAACGAGGTCGGTTGTTATATTAGTGCAGGTACAGGTGAGAACTGGCGCAGTGACTTTCAACTAATGCGACCGTATTTAGTCAAAAAGCAATGGGGTGAATGGCAAGGTGAATACTTTGTACATAGCACGACTACAGGGATATTGAATATTATGCAAAAGCGTGTAGATAAAATGAAGACATGGGGTTGTGATTGGGTCGAATTTGATAATATGGATTGGGCATCCGATGATGATTATCGAGAGGATTATGGTTTTGTGGTGACTTTACAGGAAAGTATTGATTATATGCAGTCTCTTTGCGCTTATGTTAAACAAAATGGTATGAAATGTATGGCTAAGAATACTGTTGATCATTATGCTAATTTTGATGGGGTTCTGTATGAGTCCTATGACAATGAGAAAAACTGGTGGGGACAAGGTGGAACAGAACAGTTTCTCGCAGCTGGAAAATTAGTCATTATTAATCATTATAATGAGTCTCAATGTGACCGTGTTTATGCAGATTATAAGCGAATTTATAATGACCAAATCTCTTTTATCTGTGAAGATAAAAACAAATACTTATATCGACACTATAACCAATAGAAACCACAACGCTTAACTCACAACGCTTATGACAGACTTTAAAAATATTGGCATTTTAGCTAAACATAATGATTCACGGATTGAATCAACCTTACAAACATTATTTGAGTTTTTAACTCAGTTGGGTGTAAGGATTATAGTTGATAAAAATGCCGCTAAGTTTTTACCCATTCCAGCCAGTAGTTTTGAAGAATTAAGCCAAAGCGTAGATTTAGCCATTGTCATTGGTGGCGATGGTACCTTATTGCGAGCAGGTCGCCTGCTTGCAGTGCATCAAATTCCTGTTGTCGGGGTTAACTTAGGGCGTTTAGGCTTCTTAGTCGATGTCTCTCCCGATGATATGGTGAATCTGCTCGGACAGATTTTGGCAGGTGATTACCAAGAAGAGAATCGTTTTATTCTTGCTGCACAAGTTTTTCGTCAAAAAGAACTCATTGGCACAGGTGAGGCAATTAATGACATTGTGATTCAAATGCGGCATGAAATTCGGATGATTGAGTTTACAACGCATATTAATCAACGCTTTATGAATACTCAACGCGCCAACGGCATTGTTATTGCAACCCCGACAGGTTCAACCGCGTATTCACTTTCCGCAGGAGGTCCCATTTTACATCCCGAATTAGAAGCAATTACCTTAGTATCTATTTGTCCACATACATTAAACAATCGTCCTATTGTGATTAATAGTCACGACAGTATTGAAATTGCACTGTGTGAACAAGGCAATAGCAACGCTATTATTTCTTTTGATGGACAATCCAATATTCACCTAAAATCTAATGATCAAATTGTCATTCGTCGTCAAAAGAATAATCTCCGTTTACTGCATCCTAATCATTATGACTATTTTCATATTCTGCGAGAAAAGCTACATTGGAGCTAGTCACAAACACTGTATCAGAATATAAAAATAGTTATTTTTACCTCTTTTTACTTGGCATTACCGCCTAATGTTGTAAAGCCAAAATCCTCCAATATCGCATAAGAAGCAGGTAAAACCAGTAAGATTAAAAAGGTCGCAGCAATCATGCCAAACACCACGCTGGTGACTAAAGGAATCAGGATTTGTGCTTGGGTGCTGGTTTCAGAAAGAATAGGAATCATGCCTGCGACGGTGGTAATGGTGGTTAAAAAGACCGCTCTAAAACGACTTCGCACGGCTTGACCTGCAGCTTCATGTAAATTCATACCTTTAGCAGTATTCATTTTAACAAACTCAACCAGCAAAATAGAGTCATTCACAACCACCCCTGCCATTGCGACAAAACCAATCATACTGGGTAAACCTAAGTCTAGACCCATGACTAAATGTCCCCAAATCACTCCGATTAAAGCCAAGGGAATATTAATCAATACCACAATCGGCTCTTTATAATTCTGGAACTGGAAACTGAGTAATAAATAGACCCCTGCAATGCCTAAGATAAAACCGATGAGGACTGAACCACTGGTTTCCTTATCATTTTTAACTTCTCCTTCCAGCGCAATATGAATATTGGGATATTTATCTGCTAACTGTTTAAGAAAGTATTGCTTAGTATGTTTTAGCACTTCGCTGGTATTGGCAATATCAGCATCAATATCACCTGAAACGGTCACGGTGCGTTGATGATTAATATGTACGACACGGGCAAACTCACGTTTTTCTTCAATATTGGCAATGGCATTTAACGGCATCGTTTCGCCTGTTTTTGAAAAGATCGTCAATTGCTCAAATTCTTCTAATGCAGTATCAGGATTATTTTCGAGTTTGACATTGATTTCATACGCTTCTCGTCCATTATAAACATCACTGACTTTCGTACCTTGATAAGCAGCACGCAATTGGGCTGAAATTTGCTGTGAATCAATATTAGATTGCAATGCGCCTGAGAGTAGACTAATACTAAATTGTGGTTTCCCCAAGCGTAGATCATCCATAATATTGAATGTACCTTCATAAGACTTTAGCCAGTCTTGCAACTCCCACGATGCTTTAGATAACTCATCCAGATCCTCACCTTGTAGAAGAATCGAAATAGCCTGCCCACCAGGTCCCATGCGGGGTTCTTTGAATTGAATACTAATCGCATCAGCAATACTGGGGGTTTCTGCAAACCAGTTACGTTTTAACTCCACTAAAGCAGTGTGCCGTTTTTCGGTACTTAATAAATCTAAGGCAATTGTTGCTAAATGTGCGCCTTGTTCATGTGAATCCTTATTTTCACTGTAAGAAACTTGAATATTCTTAATCAGCTCCCCTTCCGTTTCAGCCGGTAGCTTTTCTAAAGTGCGGGTTAAACTTTGTAATAAGGTCTGCACGACGGCATCCGTCCGTTCAAACGGTGTGCCTTGCGGCATAAGAATACGGGCTTCGAGCTGATTGCCTTCGGTATTGGGGAAACCTTTAAATTTGACGACACCTGAAGCCATTAGACCAATTGAGAAAATAAATAGTCCAATTGCACCGCCTAAAATAAGATAACGAAACCGAATTGAAGTATCCGCAATCCGCCCGACTTGATCACGGAGTTTATCGAATTGAGCCTCAAATTTAACTCGCCATGCAGCAGGTTTTTGTTCACTGTGTTTTTCTAACGAGTGTTTGAGGTGATGCGGTAAAATTAAAAAAGCTTCGATTAAGCTAATTGTGAGTACAGATAGTAATACCACGGGTAATACCGATAATATTTGTCCCATTTCACCTTGAAGAAACAGTAAGCTACCGAATAGAATTACAGAAGTGAGAAAGGAGGATAGTACGCCTCGGACAACTTTCTTTGTGCCGTCAATACTGGCATTTAACGCTGATTTTCCTTTTCGATATTCAGAATCAATACTTTCAGACAATACAATAGCATCATCCATAAGAATGCCAATCGCCATTAATAAAGCAACCATTGAGATCATATTGATACTGACCCCAAATAAATTCATAAAGACTAACCCACCTAGAAATGAAATCGGCAGTCCCAAGGCCACCCAGAAAGTATAACGCCAGCTAAAAAATAGTAGTAAAGCTAAGGTTGCTAATAAAAGTCCTTGCCAACCATTTTTAAGCAATAGCTTTAAACGATCTTCAACAATGGAAGCCGCATCACGGGTAATCACTAAACGGGTACTTTCAGGCAGTTTCGCATTTTCTGCATCGACGAATTCTTGCACAGCATGATAAATTTTGAGTGTGTCATCGGTTTTATTTTTACTAATTTTAATTTGTGCCGCAGGCTTGCCATTCAGTAAGGTATATTCCTCAGGCTGATCAAAACTATCCCGAATGGTCGCAATATCACCTAAACGAATTTGTCCACCTTTTTTAGTATTCAATACGACTAAATCAGCCAGTTCATCACTCGTGCGCCGTTGATTTTCAAACCGAATTTGATAGGAATTATCCCTCGTTTCCAGAATTCCCGCTGGTACATCAATCGCTTGTGCTTTAATTAAATTAGCAATATCTTGAATCGATAATTGATAGGACTTGAGTATTTCAGCCTTCACTTCAATACTGTATTCATGTTTTGAAAAACCAAATACTTCGGCAATCGGAATATCAGGCTGATTCAAAAGTTGATTCCGATAATATTCGGCTAAGGATTTTAATTCAGGCGGAGGTAAATCCGCTGAAACAGCTACAATTAATACCGTGTCTGTACGCCCTAACTCCTTAACTGTAATATCTTCAACACCACTTGGAAAATCAGTAATACTATCTACAGCAGTTTGTACATCATCCTTAAACTGTTTAATGCTTCCCGCTTCTAGCATCGTCAGGGTTAATGTGCCTAGATTATCCCGTGCTTCACACTTTTGTTCCTCTAAAAAACTAATCCCATCGGTACTTTCTTCGAGTCGATTACAAATACCTTCTTCTACATCAGAAGGACTTGCGCCTGGGTAGGGAACGCTAACTTGAACTTTATCGGCTTTTAATTGGGGGAATGTTTCTTTATTTAAGCTCGGTAAAGTCACCAAACCCAAGCCAATAATAATAAACATTAAAATATTGGCAGCCGTCGGATGCTTAGCAAAATAACGCAGCATTATTTTTCCCCTTCAATGGCTGAGTCTTTATTATCGGTATTTTTATCAGATGATCGTTCAGACAGAGGAACAGCTTTAAGACGGGATTTAGCTGTATCAGCGTTGGGACTATTTTCAAGAATATTAAGTTTGGGTTTAGACACTTGTGGTGTGAGCGGCATCCCTTCAATTACAGGCATTAAATCATTAACAATCAACTGCTCGCCCACAGCTAAACCTGCATTGATCACTGCAATATTACCCTGTTTAAATCGAATATCTAAAGGACGTATTTCAAGTTGACCTGCTGAATTAATAATATAAGCCCGACCAAGGTGAATCGCTTTGCGCGGAATAACAATCGCTTTAAAACTCGGTGAAGACAGTTCCACTGCAACATACATTCCCTTTAGTAAAGGGGGATGTTCACCGACAATAATATTTTCATAAGGATTTTCAACTAATATTGTCACGGCGAGGGTGCGATGTTTCGGGTCAATCGATTCTGAAAAACGAATCACCTTTGCATCCCAAACTGCATTTTTATGTCCGCCGACCAATTTGACTTGAGCTTTAAGTTGTAATTGTTTCAATACATTTTGCGTATTATTTGATTGTAAATTCAGTGTATTGCCGTTTGATGCAGACAGTAAAATTCGCATATTTTTAATGGGTAATTCTGCTTGCACCTCGACACCATCGGTATTAATCGCCTCAAATAAAGTCGTTCCAACACTGACAAATTCACCCTTATCTAAACTGGCTGAGCTAATTCGGGCATCAAATGGCAGTATGATTTCGGTACGTTGTAAGGTGGTTTTTTTACCTTTGACTTGTTGCTGAGAACGATCAATTTGTGCTTTGGCATTGTTAAGGCGATTACTATAGGTATTTAATTTTCCTTGTAAATCTTCAACGTTCTGACGTAATTGTAAAACTTTTTGTTTTTCAGAATCTAGTGTAGAACGAGAAATTAAGCGTTTTTTCCATACCGATTCAATACGGGTTAATTCTTGTTTGCCTAAATCTAAATTATCCTTAGCCAACTTCAATGATTGTCGGGTTGAATTTTTTTCTTGTTCGAGTTGTTTTAATTGAGATTGACTTGAAGCTAAATCCGCTTTGGTTTGATTCAATGAAACTTCGTAGTCTTCCGCATTAATACGCACAACCACCGTACCCGCAGAAATAGCCCCCCCTGATTTTAACTCTGGGTGAACATAACTAATTTTTCCACTCAGCTCTGCTTTTCCCTCAAACATCACCGCAGGCTCAATATTGCCATAAGCCGTCACTGTCGCATTAAAATCTTGCTGTTTGATACTGATCACATCGACTAACTTTGCGGGCATTGCGGTTTTATCGTGTTGAATGCCTTGCTTCATGCTTTTCATCAGCAACATTCCAGCAATACCGATTGCAACCATCAAGAGTAATAGGAAGATATTTTTTAGTGATATTTTCATAAGATTCAGTTTGTCGGTGATAAAGGGAAGTTACTCTATTGTAACGGTTACTATTGAAAAATAGCTACGTTGACAGACACAATGATCATATTGTTAATGTTTGAAAGGAGAAATATAATGAAGAAATTATTGGCGATAAGCGTATTAATAAGTTTAGGTATGACACAAACCCTCTATGCAAGGACGCTAATAGTCGATGTCCATGGGATGACCTGTGCATTTTGTGTGGATAGCTTAGAAAGAAAATTTAAAAAAATGCCTGCTATTACCAAAGTAGAGGTGAGTATGAAAACTAAACAAGTTCGTCTTGAGACTGAGCCTAAATTACCCACAATTGAAATGATTAAACAAATGGTTTTAGATGCTGGTTTTACACCATTAAAAGTTGAAGAATTAAAGAGTTAACGTCATGAAAAATATAAAAAGTTTAATCAGTATTGCAGTACTGGCAAGCTGTTCTAGCAATACCGTTTCTAGTATGGGCTTACGTTCCTTTGTAGCTTTACCCGTTGAAAAAGAGGGTGCAGTGGTTCGGTTTACCTATGAATATGCCAAAGATAAAGATACCGATCAGGTGATTAGCAGTATGGCTTATGGTTTAAGTAACCATCAGACTTTAATGCTGGGTTTGCCTTACCGCATTTCGCCAACAGATAGTCATCGTCAGGGTGATATTTCAGCACTGTATCGTCATATTATTTGGCGAGATGATCAATTCTCAGGTACTAGCCGTTTAGGTTTATTAGGCGGTGCAATCATACCCACCGAAGGTGATAGAGATGCTGCGTTGCAAGCAGGCTTTGTGTTAACCCATTTCAAAGGTAAAAATGAAATTGATATTGATGCGGTTTATCAGTCAGGTATGAAACAACGCGTGGATAAGGGACGCTATGATATTTCTTGGCAACACCGTCTTTCTCCCTCTGAAATGCCAGACTGGGGTTTACCGAAACAAGTCAATAGTATATTGGAGTTAAATGGGCGGTGGACTGAAGGCAATAATATGACGCATCAAGTTACAGCGGGATTACAATGGATTCACCAAGACTTAGTCCTCGAAGGCGGCATAGCTAAAGACATTAATAATGCTAAAGAAACGCGTTATATTCTCAGTACCCGTTTTCATTTTTAGTTTCTAATTAGTTTTTAAATGGAGGTATTTTTCAATACCTTTGCTACTATTGTGCTTGAGCCATTTCATCTCTTTTGATCACAATCGGATCGCTATTAATTTCATTAATTCTGGCTTCAATGGCGCGAATCGGATCAGCCAGTTGCATTTGCTCAGCAATCTTAATAAAGTCAGGTATCACTGAGTTATCTAAACCCTGCTTTTTCATTTCAGCATAGACTTGATCGCAAATCTGATCTTTTTTATCTCTAAGCTGCTGACGTTCACCATAAAATACTTGATAGTGTGCTTCTATTTGTTTCGCTTCTTCCTGTTCAATCGCGTATAAATCCAATGTGCCTTGTTTAAATTTAGCCA
>WFRR01000103.1 GCA_015486375.1 Thiotrichaceae bacterium
AAATTCGCCGTGATCATGCCGCCCAAGCCATGCACGAATTAAGCCGAAATAATGTGATTATTCATCGTCATGGCGGACAATATCGCAACTATGTTTCCATTAACTTTAACCTCGACTCATGGGGCGCAGGGCAAAAAAATAACCATGCTCGTAGCAATGATCCACGTTTATTAATTTCAGATGCCTACGAAGGACAAGCTATTGACGAAGGTTTAGATTTATCAGAAACTTATAGGGAAACAGCTCAAGGCAATGAATTCACAGCCCATTCTGAACCGCCTATCAATGTACCAGAAGACCCGATTGATCAAGGCTATGACTTAGCTAAAACGTATCCCGAAGCGTCTATTAAACAAAGCCATACCAGCGAAAATAAGCCCCATCCTAAAGCGCGTAAACCAGCACCTGTAGAAATTCAAGAATCTCAAGCAGTCTCTGAAATTAGCGAGACTCAACAAGCTCAGATAACCCCTGAAACAAGCGAGACTAAACAACCAATAACCCCTGAAGTCAGCACAACTAAAACACCATCACCGCAATCTGAAAAAGTCATTGATGAAGATACACTGAGCTTAAAAATACAAAATGCAGTGGCTTCAGCCCTTAATAGCATTGAGAAAAAAATGACTCACCTTGCTAAACAACTGCATACCGTTGAAGAGAAAGTTCAGACGGTAAAGATTGAACCGAATGCTTCCGTATCCAATTCTCAAACCCCATTAAATAACACTGAACCCACAAGCTACGCCTCGACAAATCCTGCCTTTGAATATCAATTTCCAATGCAGCTCAGTACGCAACAATGTCAAGAATTAGAAAGATCATTGCTACCCCGAGCGGGTGATTATTCTCAAGCACTCCTCGATACCTTGGGTAAACGACTCCTCAATAGCACTGATCCACTCAAAAACCCAATGGCTTATATTTCCAGTTTGGTGAGTAAATTAGAAACAGGAACATTAGATGTACAGGCTTTTCTTAGCAATACTGAATTAGCAGCAAGGGCAGAAGCGAAAATTGCCCAACAAAAAGCCGAAAAACATGAACAATTGCAGCAACAAATAGATCGATTAACACAGGACTATTTAACCGAATACGAGGCTTATAAGCCGATTCATGCCAAAATTGAGCAAGCGGCAAAAGAGGCAGGTTTAAACTATCAGGAAGCGGCTAAAAAGCTAAAACTCTTTGAAACTATCACCCTCATATTGAATAAATTGGATCGTTTACTGAATGAAGTCAAGCGTTTAGAAGCAGAACAAGAGAAGCTCACCGTATAATGGAAAACCTGCGGTCTACCGTCCAACTAATGACGTATCTGCATCTTCATCACATCCCCTAACACTTCACTTTCTAGCTCTAATCGCTTGAAATCATTTTCCAATAATGCTTCATAAATTGCTTCAAAGTGGGCAACATAGGTTTGAATGGTGGTTGAAATTTTATCTAAACGGGCTTGTAAATGTTTGGTCTCCGAGGTTTTTTTACTCAATTTTTCAAAGTTATCCACAATATCCAATAAACGCGGTAGGTATTGTTTAATCAGTGGAATACTGCGTTTTAAGTCGCTGGGGTCATCTCGATAGTTATCGGCAATCCGTTTAACTAACTCGGCTAAATTGCGTAAAGCTGCACTGGTATTATCATCGACATAATCAATATCACTGACTCGTTTGAGTTTCTTATTGGCTTGATAAAAATAGGCAATGGATTGATTGACATCATCCTTATTTAAATTTTTATGTACTAAAATCTCATGATCTTCAGGCGCACGTTCAATCAGTAAAATAATTGCGATATAAACAGCAAATGCAATCCCTAACGCAGGTAACCATTTGAGTGATAGCAGGAGGTAAACGACACTGAATGCACCAGCAGCCAATGAACCTGCCAGAATCTGTCGCCAAATTTCTTTAAGTTGAAACATAGCTTTTCTTTTTCCTAGTTATAACCTTTTGCTTCGCGGAGTGTTTTACCTAAATCCCCTTGGCTATCAAATAAACGTCCAATTGATTGTTGGGTTAATGCTCGTAATTGCTGCTTATCGGCTGAACCAAATGCAATGGCATGAATGGGAATATCACTAGCAAAAGGATAGGTTTTAAGCGCGTGTTCAAAGAGTGAATAATGCCCTGTTTGTGATAAACCATCCGTCATTGCTACAATCGCAGGTAGATAATTCCATAAGGTTTTATCATCATCATGTTGTTTAAGTATATCCAATGCCACTTTGAGGGCTTGATATAAATCTGTACCCCCTGAAGCATTCAGAGCCTGAATATTTTTAAGGGCGGTTTGTTGTGTTTCTATACTGTTACCCTCTATTTTCCATACGGGTAATACTTCACTATTAAAAGGGATAATGTAGGTCATATCATTTTTACCTGCTTGGAGTAAATGCTGACGGGCTTGTTTGCTATCAAATAGGGTGGTCATGGCCTGTTTTAATCCTGTGATTCCATCGCCATACATACTGCCTGAAACGTCCAATACCCAAATAGTCAAACTCGGTTTACGTAAATCATTTTGATACATCGCTAAAGCATACTCAATCACACTGCGTTCGGGCGTTGGAATCGGAGCAAGACTTTTTTGTGTATCAATACACCAGTCAGGATTCCAAATTTTAGGATCTGCATGAGCGACATCCGTACCTAATAAACCTGTCCGTCTTCCTGTACTTTCAATGGATGCTTGGACTGATTTTGAGAGTAAATATTGTTGTAATTTTAGAAACAAGGCTTCTTTTTCGGTTGCTTCTGCATTACCAATATAAGCCAATGGACTATCAGCCACCATCAGACCATCTTGAGGATAAATTAGACAGAGAGGTTCTTGTCCACGTCGAACAAATTCTTGATTCGCTTCAATGAGCATGGCTTCATAATTAAACATGGCATCGAAACGATCAGGGTTATTTACAAAAGCCTCTTTTAACCAACCCGAACTACCTGAAGAGCGATTCACACTGCTGAGTAATTGCTTAACTTGATTCTGTACATTGGGATCATCTAGATGGGCTTTGGTTAAGGTATCGGGATAATCAGCCATTGCATATAAAAAGCTAAAATAGGCACTTGCGCCTGAATTGGATTGGGTTGCGGAGGTCATTGAAAGCCGAAATTTAGATTGATTTAGCGCGGCTAAAATCGCTTGTACAGAAACTGTTTGATTGGTCCAACCGAGCTGTTTAGCAATGCTTTTCTTAAGACCCAATGCAATTGGGGAACGCATAATGGATTTTTCATGTTTGACTAATTGATGCGTATCACTTAGCTCAATCCACAAATGATTTGCAGGCCATACGGCATCAAATTGGCTATTGTCACCTGCTTGTAACAGCCGATAAATATCCACGCTGCCTTGATAACTAATTTCAATATTAACGTCGTGCTTATCTGCCCATGCTTGGATTAAGGGTTGCAGGCTTTTATTTTCTGAGCCTGAAACAATGGAAAGATGCGGTGCATTATTTGAATTAGCAGAGCTATTGTCTGTAATGGTACGTTTATTCTTACCTTGCTCATCAGAGGAGCAGGAGGTTAAGGTAAGCGACATGATAACAAGCAGAATAATCAAAAAGAGGGGCGGGCTTGTGGGATGAATTTTTCTCATTAGAAACCTTTATTTATTCAAAATCATTAAATTTTTAACTGCTTGAACACTTTGATTAATTGCAGATGATTGATTCTATCTATTCTCAAGCGGCTCTTAAAGCATTACGTCCAGTAATTTTAGCAATACATCGAAAAGTATTAATCATTTGAGAGTTTTTTAGTCTGAATAGGGGACTGAAGTATCCAGAACTATTTAGAAAAAATGAGCGCGCCCCTAACTCTCACCTGTACCCTTGTCGTAGCTATATTAATTTCCAGCTATATTAATATTGATCTTCGCCAAATGTTTGTACAGCAACAAGCAAATAATGAGATCAACAGAAATGATCCATTATGCTATTCAAAATATGCCTTAAATTATCCTATATGTATTGCTAAATTATCAAATGTAAATAAAAAAACTCCATAGCGGTTAAGACATAAGGTATTATTTAAGCTTTAAAAATTATGGATAATCCTTATGCCACATCGTTCCCATCCTATTGTTGCCAAAAAAGCCCCTTACGTTGTTGAACTGGAAGCAGGAAAATCTTACTGGTGGTGTTCGTGTGGACGTTCAGAAACGCAACCGTTTTGTGATGGTTCACATAAAGGTACAGTTTTTCAGCCTGTTGAGGTCAAAGTTGATGAAACTAAAAAAGTGGGACTGTGTGGCTGTAAACATACCAAGAATTCCCCTCGTTGTGATCGCACACATAGCAAACTTTAAAGATGATCCAATAAAAATAAGGCAGGGACGCTGAATGTCAGATTATGAATTATTAGAAAAGCCAGTTACGGAATTAAAAGGGGTTGGGCCTAAAATGGCACAACGCTTACATAAATTAAAGTTACAGACTATTAATGATCTCGTCTTCCATTTGCCTTTTCGCTATCAAGATCGTACTCGCGTTTATCCCATCGTACAGTTACGGGCTAAACAAGAAGTCTTAGTGGAAGGTGAAGTACTGCAAACGGATGTGATTAATAGTCGGCGACGCATTATGATTTGTCAGATTTCAGATGGAACAGCCATATTGCGTTTATGTTTTTTCTATTTTTCTACCGCACAGCAACGGGCATTAAGTCAGGGGGTGCGAGTCCGCTGTTTTGGTGAAATTCGCTATACAAGCTATGGTGCTGAAATTGTCCACCCTGAATATAAAATCCTCGACGATCAGCCGCTTGAGCTGGATAATACTTTAACCCCAACCTATCCAAGTACGGAAGGTTTGCAACAGCGCACAATTCGACGCTTGTGTGAAACAGCACTTAATTATTTATATGCCGTGGATGATTTATTGCCTGCTGAATTTATCCAAGCCAAAGGCATGATGTCCTTAGCCGAAGCATTGCGTATTTTACATACGCCGACAGTGGATCATTCCATTACACAAATATTAGCGGGTGAACATCCTGCCCAGCAACGTTTAGCCTTTGAAGAACTACTGGCTCACCATTTGAGTTTGCTTAAATTTAAAGTGGAAGCCAAACAACAAAAAGCCCCTGCTTTTAAAACACAACAGAAGTTCTTTGGGCAATTACTGGATGCCTTACCTTTTAATCCGACTAATGCACAACAGCGCGTTATTGCTGAAATTAATCATGATATAAAACAAGCCTCGCCAATGGTACGTTTAGTACAAGGAGATGTCGGGTCAGGTAAAACTTTAGTGGCGGCGGCTGCTGCCTTAGATGCGATTGAAGCAGGGTATCAAGTGGCTTTAATGGCCCCGACAGAATTATTAGCCGAGCAGCATTATCAAACTTTTACAGATTGGTTAAAACCAATGGATTTAGAGGTAACATGGATTTCAGGGCAGCAAACCGCTAAACAACGTCGTCGTAATGTTGAAAATTTATTACTCGGTATTAGCCATATTGCGATTGGTACACATGCACTTTTTCAAGACAGTGTGGAGTTTCAACAGTTAGGCTTAATTATTGTGGATGAACAACATCGTTTTGGAGTCCAACAACGCTTACGTCTGCGTGAAAAGGGTTATCAAGGCGGACAATACCCACATCAATTAGTCATGACTGCCACCCCAATTCCCCGTACTTTAGCCATGACCGCTTATGCGGATTTAGATTATTCTATTATTGATGAGTTACCGCCAGGGCGACAAGCGATTACCACCGTAGCACTCTCTAATGAGCGACGTTTAGATGTGATTGAACGGGTTAAAAAAGCCTGTCAGCAAGGACAGCAGACCTATTGGGTTTGCACTTTAATTGAAGAATCTGAAGTGCTTGAATGTCAGGCGGCTGAAGATACATGGGAATTATTGAAAGAAAATTTACAAGGCTTAAAAGTCGGTTTAGTGCATGGGCGTATGGCTTCTGATGAGAAAGAATCCGTCATGGCTGAATTTAAACGAGGCGATTTACACTTATTGGTTGCGACAACTGTGATTGAAGTGGGGGTTGATGTACCCAATGCTTCCCTAATGATTATTGAAAACCCCGAACGTTTGGGCTTAGCTCAATTGCACCAGCTACGCGGTCGGGTAGGACGGGGAACAGTGGCGAGTAGTTGTGTTTTACTGTTTCAAGCACCGCTTTCAAAAACCAGTCGAAAACGTCTTGATGCTTTACGCAAAACGACCGATGGCTTTAAAATTGCACAAATTGACTTATCGTTACGCGGCGCGGGAGAAGTATTAGGGACGAAACAAACAGGGGATATGCAGCTTAAAGTGGCTGATTTAGTTCGTGATCAAGATTTGCTAACAGAAGTACAACAATTAGCGGATCAAGTCATTGCCCATTATCCTGAGCGTGTTGAACCGCTAATTAAGCGTTGGATCGCAGACGCGGAGGCCTACGGTTCCGTATAAAGCAGTTTAGTAACCACCCTTACGATTACTTTTTGGTAAACCTGCTAATTTACGTCCTTGCTTGCTCGGTGTGCCAGGGAAAAGATTATACATTAGCTTACTAGTTGGTTTTTTACCCCAAACTGTTTTCATCGCTTTGATAATAGTACGCTCATTAGGTTCTTCACCTTTAACATGTTCATCTCGAAGATACACAAGAATATCCATGTGCTGATCAGTAAATTCAATGCTATCGGCAATTGCAGTGGCTTTAGCAAAATCTTCAGACCAGTTTGTCCCATCAACGAGATAACCTTCATCAGTTACTTCAACACTTGTTCCATTAACATCAATTGTTGCCATTATTTATTTCCTCATTGTTTTACAAATACTTTAGATAGTAAAAGTATAATGAAATAGAAAAAAATACACTATTTCTCCAAAGAGATAAATGATTACGCCCCTGTGTTTTATAGGGTCGTGTCCTTTTTAATCCTATTTTCATAGAAAAGATTCACGCTCACGCAGTCTAAATTTTGTGATTTCGCTATTTGCTAACAGTGTTTCACCATATCGAATCGAAACATGACCTTGACAAGTGCCTGACATAACACGCTCAACCTGACCTTGTCGTAACTTTAAAACAACGTGTGATAAGTTCAATTCTAGGGTAATTTTAAGTGCTAAAGACAGTGTTTCTGTATCACTGAGCTGCATGACTAATTTAGGTTGATGTTCAGAATGTAGGTGGTGAGCTGCCAGCGGTAAGATACAGGTTTTTGCTTCCAGCTTAGGTTGGGTGTGCGACAGGCTAATTTTTTGCAAATATTGATCTCGACTCCATGAACGAATCAATAAGGGACGTAATGGAATGTCCAGTAGGTTTTCAAACTGCGTTAATATCTCGGTTCTGAATGTATTCCAACTGGTTTTAGGCGATTTTTTAGTTAAATAATGGCGAATCCTGACAATATCTATTTCTGTATCAAATGCCTGTTGTTGCCAATCATTAAGTGGATATAAGTCAGCCTTGAATAATGCCTTTAAATTTAGTTGTTTTAGTCCATTGTGGCTAATCACTTTATCCTCTCCTTAATCAATAGATAAAAGCATTTCATCACTCATATAAATAAAGAGATGAAATGTTTTTAAGCTTTTCTTTGTTCTGTGAAGGTAAAGTGTATTAATAGTTCCCTTGATAAAAATGAAGGGAGTAATTAAATAATTTTATTAATAATTAATACATTATCTATATTAAGTCACTAGGCATTATTTTAATGTTTTTTGACGATACTTTGTTTGCCTGTGTCATTCTGATATTGATATACGATATTAAATGTTTCGGGTTTTTTCTTTTGTCTACAAACCCATAAAATATAGCCTAATACAGCACATATCAGCATTAATAACAGTATCCAAATCCAAATATACCAAGGAATTAAACTTTCTTGATTATTAGCGGACTGGCTTTCAATATTCATAGCGATGTAATTAACACCATTCACTTTACTGTCCCCTATACTCTTAGATAGAGAGGTAGATTGCATAAATGTTTCAGATAATGGCATAGATTCTTGTTGGTCAGTGGTACTTTGCACTTCTACCAGTAAGGCATCTAGGTAAGCAATATCCAAGCCATCTTTATTATATAAAGGCGTATATTGGCTCGTTTTTTGTGAGTCTAAGTTGGCTTTGCTATTGGAATGATCAGCAAGATAAGGCAATGCTTGTAAGCGGTTCGCTTCTTTTCTAAGTTTTTTGAGGTAAGGATCATTATTACGGGGTGCATAACTTTTTACTTCTGCATTCAATTCAGATAATAAGACTTTATTGGATAGTTTAGGGACTTTATCAAGGCTTTCCTTCTCTTCTGGCAGAGTAACTTTATCTTTTATAACTAACTTTGCTGAAATAATATCTGTTAAATTTCGATCATCCTTAACCCGTAATTTAATCCAATATTTACCTGCTTTAAGGTGAGCGGTCTTTACTTTAAAAGTTCGGTCAGTTGATTTTTGAGCAAATTCAGAATCCCATGCACGGCTTAAATGACTACTTTTATCATGGATTGAGTGACTTGCAAACTGTACGGTTTCACCTTGTATGACTTCTATTGTAGCAGGATGAATAACCGCTTCAGGCTTAGTCCATTTTTTGGATCTTTCAGCAATAGTTAGGTGAATGAGAGTGCTTTTTTGAAAATACTTATTGGCTGATGGAGATTGTTTTAAAACGATATTTATTTTAGCTTTATGTGCCTGTTTACTAATATTTCCCAAGGTGAAATACGACTTTTTAATAATGGCAGTGGCTTCTTTTTGTGATAGCCCCATTAAATTGGGAATACGATAATGCTTAGGGGTTTCGGGTTCTATTTTTGCTCTTTTAGCCAGTTTATCGGTTGTTTTTTCGGAGGTTTTAATCGTCGAATTATTTTTAAAGGGTGTTTTTATAACAATAGTTTCAGTCGTTTCAGTGTGATCGTTGCTTGAGTCTTTCTCAGATTTGGTTTTTGGAGATGATATTTTGGGTATTATTTTTGTACTCTGCTCATTCTTTGTTGCACCTTCCAAAGAGACTTTAACTTTCTTGGTATTTGAGGAATGCCAAGCTCCTCGAGCATACCGAAAGCTCGTGATAACCGTATAACGCCCCGATTCTCGGAAAGTATATTGATATTGGGATGATTGAGAGTAGTAGGTACGACCATTGATATTAAAACCAAACTCGCCTTTTTTACTGGTATCTGCATTAGAAACTCTGGCTTTGATCCACGTCGATTCACCCGCTTTAAAATGGAATTTGTCCAGTCCTACTTTGACTCGAATGGCATTACTCCTAATTACATCAGACAGAGTGATATTAACCGCACGTTGTTGGATAATGCGTTGATTTGCTTTCGGGGTTTGATATAGAACTTGTTGACGATCTAATTTTTTTGAATGTTCATTGACATAACCAATATGTAAATTGACAGCGGATAAGGCTGCCTTAGCCTCTTCTAGGCTCATCCCTTTTAGGTTAGGTACAGTACTGATTTTGAGTGCTTTAACCGCTTTCGCAATAATGAGACGAATAGGAAAATCTGCATCAACACGAATATTAGCAACAGGTGCTTGTACCATGACCGTTTCTGCGGGGTGGTGTGTGGTGGCTTGATATTGTACATCATAAGTTGAAAAGCCTCGTTGTGTCAGGCTTTGTTTGGCATCTTCTAAACTTAAGCCCATCAAGCTGGGTACGACAAGCTGTGCAGCTTGCGTACTAAAAGGACTCATTAATAGAAATAAGAACAACAGTGTCTTGAAATACTGGATAATAAACATACATCTTACCCCTCAAATATAAAATTATTTGCGTAAGATACGTAAGCTGTAGGGATAGATGATTGTATATTCAGATAAGTGGTACTAGTGATGACACAGAGTTTACTTATGAGTGCTGGCATAATGGACTTCTTGTTGATTTGTATTTGTATTTCTTATTTTAGCTTGGCTTAAATATAGATAGTCTTTACTTGTTTAACCAAGATTTTAATGATTTTCGTCGTTTTATGATAGAAATTAGTTAAACTTATTTATCAATTATTGCATAAATAGCTAAGTGTTGAAATTGACACAAATAGAGCCAATAATATGATAAATCAATACTTTAGTGTTACACTATCGGCAATTAAGGAGATGTAACAGTGAAACAAACATTATTCAAACTTATATATCTGAATCAATTCCCCCGTTGTTATGCTTAAACAATGCCTTATTATCCTATTATTGCTATTCACCTCCTCTGTTCTGGCTGAACCGACACAGGAAGCAAAATCTATCGCGGTTGATATAGCTGAAAATTTGCAAACTGTTCCTCCACAAGAGGCGGAATCTATCGGCATGAATGAGTCTTTTATTGCCCCTATAAACAAAGCTGTGCTTGAACCGACAGTCCCTTACTATTTAGAACAATTAGAAAATTTAGCTGAATTTGAAGCCAGTGATAAAGAATCACAGGCTAAGCTACAAGGGTCAATTGATAAGTATTATGCGGATGAACTCACTCAAGATAAATATCCAACCTTATTACATGATGCAGCCATTACAGGTCTATTAAACTTATTATCCTACTTAATTAAAAATGGGCCTCATA
Organism: Thiotrichaceae bacterium; assembly: GCA_015486375.1. Classification (GTDB taxonomy): domain Bacteria; phylum Pseudomonadota; class Gammaproteobacteria; order Thiotrichales; family Thiotrichaceae; genus S015-18. The sequence continues at coordinate 10,553 of WFRR01000103.1, forward strand.
AGGTCAATTATGCCTATATTGATGGGCCAACGGCACTTGGTTATATTTCAGGAGATAATCAAATCAAGGCTGCAAAAATTTTATTGCTTGCAGGGGCAGATGCTAATCATGTTGGTAATATGGCAGGACAATTTCCCCTTTCTGCTGCGATAATTAGTGGCAATGTACAGATGGTGAAATTATTGCTTTCTTATGGGGCTAAAGTGCATATTGGACTGGCTTACCAATCCCCTTTAAATCTTATTCTAGAAAGAAATGATTTAGAGATGTTACAAATATTAGATGAATACGAATTTACGTTTGATCCTTTTAATGAGGAACTGCGTAAATTGGTGCTGAGCTATTTGAACTCTGACTTTGTTGAGGAAGCTGTATTACGAATATTGATTAAACATGGTTTCGATATTTATAGTAAAAGTGCTGAGCACTCTTCTTTTATCGAACAGTATGCGAAGCAAATTAATCATTCTGATGTTAAACAGATGCTTAGTGAGCTTTATCTAGAATTTCAAGCACAATCTGAATCGGAACTCTATAATACTGAGCAAAAATAAAAACAAGATGACAAAAAAATGCTATTTCAGTATAATCTAATATACTTAATAACCAACTAAAACGGTTGGTTATTACGTGTTAGTTATCGTGTTTTTAGCATTTGGGAGCTTCTAACAACCATTGGGCTGTAATCCATTAACTCTACATTTTTTGAGTTTGGTGTGTTATGACAGTGTTTTACATAAGGGCTTCCTTTTTAATTGTTATCAGAAATTAAGTGAGGATCTATTTATGGGAAATGTTGTTACATCAATTATCTCGGATTGGAGGGAACGATTTACCCCGTTTATGGGTTGGATTGGTGAGTTAAAACAAGGCACTACGTTAAAAGCTGATGCTATTGCAGGTATTACCGTTGCGCTGGTCTTAGTCCCTCAATCAATGGCTTATGCACAACTAGCAGGCTTACCTGCTTATGTGGGTTTATACGCCTCTTTTCTACCCGTTGTTATCGCCGCTTTATTTGGCTCCTCACGCCAACTCGCAACAGGTCCTGTTGCCATCGTTTCCCTTATGACTGCTGCTTCACTTGAACCCCTTGCAACAGGTGGAATTATCAGTGGTGTGGGAGGTTATATTGCTTATGCAAGCATACTTGCTTTAATGGTCGGTGTGTTTCAACTCAGTTTAGGTTTATTTAAACTGGGTGTTTTAGTTGATTTCTTATCTCATCCTGTTGTTATTGGTTTTACGAATGCTGCCGCCATTATTATTGGTACTTCTCAGCTGAATAAAATTTTTGGGGTAACGGTTGAAAAAGGTGAACATCACCACGAGACCGTTCGGCATATTTTTGAGGCGATTCCAGACACACATTTAATCACCTTTGCAGTCGGAATATTATCAATATTTATTTTACTGTATATGAAAGAAAAAATGCCTAAATTACCCAATGTATTAACGGTCGTTATTATTACTACTCTACTATCCTATTTTATTGGCTTTGAGCAAATGGGTGGTGAAGTGATTGGTAATATTCAAGGCGGTTTACCTGGATTTAATATTCCTTTCTTCCATGTTGATGTCAACTCAACCAGTATTACGGGTTTGATTGTGCCCGCATTGATCATTTCTGTTTTAGGTTTTGTCGAAGCAATTTCTGTTGCTAAAGCGATTTCATCACAAACGCGTCAACGACTCTCTTCTAACCAAGAACTGGTGGGTCAGGGTCTCGGTAATTTAACTTCAGGCTTTTTCCAAGGTTATGCCGTATCAGGTTCATTCTCACGTTCAGCCGTTAACTTTGCCGCTAATGCGAAAACTGGTTTTTCATCCGTAATTACGGGTGTGCTGGTTGCCGTGACATTGTTGTTCTTAACCCCTTTGCTTCATCACCTTCCTCAAGCCACCTTAGCCGCCGTGATTATAGTCGCAGTGATGAATTTAATTAAATTTAAGCCGATTGTGCATGCTTGGAAAGTACAACCTCATGATGGGGTAATTGCTGTCTTTGTCTTTATTGCAACCTTGGTGACAGCACCTCACTTAGAAACAGGCATTATGGTCGGCATTGTCATGTCACTGGGTTTGTATCTCTATCGTACAATGACCCCTCATTTTGCAGAAGTAGCACGTCACGAAGATGGTACATTACGAGAAGCGGATTTATTTGAATTGGAAACCAGCGATACTGTGGGTGTATACCGTTACGATGGTGATCTTTACTTTGCCAATACAGGTTATTTAGAAGGTAAATTATTGAATGCAATTGCCAGTAAACCCGATATGAAAGTCTTGATTTTAGATCTTGAAGCAGTCGCACAAGTGGATGCAACGGGTGAAGAAATGTTATCTAATCTTGCAGATCGTTTAATGACCACAGGGATTGAGTTTTATGTTGCTCGTGCCAAGAAGCCGATCTTAGATGCCTTTGAACGCTCAGGTTTATACCATAAAATTGGTGAAGAACGCTTTACCCGAGAACGTACTGACGCAGCAAGAGACGCGAAAGAAAAATTAGGTGATGCCATTGATATTGAGCCACTATTATCGGTTAAGCATAAAGAGATTTGCAGCTAATCTAATGAGGCAATAATGGAAATTAATATTTTATATTTTGCGAGTTTGCGGGATTATGTCGGGAAGGCAAATGAATGTTTGCAGTTTGATACTAAAACCGATGCTCTTACAGCAAAAGCGGTATGGGATGTGGCGACTTCGCAGCGTTCTCTGCCGAAAAATACCTTAATTGCCATTAATCAAAATTATGTAGATGTGGATGCGCTTCTACATGATGGCGATGAGCTGGCTTTTTTTCCTCCTGTCACAGGGGGTTAAAAGTCGGTATGCCACAAGCTTTATATGATATTCAAATTATTGAATCCTGTTTTGATCCTTGGCAATCACTGCTTGATTATCAACAGCACGCAATGCAAGGACGCTGTGATTATGGTGCAACCGCCAGTTTTGTGGGTACGATGCGGGACTTCAATCAAGGTGATACGGTTAGCTCAATGGTGTTAGAACACTATCCTGCCATGACGCAAAAACAACTGAAAATTATTATGGAAACTTGCTTTTCACGTTGGGATATTCACAATGCACTCTTAATTCATCGTGTCGGTCATATTCAACCTGCTGAACCGATTGTATTAGTTGCGGTTTGGTCAACACATCGTGCCGCTGCCTTTGATGCCTGTCGGCAATTAATGGAAGATTTAAAACACCACGCCCCTTTTTGGAAAAATGAGCAACTCGCCCAAGGGGGACAACGCTGGGTGGAAACAAACACCTAGTCCAGCCTATTTGTACAAAGTGTAATAAAGAGGTGCGATATGCACATAAGTCCGAAGATTCCCGTATACCCCATTCCTAAAACAGTCGCAATTGAATCTGCACTCCCTACTTATACGTCCGAAGAAAAAGCGCATATTATTGCAAAAATTAAACAAAAATTAATCGAGCAAGATGCTGTCTTAGTTGCACATTATTATGTCAGTGAAGAGCTGCAACGCTTATCTGATGAAACAGGCGGTTATGTTTCAGACTCACTCGATATGGCAAAATTTAGTCATGAACATGCCGCTAAAACAGTCATTGTGGCAGGGGTTCGTTTTATGGGAGAAACCGCTAAAATTCTTAATCCTGAAAAACGGGTTTTAATGCCGACACTACAAGCCGAATGTTCACTTGATCTTAGCTGTCCTAGCGAAAGTTTTAATCAATTTTGTGACCAATATCCCGACCATACCGTGGTGGTTTATTCCAATACCAGTGCAGAAGTCAAAGCGCGAGCGGATTATGTGGTTACTTCCAGTATTGCAGTTGATTTAGTCACATGGTTAGGTAAACAAGGCAAGAAAATTTTATGGGCACCTGATCGTCATTTAGGTCGTTATATCGAACGCGTTACAGGCATTGATATGGTCTGTTGGCAGGGAGATTGTGTGGTACATGATGAATTTAGAGCGCGATCATTAGGCAAAGTTATTGCTGAATATCCTGATGCCGCTGTTTTAGTTCATCCTGAATCCCCTGATGAAGTCGTCGCAATGGCGGATGTGGTTGGTTCAACCACCCAAATTATTAATGCCGCTAAGCAACTGAGTAATAAACAATTTATTGTAGCAACGGATAACGGTATTTTTTATAAAATGCAACAAGCTGCCCCCGATAAAACCTTTATTGAAGCCCCCTCACACGGTAAAGGCGCGACCTGTACCAGCTGCGCTCACTGTCCTTGGATGGCAATGAATGGTTTGCATAATTTACTGCATATACTTGAAACAGGCGAAAATGAAATTCACCTTGATGAAGATATTCGGGTTAAAGCTTTATTATCGACACAACGAATGCTGGAATTTTCTAAAAATTTAGCTATGCAGTGATTGCATAGTATCTAGCATAAATGGTTTTGTAATATGATGTAGAATGGAATCATATTACAAAACCAATATATTGCTACTATGACTAAAATTAAGACCTATGTTCGTATTCAGAACAAGCGTAAACAAGTTTCAATTGATGATTATATTATGGATAAACTCAGTCTTAGGGGTTATACCTTGGACTCATTTCTTTATAACGAATTGAAATTTATTGATAATATAAAATTACTTTCAGCTAAAGTTCAAGAACTTAGTATTGAAAAATTACTAAAGCTTCCGCCTATTTCTACACACAAAAAGCCCTTGTTTACCTTTATCGACCTTTTTGCGGGTATTGGTGGATTTCGATTACCGCTGGATAAACGTAATGGAAAATGTTTGGGATATTCCGAAATTCAGTGGGATTCAATGCGCGTTTATGCACAAAATCACAGAATGGAAGAACAATATTTAGGTGATATTCGACAAATTAATAAGATTGCTAGTAACGAAAAAATTAACCTTATTGTTGGTGGTGTACCTTGTCAGTCTTGGTCGAGTGCAGGTAAAAATAAAGGCTTTGATGATGCTAGAGGGCAGTTATGGCTAGATACAATGCGTGTAGTTGAAAAGAATCAGCCCGATTGTTTTTTATTTGAAAATGTTCAAGGGCTTGCTGATCCACGTCATCAACAGAGTTTGCAGCATATTCTGCAATCTTTTGAGGAACTTGCTTATAAGGTGAGTTATAAAGTCTTATCTTCACGAGATTTTGGCTTAGTTCAAGACCGTAATCGAATTTTTATTGTGGGTTTTAAAGATGAAAATTGTCATGCACGTTTTAAGTGGCCACAAAAAATCAGTCAATATCCTTCATTGGGTGAAGTGCTAGAGCTGGATTATTATAAAAAACAAGCGGCATCAAAAAGTAAAATACTGTCACAAAAGTCTCAAGGTCTACTTTTCCCTGATTTAAATGAAATACCAACTAAAACACTTAACTTTTCTTCTCACAATAATAAATTTAATGATTTCTTTATTTTTTCAGATGTAAGAAGTGGCAATACCACTTTGCATTCTTGGGACTTTTTAGAAATTTCAGCGATAGAGGAAGCTATTTGTTTGAAAATGATTTCCTTGCGACGACGTTTAGGTAAAAAACTCTATAAAAAAGATGGTGCGCCATTACATTTTGAGGTGATCAAAGAAGAAGTACCCGATGCACAACAAAGTGATATTGATCATTTAGTTTCAAAAGGGATATTTAAACAGTTTGATGATGGGCGTTATGATTTTGTAAATTCTAAGCAAAGTACGGGGGTTAATGGCTTATATCGTGTCTACTCACCTAATGCTATTTCATTTCCTACGCTAACGGCTACGGGTTCGCCTGATATGATTGCTACTATTCCTTTTCAGGGTGAAACCTTAGCAGAATATAAAGCACATTTTATTAAAGAAATTTATAAAAAGAAAAAGCTAAGATCCTTAACAGAACGGGAAACGGCTCAACTACAAGGTTTCCCCAAAGATTTTGCACTGTGTGAACAAGGATTTTCTAATAAACAAATGGGTAATGCTGTTTCTGTGCCTGTCATTGATGCACTATTTTGCTCAATATACGATACAGGCTGTTTTAGTGAAACTTCACTTTAAAGCTAGAAATATCTTCTTGTTACTCTCTATAATTTTCTTCTCTATATCAATAATCTGCTTTATTCTATCTTTAATCTTATTGTCAATATTGTCCATTTAATAATTTTCCAAATTAATTTAAATATTTTGCTATCTCTTTAGTACTAACCCAACTTAGGTTTTTATATCTCAATAGGGGAAGACCCAACTTAGGTTTTTTTCATTCTTTTGGGGAAGACCTAAGTTAGGTTTTCCTATCTCTTTAGAGAAAGACCTAAGTCAGGGCATACAGTAACAAATAAACAGTTTACAAAAAAAACAACAACAAATAACAGAACAAAAACAAGAAACAAATTTACAAAAAAACAGGTACAACAAACAGACAAAACAGAAACAGGCAATATTAAAAAAATTGGGGAAGGGGGTTGCAATCTGTCTAAAAGCCTGTCAGGATTTAAAGCGTTGAGGCAATTTTTTTGAAAAGCAGCCCGTCAATTAGCCTATTTTTTATGGCAAAGATTGAAAGTGAACAGCGTTGTTTGTTTATGTTGTTGTTGTTATTTTTTATAAAAATTGTTGAAGAGAACACCCACCTCAGTATCGTGAGAAATCAATGATTGTGAGTGTGAAAAGCTTAGAAGTTTGACCAGTAAGACCTACATGAACTAGCCCTAGAATGTTGACAAAACAACAATTAGAGAGCTAATAACCTCAATCTTATGTCTTAAAAGGATAATTGGATTATGTCCACCGAATTGTACGGTAGCGGCACTGCGCCCTACTACCTGAACCATTTAGAAAATGACTATCTTGCCGATCAAAATATCATCAACGGCAACCACCTCAATTTGTTCCCCGAGCAAGCTTTAGAAATTTATAACCGCTGTTTCAACTATTTAGCCACTTGTCAGCTATCCAGTCGCTGTGTGCGTATATTCTGTGCCGTGATGGATCAAACCGTTATTTTTGGCAAACTCGAAGATAATGTCACTAGCACCCGCCTACAACAACTCACCAAAATTCGTCGTGATCATGCTGCTAGTGCAATGCGTGAATTAGCTAAAAATAATGTCATTATTCATCGTCGTGGGGGAGAATTTCATAATTATGTTTCCGTTAACTTCAATCTATCATCATGGGGATCAGGTCGAACCAATACGGAAGCTAGAAGCAATGATCCACGCCATTTAATCTCGGATAAATATGCAGATGAAGTGGTTGATCAAGGTTTAGAACTGACCGCAACTGATGAACAAATCAGTGCAGATGAAGCTATTGATCAGGGTTTGCCACTCAGTGAAAATCATCCCGTTGAGATAACCCCGAAAGTAGAGAAAGATCATTCACCCGTAGCAGAAAATACAGAATCCCAAATTAGCAGTATTGATCAAAATAAATCGTTTGATGTGGATAAACTGGCATTATCACTGCACAATAAACTGTTCTCAGCCTTTGAGAAATTAGAAGAAAAAGTCTGTACACAGCTTCGTAATATTGAAGAAAAAGTACATCATTCAAATATTTCAACTGATAACAATGCAGTTTGTCAAAGTAATCAAGAAAGCGATCAAGTGATTGATACCGAAACTAAAATTTCAGATAGCATCACAGCTGATAAACAAGATCATCAATGCAATAATCAGCAAACTAAGAAGATAAGCCAAGCAGAGGCGGCTGAGTTACTCGGTGATCTTGAAATACCCAATCGACATACGATTTATCGGGCTATCACAATGGATAAACTGAATTTTCCGACTCAGCTAACCTCGGTTCAATGTGATAATTTGCAAGAATACCTCTTACCTCGCGCAGGAAATAAAGCCCAAGCGTTACTAAAAATATTGGCTAAACGCTTAAATCATACGGCTAAACCTGTTAAAAATCCGATTGCTTATTTTTCTTCTTTGGTGAAGAAATTAGAAGCCAATACGCTAGATTTAAGCGTCGTTGAAATAGAAATGCAGGTCGAGCAACTGGATCAAAAAATTCAAGCAATTACGCTAATTTATAACGAAGAACGCAATGACTATTATCACTGTCA
>WFRR01000104.1 GCA_015486375.1 Thiotrichaceae bacterium
AGGGATGCCAAAAAAATTATTAAAACAGATATTTGATCCTTCAGCTAAGACAAGTCGGATTGGAACCCAAGGGGAAATGGGAACCGGTTTTGGTATGCCCCTGATAAAAAAATTTGTTGAAGCTTATGGAGGAAAAATTGAGATCGTTTCTTTTGAAAAAAATGACAATAATCAAGAATCAGGTACAACAATTACGCTTTATCTTCCCAGCTAGTCAAGGCGTAAGTTTTATTATATTTTGAAGTACAGGGTTAAGAAAAAAGGGGTCAAGTATAATATTGCACATACTTAGAGGAAAGGTTGGAAAAGGGTAAAGTAGCGGAAGGTGTCAACATAAATGTCATAAAATATACGTTTTAATTTAAATGGGGTTTCACTCCAAACCCCAAAATATTTACGCGAAAGTGATGGTATAATAATAACAGCACGGAGCAGGCTAAGAAGCCGATGACCGTTGGAAGTGATAATTGCTGTCTCCATCCTTTTCTGAGCCTAGCCATGATCGATATCATACTGCATTTTTTACGGTCGATATTGGGTCGGTTTCATTGCTTGGATTGAGCTTTACTTTCGCTTGATGATCCCAATTTCTTGTGTTGCCAGACCATCGACTAGGATACCGGTTTTTAGCTGCTTCATAGACCTCTTTTCGCTGCTCAAGGATAGCGATATCCTCACCATTATGGCGTTGGTTTGGTGTGACATGATTAATGCCACTATGATGATGCTCTTGGTTATACCAGCATACGAATTTAAGCGTCCATTCTCGCGCTAATTCAATCGTCTCAAACGGCTTGTCAGGGTAAGATGGCACGTATTTCAGCGTCTTAAACAACGATTCCGAATACGGGTTATCATTACTAACGGATGGGCGGCTTAATGATGGGATAACACCCAACCGTTCCATAGTCGCAACCATCGCAGCCCCCTTCATCGGCCCACCATTATCTGAGTGTAAAACAACCGAGTGATCAGGCGTTAAGCCCTCTGATAAACGTGTTTTCTCTAACAGCTCAGAAGCTAAATCAGCCAATTGAATGTCATGAATTTCCCAGCCAACAATTTTGCGGCTATAGATGTCCATGATCAAATACAGGTAAAAGAAGCTACCCCTGATTGATGTGGCCATATACGTGATGTCCCACGACCACACTTGGTTGCGGCCGTCTGCTGTATACGTCTTCGGTTTTAACCGCACTACGGCGTTCTTGGCCCGCCCCCGCCTCTTTAATAGCCCAGCTTCACGCATAATTCGATAGAAACTGCTTTCCGAGCCGAGGTAGAGGCCTCTATCCGCCAATATTGGCACAATCTGCTTGGGCGATCGGCTACTGAATTCAGGGCTATTACAAATAGTGATAATGGCTTCCTTTTCCTGTTGACTTAACTTGTTTGACGGTGTTTTTATGGCCGTTGTTCTGCCATCGACAACGCCTGTTTTCTTCCAGCGTTGAAAGGTGCGGAGTTTTATCCCAACAACTTCGCACGCCTCGGCTTGCGGCGCACCACTTTTCATCGCTTTACTGATGCTTTCAATCGCCATCTGACGGTAATCCGAGGTCGTTAATTGACCGCGTTTTCTCCCCAGATGGCTTCCCATTTTTTTGACAGCACCAACAACGCCGCTGTTTCTGCTAGAGCCTTTTCTTTCCGCGCCAAATCTTGTTTTAATGCGTTGATCTTTTTTAGATCGGATTGTCGAGATTTTTGTTTTATTTTATCGAGTTGCTCTGTTCGTTCGTAGCCTGATAATGCCGCCAATTTCCATTCTTTTATCTGTTCTTTGTATAGCCCTTTACATCGGCAATATTCGCCAAGCTCTGCCTCATTATAGGCCGCTGATTCAATCACTGCTGCCAATTTATTTGCGCTACTCCAGTGACGGGTGTTGATACGCTTTTGTGGTACCGTGTGCCCTTGGGTCTGATAATCTAACCGCCACTTGTAGAGTGTTGCTTCTGACACCCCAGTTTCTTTCGACAATACGGATACGGGTGTTTCGTTCGGTGACAGCATCTTTTCTATCATGGATGCCTTGAATTCGTCATTGTAATGTTTACTCATTAGATTCCTCTGTTTCTCGGTAAATGACATTCTAACTTATGTGTCACTTATCCTGCCACATAGGGCTATTGCTGCTGTTGGTGGCGATTTTTTGCAAAAAAATGATGATGATTATCAAATAGGTCAAAAAGAGTTTTTTACATTACTTAAAAAACAGCATAAACACTCAATCTATGTGTATAATAAATTTTGCGGTGGTATAACGGATATAAATGGTTTTGAGTCTGCTGTGACCGCTGTAGAAATACTATATTCAAAGAACAGCGATACCTTAGAGTATTGTGTAGACAATGCTCTAGGTAGAAACTTAAATGATCATTTTAATCCTATGGCTTATGACTGTGAAGCAATTTCTAATTATAATTTAGAACAATTTGGAATTAAAGGATACGACCAGCTTGTAAAGCGATTGTGTGTGTACCATGGAAACAGATATGCACAGAGAGAGATAATAGAAAATCATCTTTATAGTTTAGAAAAATGATTAAAATAAAGGATAATTGTGACTACTAAAC
>WFRR01000105.1 GCA_015486375.1 Thiotrichaceae bacterium
ATAATTGTGATATTGACCGCCATGACGATGAATAATCACATTATTTTGATCTAATTCACGCATCGCTTGTGCGGCATGATCGCGGCGAATTTTGGTGAGTCCTTCCAAGCGGGTGCTGGTGAGATTATCTTCTAGCTTATGGAATCCGACCGTCTGTTCCATGATTGCACAAAATACGCGTACACAGCGACTGGATAGCTGGCAGGTGGCTAAGTAGTTGAAACACTTACGATAAATTTCATTAGATTGTTCTGGGAAAATATTGAGAAAGTTGCCATTAAAGATATTTTGCTCAGCAAGATAGCCTTTATCTAAATGGTTGACGCACAGAGGGGTATGGTCATTTTTATAGAATGCAGCGGACATAACTTCAATCCTTTGTTGATTGCGGTTAATAGCTCTAGCTGAGTTGCTACAAACAACACTTTAGAGCCTATTTAATTCTTTTGGCGACTTTTCGTCGCCTGTTTTCCTGCACCCATTGTGAATTTTTCACAATGTTTGGGCAGGGCTTTTCTCGTCAAACCAATTTAAAAAAAACGACCCCAAACAGCGACGACTTTTGAAATTTCACAGAAATTAAAACCGCTATTTTGATGGCGTATTTTGTCTCTGTGCTGACAATGGCAAGTATCCTGCCATGCCTTTAATCAGTTTGTCAATAAAAAACTAAAAATTAATTTTACCCTGTGATTGTCGTTTGTCCGCTGTCTTTTTGTCTCACTGTGGACTGTTTTCTGTCGTTGTTGTGGTCTGTTGCTGTTTTTTTGTAAACTGTTTCTGTTTTATTGTCGTTTGTCTGTTGTGTATGCCCCAAACTGGGTTTTTATATCCATTTTGGTCAGAAAAACCTAAACTGGGTTATATTAAAATAGATATAAAAACCCACTTTGTGTTACCTCTAAATAGGTATAAAAACCTAAGTTGTGTCTGTCTATTGGGTCTATGGCAAAAAAGTCTATGATGTGTATACAAAACCCCTGCTAATATTTCGCTTAAATAATCTGAGTAATGAATAACTGATATACGCACCAATAACGAAACAAGCTCAAAAAAAGTCTAACTGAACTATAGTTGATGACGGTATTTTAAAAAATAAGAAAATAAAAGAGCCAAAACGATACCGTCTTACGTCTTTAAAGAGACGTGAATCAAAAATACTCTACATTCGTTTATAGAAAAAATAATAAGGAAAACAACGATGGAAAAAGTTCATTATCTGCTCACTAAAGCAGGTCCTAGACTATTGAATCTGATGGTCGATGCGAATCAGATCGATATTATTGTCACTGCACCGGGGATGTTGTGTCAACGCTTGGAGTTTGTGACAAATCTCGGCGCATTGGATGGTTGTGATGCTGGCTTTTACACGGAACTCTCCAGTCATTTATACGCACAGGCCTACTGTGGTCATACCAGTCCTAAACCAGTGGATATTAGTGTCGATACCCATCGCCTCGGAGCTGAGTTAAGTATTGATTTAGGTGAACCGAATATGTACCAAAGTTTATTACGTTTGCGTACCTGTTCAGGACGTAGTTTTAGGGAAGTTATTCAGAACAGCCGCAGTTTGCCAAGTCAGACTGAAATGATGGCGGGTTTATATGTTGTTAAAGCGGAAGGACATCATGAACATCATCAAGCCATGCCCAAAGTAAAATCAAAAGGGAATAAACAATCTCATCAACATCACAATATAAAGAAAGGAGCTTAAGATGGATATAAGAAAAAGTGCAGCTCAACTCAATGATAATGAAATAGATGCCTTTCTTGAAGCAATTATTAAACTAAAAGCCCGTAAAGCTTCCGATGCCAATATTAGTGTTTATGATCAATTTGTGGCATTGCATGGTGCGGTCATGGCAGTGACAAGAAATAATGCTGATCCTGTTAATTTTGCCCATAATAATATTGGCTTTTTAGCATGGCATCGTCAATATCTGCGTCTATTTGAATTAGCCTTACAGAAAGAAGTTGCAGGGGTCAGCTTGCCGTATTGGGATTGGAGTGATGATATTGGGGCAAGTAATCGCTTATTTACCGATGACTTTCTCAGCTCAACCACACGCGGTAGACCCGAGTCAATTAGTAATGGTCTATTACGTAGACGTGTTCCCAATAATAGAAAGCCTGATTGGTGGCCGTCGAGTCTGCGGGGTTTTTCTGTTAACCGTCACTTAGAAGAAGGTTCTGGAAGAAACTTAAAACGCGGCAGTACAGAAAATAATTGGCCGCCGTCGATTGCACAAATGCAGCAATTAAGTGAATTGAATATTTCAATACGGGGCAGTAATCCACTCTGGGCTTTTTGGCTAGTCTTAGAACAAGGCTATGATGGCTTTATTATGCGAACTCATAATGCAGGACATCGCTTTATTGGTGGACATATGGCAGGTTCGTTTTCACCCAATGACCCCATTTTCTGGATGCACCATGCTAATGTTGATCGAATCTGGGCGCATTGGCAAGAATTCCAATTACGCATTAATGCAGACTCAAACCCCAAAGATTTTTGGCCACATCCTGATGAATTTTCACCCTTTGAAGGACGAGTTGCACCACTAGGGCATAAGCTAAATGATGATTTATGGCCGTGGGTTGGCAGTGATTCCAATCAATATCAATCAGTTTCTGCTGCTCAAACCATTTTAAAGCGTTTGCATGACTACAGTAATATGAAGAAAGTTAAAGTGGTGGATGTCTTAGATTTTGAAGCAATGGGTTTTAAATACGAGTAGAAATTTCAAATTGGAAACCACGGATAAAAGCTTGCGATTGATTAGCGTATTTGCCAATCAATTGCAGTTTTACCCTTAGCGGTAAGGTAGTTATTCACTTGTGAAAAAGGTTTGCTACCAAAAAAACCACGATAAGATGAGAGTGGTGAAGGATGTGCTGATTTAAGAATTAAATGCCGTGATTGATCAATCACTCTGCCTTTATCCTGTGCATATTTACCCCAGAGAATAAACACCACATTTTCAGATTTTTGATTAATAACACGGATTATTTTATCGGTAAACGTTTCCCAGCCTTTGCCCCGATGACTCGCTGCACGACCCGCTTGCACTGTGAGAACAGAATTTAAGAGTAACACCCCTTGTTCTGCCCACGGTTGCAAATAGCCCGTGTGGAAATTATCAATACCTAAATCATCTTGCAGCTCTTTATACACATTGAGCAAAGATTTAGGTAAAGGTTTGACTTCAGGTAAGACAGAAAAACATAAACCATGAGCATGTCCAACGGTTGGGTAAGGGTCTTGTCCAATAATCACAACTTTCACTGCATCCAATGGCGTAGTGCGTAGTGCATTAAACCACTGTGATGAATGCGGTAAAATAAGCTGTTTATTCGCTTTTTCCGCGCTTAAAAACTGCTTAAGCGCTTGCATATAGTCTTGCTGAAACTCATCTCCAAGTTCAGCAAACCAAGAATCACCAATATCAACGGTTTTTTGCATTAATCCTTCCTAACTAAGCGCGTTTAAAAGAAGCTAAACCAGGGTAGCTTGCATTAGCACCTAAGGCTTCTTCAATACGAATCAGTTGATTATATTTTGCAATACGATCAGAACGCGATAATGAACCTGTTTTGATTTGTCCTGCATTGGTTGCAACAGCTAAATCAGCAATGGTTGTATCTTCAGTTTCCCCTGAACGATGAGAAATAACCGCTGTATAATCCGCATCGTGCGCCATTTTAATCGCATTCAATGTTTCAGTTAGTGTGCCGATTTGATTAAATTTAATCAGAATCGAGTTAGCAATATTCTTATCAATACCTTGCTTGAAAATAGAGGTATTCGTAACAAATAAATCATCACCGACTAATTGGATTTTATCACCTAATTGCTCGGTCATATAAGCCCAACCCGCCCAATCATTTTCAGCTAAACCATCTTCAATGGTTAAGATTGGATATTTATTGACCCAATCTGCTAAATAATCAGTAAAGCCTTCTGCATCAAAAGAACGTCCTTCTGAGGCTAAAACATATTGGCCATCTTTATAAAATTCTGAGCTAGCACAATCTAAGCCAAGGTAAATATCTTTTCCTGCACTAAAGCCTGCTTTCTCAATCGCTTCTAAAATGATTTCAATCGCGGCTTCATTAGACGATAAATCAGGCGCAAAACCACCCTCATCACCGACGGCTGTATTTAAGCCTTTTTTCGCTAAGACGGATTTCAAATTATGAAAGACTTCAGCACCGTATTGAATTGCTTCCGTGATACTGTTTGCACCGACAGGAAGAATCATAAATTCTTGAATATCAACACTATTATCAGCATGTTCACCACCATTGATAATATTCATCATTGGCACAGGCATTTTGTACTGTTCTGCTCCGCCAAGGTATTGATATAAAGGCTGTTGCTTATCAGTTGCAGCGGCATGAGCGGTAGCCAGTGAAACGGCTAATAAGGCATTTGCGCCCAGACGTTCTTTACTTTCTGTACCGTCTAAGTCAATCATTGCCTTATCAATTGCAGCTTGTTCATAAGCACTCATACCCACGACCGCATCCGCTAATTCAGTATTGACATTATTAACTGCGGTGCGTACGCCTTTACCCATATAGCGTGCTTCGGCATCCCGTAATTCTAAGGCTTCACGTTCACCTGTTGATGCACCAGAAGGCGCAATCGCGCGTCCTATGACACCGCTTGCTAGGGTAACATCCGCTTCTACGGTTGGGTTTCCGCGTGAATCAATCACTTCGCGGGCAATTACTTTTACGATTTCTGACATGTTTTTTTAAACTCCGTCATATTTCCATAACTAAATAAATATCACTGTACTGTAATGCAACTTTGTGTCATTACGATGACATTCGGGTTAGGGGAGGGTTAGAGGTTCTTATGCTTTAATCCAAGGTAGTTTCGATTAAAGGCTGCGCTTTAACCAATTGATCAAGCTGTTGTAGGGTTGTAAGGATTTCTTCCATACGATCTAATGGCCATGAGTTCGGCCCATCACTTAAGGCCTGATCAGGATTCGGGTGGGTTTCCATAAATAAGCCTGAAATTCCTGCGGCAACGGCTGCCCGTGCTAATACAGGTACATGCTCTCGTTGTCCGCCCGAACAATTACCTTGTCCACCAGGCAACTGTACCGAATGCGTTGCATCAAAAACCACGGGGGCTTGAGTCTCCCGCATAGTGGCTAAACCACGCATATCAGAGACGAGATTATTGTAACCAAAGGAATAACCCCGTTCACACACCATAATCTGAGAATTACCCGTAGCTCTGGCCTTATCCACCACATTACCCATATCCCACGGTGCCATAAACTGTCCCTTCTTAATATTGACAGGGATACCACAGCGTGCAACCGTTTGAATAAAATTGGTTTGCCGACACAAGAAAGCAGGGGTTTGCATTACATCAACAACCTCAGCCACTTGGTCAAAAGGGGTGTCTTCATGCACATCGGTTAGAATCGGTAATTCTAATTCGGTTTTAATTTTCTCTAAAATCCGTAATCCTTCTTCTAAACCCGGACCACGATAACTTTGATGGGAAGAACGATTCGCTTTATCAAAAGAGGATTTAAAGATAAAGGGCATGGATAACTTATCTGTGATGAGCTTCATTCGTTCCGCTGTTTGCATATTGAGTTGTTCAGACTCAATCACACAAGGCCCCGCGATTAAAAACAAGGGTTGATCAATACCGACGTTCCAGTTTCCGAGTTGCATAAATAACCTTTTACTATTGCTGACGCGTTTGTTTGTGTTTCAGTGCAGCTTCAATATAACCCGTAAATAAGCTGTGTCCTGTGCGAGGGCGTGATGTGAATTCAGGGTGGAATTGACAGGCTAAGAACCAAGGATGATCTTCAATTTCTAACATTTCGACCAAACTACCATCACGAGATAAACCAGAGAAACTGAGACCCGCTTCTTCTAATTGAGCTTTATAACCATTGTTAAATTCATAACGATGACGATGACGCTCAACAATTTCTTTTTTGTTTTCATACATCTTCTTTGCCAATGAATTAGGTTTTAATTGACACGCCTGCCCACCTAAACGCATGGTGCCGCCTTTCTTAGATTTTTTTGTACGCTTTTCAATTGAACCATCTTTAGTTTGCCATTCGGTAATTAAACCAATCACAGGGTGCGGCGTTTCGGTATTAAATTCGGTACTGTGTGCTTCGCTTAAATTGGCACAATTACGCGCATAATCAATCACGGCAACCTGCATTCCTAGGCAAATACCTAAATATGGAATCTTATTTCTACGGGCATAGCCTACTGAGGCAATTTTACCTTCTGTACCCCGTTTGCCAAAGCCACCGGGAACAAGAATAGCATCGACATGACTAAGTGCATCTAGCCCTTCAGATTCTAATTTCTCTGCATCAATATATTCAATATTGACGTGAGTTTGAGTCTGAATACCTGCATGGGTTAAGGCTTCATTTAAGGATTTATACGATTCAGTTAAATCAATATATTTACCCACCATGGCAATGGTGACTTCTGACTCAGGGAATTCCATAGCATTACAGACATCTTTCCAGTCAGATAAATCGGCTTCAGGTAAATCTAAACCGAGTTTATCCACCACAATTTCATCGAGTTTTTGTGAATGTAGCCAGAGTGGAATTTTATAAATATTATCTAAATCAACCGCTGGAATAACGGCTTTAAATTCAACATTAGTAAACAGTGAAATTTTACTGCGCTCATGATCAGGAATCGATCGTTCACTCCGACAGAGTAAAATATCAGGTTGAATTCCAATCGAACGTAATTCTTTAACTGAATGTTGCGTCGGTTTTGTTTTGATTTCGCCTGCGGCGGCAAGATAAGGAACGAGAGTAAGGTGCATAAATAAAGCATTATTACGCCCCTCTTCAACTCCCATTTGCCGAATGGCTTCCATAAAGGGTAGCGATTCAATATCACCCACTGTTCCCCCAATTTCAATTAAAGCAATATCAGCATCACCTGCACCTGCACGCACAGATTCTTTAATTTCATTGGTAATATGAGGGATGACCTGCACCGTTGCACCGAGATAATCACCGTGGCGTTCTTTCGCAATCACGCTTTGATAAATTCGCCCTGTGGTGAAGTTATTTAATTGGGTTGCCGTAAAACCAACAAAACGTTCATAGTGACCTAAATCAAGATCAGTTTCCGCACCGTCTTCGGTAACAAAAACTTCTCCATGCTGAAAAGGACTCATTGTGCCAGGATCCACATTAATATATGGATCGAGCTTCATCATGGTCACTTTAAGTCCACGTGCTTCTAAAATTGCTCCTAATGAAGCCGCTGCGATGCCTTTCCCTAGCGATGATACAACGCCACCTGTGACAAAAATATATTGAGTCATTATCTACTTACGGATGCGGTTTGAAAGGCGTGAATGCTACCACAGACGGTAAAAATGCAACAGACTAGATTTATGATCCCCTTCCACTGCATTGCTATTTTATCGGGGCAAGCCTTAATTTACATACCATTACCAAATTTATCAGTTTCTGTCACACCACTGGCACGAACTTGCTTTAATGCCAGCGCATATTGTTCCAAAATACCTAAAGACCAATCAATCCGTTCACGGAAATAAGCATCGGCAGAATCCGCATCTTTATCGGCTTCATCATTCAGTACAGACTCAATATTACGAATAATTAAATGCTCAGGTAAGTAGCAAATACGACTATTTTTATAGCTGCTCATCCGCAATTCAGCAATAGGATAAGAACCGCCATCACCCGAGGAAACAGCAACCAGTAAAGCAGGCTTATGAGATAACTCCTGTTTCCACATCAAAAAGAAATTCTTTAATCCCGCAGGTACTTGACCATGATATTCAGGTGCAATGACCACAAAGCCATCACTAGCAATCAGCTCCTCAGCAATGGGTGCAAGGCGGTCTTTCCAGTCTTGATCCCCTGCCCAAATACTTTCATCCCACAATGGCAAAGGGTTACCCGCTAAGTTACAGAGGTAAGTTTCACTGGCTTGTCCATTTTTAAGTAAACGCGTTTCAATGTATTTAGCTACTTTTTCACTTTGAGAATGATGGCGAGGACTGCCACTGATAATGGTTATTTTCATGTTTTCGGTACTTCAATTAAGGTTTTTGAGAATATCAGGATCATTTTTATAAAGTAAATCAAAATCGATTAAATCTAATTTATTCTCAAGCAAATCATTCAGGGTTTTTATTCTACACTGGGAGTTAAAAAGGAGAAATAAGGTGAATCGCCTCCTTTATTATCATTTGTATGCATCATAAAGGCTTGGCATAAACACAGTACTGATGTACATTTATTTCTAGAGCTTTCAATCCAATCTTGATCAACTAGCGTTTTGTGGTCAACTTCAGATTTTGTAGCATTCTCTACTGCATACACATGTGCTTTTGTATCCAATTCATCCATAAGCTGCAAAAAATTATTTTCACAAATTATTTTTTCAACTTCACTCTTCTCCTCTTTTTTGCAATTAACACTGGCAGGAACATCGCCATAAAAATCATTTAAAGACTTAATTGCTTCGGTAATTTTTTCTTCACTAAAGCAGCCATCACTGGCTACTAAACTTGTTTGACTGGCTACCATTAGAAATAGCGTCATAACTATTATTTTAAACATATAATTTTTCCTGAATTTTCAAATAACTAAAGATTAAACACATCGCTTTTTATAAAAGAGCCTTAATGGAGTATAGCGAACTGTAGCAAAACTGGCGGATTGAGTTGGGTTTCGCTTGTTAGCTACTTTTTTATCACTTTTCAAAGTTTATCGACTTATTTCCACGGAAATTTTGATTTTTCTTCAATACCATAAATCCATGTTCTTCGTTATCATCATAGGGAATGTATTTTGCTATTGACCGATTTTCTGCTGAAAATATCAGAGAGTAATTTTATCGTATTTTGAACGAAAATGGAGTTTTTCTACAGTTAGAACGTCTTGCTCACGCGGAAAAGACTCAAGCCGCTGCTTGTACTAAAATCGACCGTAGGGAGCGGATTGAGTCGTTTTCGCTTGGTGTAGCAACTTATTATAATTCATATTCCTAGCACCTAACCTTGCTAACTCTTTCCACAATTTTTCCCTTAGAAAAACCTTCTACAGTATTCCGTAAAAATATTTAAAAAGAAAGGGAATAAAATACTCCTAAAGCTGCACTAGTAACTATAAACAAAATTTATTTAATTCAGATTGGATTCTACTTGAAATGTGGAAGAAAAAAAGCAGGGAGAAAAAATTTAGCCTGTGGATAAATAGCCACCATGGAGCTATGTACAAACACGCCTTATGGATGACAGGAAATAGAGATATTGCAACAGATTTAGTTCAAGAAGCTTATTACCAAGCATGGAATTCTATAGGCACCTTAAAGGATGATGCTTATGCCTTGAGTTGGTTGCTCAGTATATTACGCCGATGTAGTTACCGTGAATACCAGACAAAAATTAAAGATAAACAAATAACAACACAATTAAATATTATAGAAACTCAAAAAACTAAGCTTGAGCAATATGAAATTATAGACCTAGAGCAGGCAATACAAACCCTTTCTAAAAATCACCGTGAAATTCTGCTTTTACATTACTTACATGGCTTTTCATATGACGAAATTAGTAAGCAACTGAATATACCGACAGGAACTGTTATGAGCCGACTTTCAAGGGCAAAGGATATGCTTAAAAAGCACTTCCAAGTTTTAACATAAGTGAGAAATTATGATGATAGATAAAAAAATAGCTGAGTTACTATTGAAGCCTACCGTCCCTAAAGAACTACCGAATAAATTACATTTAAACTGGAAAAAAAAACTAGAAGAAGATAGGTGTAAAAGGAAAAATCAGCAATGGAAAATAGGCTATTCCTTAGCAGCTTCCATTTTTATAGCCGTATTATCATTCACTTACTGGCACTCATTACCTCCTAATTTAATAACCTTAGCATATAGTGATATTCAAAAGGATAGTTACTTAAATAATGGCCTATCCAATGAAGTAGTAAATTGGTTTGAAACCAATGGACTCTCATTTCCTTCAAAAACCATGAAGATAAAAATGAGTAAGTTTTGTAAGTTAGATGAATATAAAGCAATACATATACGAGTTCTAGGAGAGTACACAGGAGAGGTTGATATTTTTTTAAGTAATATAAATTTTTCTACATTATCAGATAAAACATCAGGAAGAATAAAAAATAAAAACTGGAGAATAATATCAAACAAAGAAAAGGCTGATGCCATCTTGGTATATGGCGATGACATGAAAGAAAAATCAGTTGAAAAACTGATGAAAAAAATATTGAACGTTTAAATTAATTATTAATAAAGAGAGAAAAACATGAAGTTAAATTATTTTTTAACTACCATTATAATTGCAGGGTTATCCGTTACAACACTATTAACTGCTAACGAAGATAATAAAAAAGAAGTAAAACCCAATTTAG
>WFRR01000106.1 GCA_015486375.1 Thiotrichaceae bacterium
CTTGCAGTTGCCGTCGGCTAGTAGTTATAATCTTCGCTATCACAGCGAGAGGTAGGTTCTCCTACAGAGGACTTTCACCTCATTAGTTCACGCCCATGCTGGGCGTACCAAGGCAAATCACGTTGACCTCAAACTCAGCCCTGTTTTTATGCTACGCTATCGCTTATAGCATAAAAACAGGGCTGAGTTTGAGCCAAGTGTTTGCGGCGTTCTGACTGTAGAAAAACCCTATTTTCGGTCAAAATGCAATAAAATCACCCCCCTGATCTTTTCAGCAGCAAATTGATAAATGGCAAAATATATTCCCTATGATGATGACGAAACACGGTTAATCACCATCAATTTTAAAGCACAACTGCAACGTGGCAGTTTTGAATATGCCTTGAATAATTTGCTTGAAAATCAATTAGATTTAATCGATTTTAATTCACTTTACAAAAATGATCAGGACAGTCCTCCTGCCTATAACCCCGCTATCCTATTGAAAGTAATCTTATTTGCTTATTCCAGAGGCATTACCTCAAGCCGCGAAAAAAATAAATGAAAATAATCCCGTTATTGATGAAAAAAATGATTGGAATTGTCACAAAAAAAAGATTTTTTGAAAATGACTGTTTTTATTGAGAAATAGGGTATGTTTAGGTTTTTCTACAGTCTCGTTATATTTGCATCAGAATTTCTTTCAATTTTAATTCATACTCAAATTTTGAGCTTGTTTAAAATCTCAATTTGAGATAGTGTGATGTCTATGCACATAATTACTCGAAAAAGATTACTAGAATTTGCAGAAGAGCATCAAAATTCACTGACACCATTGGACGCATGGTACAGAATTGTAAAAAATACAGAAATTGCAAACTTTTCAGAGTTAAGAGAAATATTTCCAAGTGCTGATAAGGTCGATGACCTTACAGTATTTAACATTGGTGGGAATAAAATAAGACTCATTGCTGCTGTACATTACAACACGCAATGCTTGTATATTCGTCATGTTTTAACACATAAAGAATATGACAAAGAAAAATGGAAGGTATGAATATGAATACACAATTAATTAATATATCCAAGGTATGGCCAAATATTAAAGGTATTTTCTCTGTTCCTCATTCAGAAAAAGAATATAAAAACTTAGTTCAATACTTAGATGTTTTGATTGATGAAGTTGGTAATGATGAAAACCATGAGCTTGCATCAGTTATGGAAACAATGGGTAGACTTATTGAAAATTACGAAGATCAAAATTATGAAATAAATAAAGGCTCAGTAATTGACACCCTAAAATATCTAATGAAAGAACATGGTTTAAAGCAGTCAGACATGAAAGAGATAGGAAGCCAAGGTGTTGTATCTGAAATACTTTCAGGGAAAAGGTCTCTAAATATTGATCAAATTAAAAAGATAAGTGAAAAATTTCATGTATCACCTGCTGTGTTCATTTGAATTTTCCGCAGGAAGGAAACGGCTAGATGCGGCTCAGTCAGATTAAATTAGCAGGCTTTAAAAGTTTTGTTGATCCCAGCACAATCCAGTTTCGCAGTAATTTAACCGCTATTTTAGGTCCGAATGGGTGTGGAAAATCCAATACGATTGATGCAGTGCGTTGGGTCATGGGTGAAAGCTCTGCTAAGCATTTGCGGGGTCAATCAATGGATGATGTGATTTTCAATGGTTCGAGTGCTCGTAAAGCGATTGGTCAAGCATCAGTTGAGTTAATCTTTGATAATACAGATAAATCACTGGGGGGAAGTTATGCCGCCTTTGATGAGTTATCTATTAAACGTCGGGTGCGTCGTGATGGTCAATCACAGTATTTTCTTAATAATACCCGCTGTCGAAGACGCGATATTACTGATATTTTTCTCGGTACGGGTCTAGGTCCACGCAGTTATGCCATTATTGAACAGGGCATGATTTCGCGTTTAATTGAATCAAAGCCTGCTGAATTACGGATTTTTCTAGAGGAAGCAGCGGGGATTTCTAAGTATAAACAACGCCGCCGCGAGGCAGAAACCCGTATTCGTCATACGCGTGAAAGTTTACAACGATTAGCGGATGTTCAAGATGAGATTGACAAGCAATTAGCCCGTCTAAAACGGCAATCCAATGCAGCGATTAAATTTAAAAGTTATAAAACAGAAGAACGACAATTACAGGCCGAATTGCTGCTATTACGTTTGCAACAGCAAGAGGCTAAGCTGTATAAGCATCAGCGTGAATTAGATCAAAATGCCACTCAACATCAAGCCTTATTAAGTCAATTGCGGCGTACCGAACGGGAACTTGAACAGCAGCGGCTTGAGCATGAAAATGCGAATGAAGCATTCAATCAAATTCAAGCTAATTATTATCGAATTACGGCTGAAATTTCTCGTCTTGAGCAAACCATTCAGCACCAACGAGAGTTATATACACGACAAGCCAATGAGCAAGCCCAGCTACAATCTGAATTAGCCGCTGTTTTAGAACAAATTGAAGCAGATAGACAGGATTTATCAGAATTAAGCGATAGTTACAATGAAATTGAACCCTTATTAGAACAGCAGCAAACCGAGTTGGAGATTGCCCAAGAAACTCGCTTGGAAGCAGAGTATGAACAAACCGAATGGCAGGAGCAATGGGCGAGTTTACAGGCTCAGTTAGCCGAACCGACTCAACAGTCGCAGATTGAAAATAATCGTTTGCTACAAATTGAGCAAATGATACAGCAATATCAACAGCATTTAGCCCGACTTAAAGATGAAATGAGTGCATATCATTTAGAGGATTTACAGGCGAATTTAGCGCAGCTTGAACAACGAAAAAATGATTTATTTCAGCAAAAGCAAGCGATTCAAACGCAACAAAAACAGCATCAAATTGATTTACAGACGAGCTTATCCACCCAAAAGCAACTTAAACAAGCAATCAATCAATACACCGCAGAGGGGCATCGTTTTAAAGGTCGTTTGGTATCTTTACAGGTGTTGCAACAGGCAGGTTTAAATAAGGGTTCTGGTAAAACACATAAGCAATTGAATAATTGGCTACATAAAAATAATTTAGATAAGAAAGTACGTTTAGCTGAATGTATTAAAGTTGATATAGGTTGGGAGCATGCCTTAGAAACCGTTCTAGGCGAGCAATTGGAGGCTTTATATATTGATGATATTCCACTACAGCGTTTGCAAATACCACTGCAAGAGTTAGCTAAAAATAATCTGCGATTAATTTCCTCACAGTCAGCCAACTCATACAGTCACGCTGAAACGATTGGGCAGTTAGATAATACAACCGTAACACTGGCAAGCAAGGTACAACACCCTGAAGCGATTAGAGCCAATGTATCCCATATTTATTGTGCTGAGGATTTAAGCCAAGCTTTTGCTAAACAGGCACTGCTACAAGTAGGGCAATCCATTATTACTAAAGAGGGGATTGAATTAGGGCTTAATTACCTTCGTATTCGAGCGGATCAAGTCGAGCATCAAGGTTTATTATTACGCCAACAAGAAATAGAGTCATTACAAATCACGCTGCAGCAATTAAGAGATAATTTACAAAACGATCAGAATAGCTTAAACGATAATCAAGTGTTTCTAAAGCAACTTAATCAACAGGCGAATCAATATCAAAATCAGTTTAATCAATGCCATCAAAATTACAGCCAAGTCGCCGCTGAGTTTTCTTCCTTGCAGAGTCAGCTAAATAATTCTCAGCAACGAATTCAGTTGATTGATAAAGAAAAACAGGCGTTACAGCAGAGTATTCAAGCGGAGCAATTACAGCATCAACAGGCGCAACAACGCCATGATCAAGCCCTTGAGCAGATAGAGCAATTATCACAGCAAAAGGAGGAACTAGTCCCACAGGGTGAAATCTTAACGGAAAGTCTCGCTCATGCAGATGATCAGTTGGAATGGTTAATGGATGCACTGCAAGAAAGTCGTTCTCAGCTTGAATCATTAGGCATGAAAAAGCAATTTTCTGAACAGCAGTTACAACGCTTGCAAGATAATTTGCAGCAACTGCAACAACGCCAAACCCGTTTATTAGAACAGGCGAAACAGGAACAACAACCCGAAGAAGATTTAGAAGCACGTTTACAAACAGAATTAGCTCGACAGCTAAGTAGCGAAAAAAAGTTAATGGCGGCTCGTTCCCAACGAGAAAGCAGTGATCAACAGATTAAAGCACAGGAGAAGCAGCGTTTAGACTGGGAACAGCAGATTAGTACACAGCGGGATACGCTGGAAGAACTGAAATTACAATGGCAAGAAAGCCAATTACAAGAAAAAAGTTTGCTAGAGCAACTGGCTGAAACAGAACTATTGCGGGATGTACTCGAAGACCACTTAAATAAATACGCTACTATAGAGCAACACCAGCAACAAATTAGTCAGGTTCAAGTACGTATTAAACGCTTAGGTGCGATTAACTTGGCTGCGATTGAGGAATATAATGAAGCAAAGCAACGTCAAATCTATTTTGCGACTCAACGTGCCGATTTAGAGACAGCTTTAGAGACACTAGAGACCGCAATGGCTAAAATTGATCGAGAAACCCGCAGCCGTTTTAAAGATACCTTTGAACAGGTCAGTCAGCGTATGAATGTTATGTTTCCTAAACTCTTTGGAGGGGGAGAGGCGTATTTAAGTATGACCGATAATAATTTACTGGAGACAGGGGTTGTCATTATGGCAAGACCGCCGGGGAAAAAATTATCTAATATTCATTTACTCTCAGGCGGTGAAAAAGCTTTAACCGCTGTTGCAATGGTGTTTGCCATTTTTGAGCTAAACCCTGCCCCTTTCTGTATGTTAGATGAAGTTGATGCCCCTTTAGATGAAGCAAATGTAGGACGTTTCGCCAATTTAGTCAGAGAAATGTCAGCACAAGTACAATTTATTTTTATAACCCACAATAAGTCCACAATGGAACTTGCCGAAAATCTTGTGGGTGTTACCATGCGGGAAGCTGGAGTATCTCGCTTAGTCTCTGTGGATCTTGAGGAAGCGGTACGAATTGGCTCTGACTAAATATTCAATTAAAAAAATAGGAAATTAACCACATGGAACCCGTCAGTATCATTATTATGCTCTTGGGTATGGCTGTCTTAGTCGCACTTTTCTTTATGAGTCGTTCTTCTCGGAAAATTCTTCCTAAGGAACAAGATATGCACATTCACGCCATTCGTGACGAAGAGGGGCGTTTAGCCTCATCAGTAAAAGACGATATTCCTCCTGACAGTGGAGCAATGTCAAAAGAGGAAGTGCAAGAAGTTAAACAAGCCATTACCCCTAAAGCGGTCAAAGAAACCCAACTCGTACTATTTATTGCTTCTCTCGATGAAGACATCGGTATCAATGGTAATAAATTACTCAATGTTATGGCAAGGATTGGTTTGAAGTATGGTGAGATGGATTTGTTTCATCGTGTAGCCCTAACCGATAAGGGCGAAGTCAGTATTTATACCATTGCTAATGGTGTTGCACCGTGGACATTAAAACCTGATGATATTCGAGGGACGAATATTCCTGGTATTTCGTTGATTCTCAATTTGCCTAGTTTAATTGATGATGTTCAAACCATTGAAGATTTCATCACTGTAGCAACCAGATTGGCAAAAGATATCAATGCTGTGTTAAAGAATCAGCAACAACAACCATTTAGTGAAGCTGATAAGCAAGCTATGTTGGATCTTGTTCAGTAATTTTTATTGTTTCTCTTTGAGTTAGACGCTTGAGTTAAAATCGCTTATGTCCATTATCTCCCTTGCCATCAAAACTATTCCTGATATTGAAACAGGTCGCCGTTTGCATCAGATTAAGAATTTATCCGATGCGGGGGTGGCAAAAGCCATGTTTCATTTGCAACAGCAATGTTCAGGCTCAGAAAATTTACCCTTGTATTTGCAACGTATTGTGAGTATTGCTCTTTTAGTCGAAACCAAGGGTAAAACAGTCTTACATCAATTAAGCCTAGATAGCCGTGGCAATGCGGATGAAAAGCATATTTTACAAGGTTATATTCAATCGATTGCTGAAGCGAATAATCCAAAACTATTGTCATGGCAAGGCTTGAGCTATGAGTTGCCTGTGCTGCGTTACCGTGCTTTAAAACACGGTTTAAGTCTGCCAAACTCAGAAGCTCATCAGGATTTAAGTCAGTTATTTGCAGATCAATCCAATACTGTTGCGAGTCTTTCTAACCTCGCCTGTCTATTGAATTTAGATGTCTTAAGTTCGTTCGATATGCCGCAAACATGGCAAGCTTATTTAGCAGGTGAGCAAGATCGTATTGATCAAGCCGCTCAAGCTGAAGTCAAAGTCTTACATGAAATTTATCAGCGTATTTAGTTGTATTGCTTATTTAGCGGGGTGTTTAACCGCGCTAAATTATGTATCGCTTAAGAGTTTAGAGGAATTTCAGATAAGCAACGGCAATTACTAAAATAGCAACCACTGCCCAACCTAATCGTTCAATATATTGTAAAACGAATGGTTCTATTTTTTCACCAAAATAGGCGACTAAACCTGCGACTAAGAAAAAACGCATTCCGCGTCCAATCAAAGATGCCAACACAAACGGCCAAAACAGCATTGATAATGCCCCTGCCGTCACAGTAAAAATCTTATAGGGTATGGGTGAAAATCCTGCCACAAAAACGACCCAAACGCCCCATTCTGCAAACCATTGTTTCGCTAATTCAAAATGCCCTTGATAATTTAATTGGACAATATACGGCTGCACACTATCAAATAACCAATAACCCAGTGCGTAACCTAAAATTCCGCCTAATACAGAGCTAATTGTGGTGAGTAAAGCTAAATATCGCCAATTCAGTGGTTTACTTAATACCATTGGAATTAACATAATATCGGGCATAATCGGGAAAAAAGAGGATTCTGCAAAACTTAAACTGGCAAGATATTTAGGGGCTTGTTTATGTGCAGATAATTTTAAAATTTTATTATAAAGAGGTGCAAATAATTTCATATTTTTTGTTGTTATCGTTGAGATTGACGGGTAAAGGGAACAAATTGCACGCTGTTATGCAAAGTGGTTTGGTAATCCGTTTTAGAGGTACGTTGAATAGCATGTAAGTATTGGGTACGACCTTGCTTTCCAATCGGAATAATTAAGATTCCACCTACTTTTAATTGTTGCAGTAGGCTATTAGGGACTTTTTCAGGTGCAGCAGTTGCCATAATAGCATCATAGGGTGCAGCGCTTTCCCAGCCCCAATTACCATTACTTTGGTGTAAATAAATATTTCGATAACCTAAAGCCAGCAGTAAT
Organism: Thiotrichaceae bacterium; assembly: GCA_015486375.1. Classification (GTDB taxonomy): domain Bacteria; phylum Pseudomonadota; class Gammaproteobacteria; order Thiotrichales; family Thiotrichaceae; genus S015-18. Next base: position 7,279 of record WFRR01000106.1, read on the forward strand.
TGTTTAGCACTGTGATGCAGTTGCGGAATAATTTCAACACTGTGTAATGTTTTAACTAATGCACCCAAAATGGCGGCTTGATAACCCGATCCTGTACCAATTTCTAAGACATTGTCTAATCGTCGCTTAGCATCGTGCTGTTGCAATAATAGCTCGGTCATCCGTGCCACAATATAAGGTTGAGAAATCGTTTGCCCATAACCAATCGGTAAAGATGAATCTTCATAAGCACGGCTCGCAAGCGCTTCATCGACAAATAGATGACGAGGAACATAGCGAAAAGCATGTAAAATATATGGGTGTTGAATCCCTTGTATTTGTAAGCGTTTAACCAGCCGATTACGGGTACGCTGTGAGGTCATACCACAGCCCTGTATATCAAGTGTTGCTGCTAAGCGATGTTGACTATGCGATATTTTTCTCATGAACGATGGTATTTATCCAATCTGTAGTGCTTTCTAATGCCTGATAACGGGTCAAATCAATATGAATTGGGGTAACTGATACATAGCCGTGTTTAATGGCGTAAAAATCAGTACCTTCATCTGCGTCTAGCTCCGCACCAGGAGGACCAACCCAATACATATCCTTGCCGTGTGGATCTTTTTGCTTATAGATAGGTTCAGGGCAATGTCTGCGTCCTAAACGGGTTACTTTTATGCCTTTAATTTGTTCCCACGGTAAATCAGGGACATTAACATTTAAAATCATATTGTCATTATTAGGATAGTGATTAATCTGACCAAGCAATTGTTTTACAACCCGAGTGGCTGAGTCAAAATATTTGGGCTGAAATGAGGTACTTGAAACAGCAATCGCAGGACAATCTAAAAAACGTCCCTCCATTGCTGCTGCGACTGTACCCGAATACAGTACATCATCACCTAAGTTAGCACCTGCATTAATACCTGAAATAACAATATCAGGTTTTGAGGTTAATAAGGAGGTTAAACCTAAATGTACACTGTCAGTCGGTGTACCATTAACACTGTAAATACGCTCACCGTGATTAGTGAGTCTTAGAGGGGTTTTTAGTGTTAAAGAGTTACTTGCACCACTACAGTCTTGATGCGGTGCGATCAGAGTGACTCGATTGGAAGCCTCTTGCAATAGGCTAGTCCGTAATTGATTGATACCAGACGCTAGAAAACCATCATCGTTACTGAGTAAAATATCCATAAGTTATCGTATTATTAGATTAAGGAATAAGAGGATCACTACTAATGAGTGATGAAACAGGAAGTCAACAAAACAATGCTACGATGGATTTTGCAGAATTAATGCAAAATTCAGGGGTTGTACCCATAAAAAATCAACAACAGATTCATGCTAAACCTATCAAGAAATCAAAACCATCACCACCCTATTATGGACAGACCCAAAATACGCATAAAACAGCAACAATAGGTACTCAGATGAGTAACAGTGCTTTCTCTAATCACTGTGAAATGAAAACTTTATCTGCCGCAGATACACTTAACTTTTGTTCTAAAAACATACAAAAAAATGCCTTTAGAAAACTGCGACGCGGTCAATTTCCTATTGCCGATGAACTCGATTTACATGGCTTAACCAGTTTACAAGCCCGTGAACTTTTGCTGGATTTTTTAAAGCACGTCACCATTCCCTCTCGGCATTGTGTACACATTATTCATGGTAAAGGGCATCGCTCCGCTGATAATAAAGCCATCCTAAAAACTAAAGTGAATCATTGGTTGCAACAACACCCACGAGTATTAGCTTTTCACTCATGTTTACCCGCCGATGGAGGAACAGGTGCTGTGTATGTGATTATCCGTTTAAAGTAGCGAGGATTTTTTCTTATTACGTTTATATAAAACAGCAATATTACCAATTCGTTGAATCAGTTCTGCCTGATTATTTTTGGCAATCGTGTTAATCATCTCATTGCGGACATCACGATCACCAACAGCAACTTTGAGTTTAATTAATTGATGAAAGCTCAAAGCGGTGTCAATTTCGGCTTGAATTGTCTCTTTTAAGCCCTGCTGAGCAATCATAACAACAGGTTTTAGACTATGTGCCAGTGACTTTAGTCGCTTTTTTTGGGCATTTGTGGATACTTCCATGATATTCTTCGTCGATTAATAACTGTATAAGTATAACAAGTAAGTTTTTATTAACTACCTGTTTCTATGTCTTCAATTAATTATGGCAATAAGCAAAAGTAGCAACCGCTGGATGAAAGAACATCTAGAGGATGAATACGTTAAAAAATCTCAACAAGAAGGCTATCGTTCTCGCGCAGTGTATAAATTGCAAGAGATTCAATTTCGAGATAAATTATTCAAACAGGGCATGCGTGTCGTTGATTTAGGTGCTGCACCGGGTAGTTGGAGTCAAATCGTGACAGGCTGGGTGGGTGAACAAAATGGCAAAGTGATTGCCAGTGATATTTTACCGATTGACCCCTTGCCCTTCGTGGAGTTTGTACAAGGTGATTTTCGTGAGCAGGTGGTTTTAGATCAATTGCTCACATGCTTGGGAGGGAAAAAAGCAGATGTTGTAATTTCTGATATGGCCCCCAATATGAGTGGCAATAATGCGATTGATATGCCTCGTTCACTGTATTTATGTGAGCTAGCACTGGATATGGCACAACAAGTACTGAAACCTAATGGAATATTTTTAGTCAAACTGTTTCAAGGGCAGGGTTCAGAGCTTTATCTTAAAATGGTAAGGAAAAGCTTCAAACAGCTAAAAATTCGTAAACCAAAGGCATCTCGCGCCCGTAGTCGGGAAGTTTACGTCTTAGCGCAAGGGTTTATCGTATAAAGCGTGGTATTAAGCCATAATCGCTAAAGTACGATTTTTTTATGGTGACTGTAGAGTGAATATAAGATTGATTAAAGTTGTAAATACACTGTATATTCCCCCAAAATTATTTTAAATTAAAAAATTAAAGGTGTTCCGTTGAACGATCTGACGAAAAATTTATTAATCTGGGTGGTGATCGCCTTTGTTTTAGTGGCTGTATTTAGCAAATTTAGTATGCAGTCAGATACTCAAACGACGTTACCATATTCTGAATTTATCCAAAATGTTGCCAATAATTCTGTTAAAGAAGTCGAAATTAATGGCCGTGAATTAACAGGTATAACCAGCAATGGGCTAACATTTAAAACCTATATTCCCCCTCAAGAAACGAAGCTAGTGGATGATTTACTGGCACATAACGTCAAATTTGATGTTATTCCACCTGAACAACGCTCTATTTTCATGGAAATTTTAATTAGTTGGGTTCCTTTCCTACTGATTATTGGTTTATGGATTTATATTATGCGTCAAATGCAGGGCGGCGGTGGTGGTCGTGGTGCAATGTCATTTGGTAAAAGTAAAGCGCGTATGCTGAATGAAGACCAAGTCAAAGTAAACTTTGGTGATGTTGCAGGCTGCGAAGAAGCGAAAGAGGAAGTCGGAGAAGTCGTCGATTTTCTTAAAGACCCGAGTAAATTCCAAAAATTGGGCGGTAAAATTCCCAGTGGTTTACTAATGGTCGGCTCACCAGGTACAGGTAAAACCTTATTAGCCCGTGCGATTGCAGGCGAAGCAAAAGTCCCTTTCTATACTATTTCAGGTTCTGACTTTGTTGAAATGTTTGTCGGTGTCGGCGCATCACGCGTGCGTGATATGTTCGAGCAAGCCAAGAAAAATGCCCCTTGTATTATCTTTATTGATGAAATTGACGCGGTCGGACGACAGCGTGGCGCAGGTGTTGGCGGCGGACATGATGAGCGTGAACAAACGCTAAACCAATTGTTAGTTGAAATGGATGGTTTTGAAGGCAATGAAGGCGTTATCGTTATTGCTGCCACCAACCGTCCTGATGTACTCGACTCAGCTTTATTACGCCCCGGACGTTTTGATCGTCAAGTGGTTGTACCTTTACCTGATGTACGCGGACGTGAACAAATCTTAAAAGTTCATATGCGTAAAGTCCCTTTAAATGATGATGTTAAAGAGAATTTATTAGCCCGAGGAACCCCCGGTTTTTCTGGTGCAGATTTAGCTAACTTAGTTAATGAAGCAGCTTTATTTGCGGCACGTAGTGATAAGCGCACCGTTTCTATGTATGATTTTGAGAAAGCTAAAGACAAAATCATGATGGGTGCAGAACGTAAATCGATGGTCATGAGTGAAGAAGAAAAGCTAAATACGGCTTATCACGAAGCAGGTCATGCCATTGTAGGCGTTAAAGTACCTTCCCATGATCCCGTTTATAAAGTGACTATTATTCCACGCGGACGGGCTTTGGGTGTCACCATGTATTTACCCGAAGAAGACCGTTATAGTGCCAGTAAAGAACGTTTAGAAAGCCAAATTTCTAGTTTATTCGGAGGACGTATTGCCGAAGAACTTACGTTAGGTGTTGATGGTGTCACTACAGGCGCATCTAATGATATTGAACGTGCGACTGAGATCGCCCGTAATATGGTCACTAAATGGGGCTTATCGACGACTTTAGGACCACTCGCTTATTCTGAAGATGAAGGTGAGGTATTCTTAGGTCGTAGTGTTACTCAGCATAAGCAGATGTCAGATGATACGGCTCATGCCATTGATAAAGAAATTCGTGGATTTATTGATCGTAACTATCAACGCGCTGAAACGATTCTGAAAGAAAATATAGATATTTTGCACAGTATGGCAAAAGCATTGATGAAATATGAAACCATTGATAGTGTCCAAATTGCTGCGATAATGGCAGGTAAACCTATTCCTCCTCCGAGTGATTGGAATGATGATGATTCATCTGATAATAACGGTGATGGTGGCAATATTGCTCATACGGAAACGGAAGTTAAACCGAAAGATAACGATGAGCTAGGTAAAACAGCCGAGTCACATTAAACATCGTGGTTTAATTGTATTAAAAATACCGCTGTATATGATATTAAGTTAGTTGATCAAATCAATAAATTATAATTTTCATCGTATATGGGGGTATTTGACAAAAATCAAATAATTGTAAACGAATACTCAGAATACTGGGTTGATTACTATTGTATCGTCTATTCTTAATGAATTAGTAACGATATATAAAAGTAATAATTATGATAAATATACAAAAATGGATGTTAACCCAATGGTTTTGGGCATTATGGGTATTGTTAGGTGTTACTCTAGAGTCGACTGCACTGTATTATCAATACGTTTTAAATGAGCTTCCTTGCGTTTTATGTATTCAATTTCGTTTATTAATGCTGCTTTTAATCATAATCGGTCTGCTCGGTGTTTTTCTTAGACATAATCCGTGGGTGCGACGCTTATTATCTTTTGCACTTCTGCTAACCTCTGCGGGAATGTTAGAACGTAGCTATCAACTACTGGGGACAGAACGCGGTTTCGTGATTGGTGAATGCAATATGGATTTAGGCTTACCCCAATGGTTTGCGATTCAAGAGTGGATTCCCTCAATATTTGAAATACAAACAACCTGTGGATATACACCGATTATTGCTTGGGGTATATCGATGGCAGAAAGCCTTGCCGCCCTGTCAATCGTTCTCTTTATCGTTGCATCTATTATGTTATTGCTATCGTTTAAAAAATAGACTCTATTGACTTATACTCAGCCAAATAGCAAAACCAAAGAGAATAATGCAACCTGACCTATTCTCCGTCTCCTATTTAGATTTTTTACCCGTCGTTAGTGGTGGAATCATAAATTTTAATGGATTATCACAACTCAATACTCGATTTAACATTTCTGGGTCGGGTTGTTCACTTTTTATAATCTGTTTGATTTCTTTTGATACGGTTGCTTTATCCTTTAAATATTTAACGGTCGGGTATTTCTCACTGAGCTTCTTATAAGCATTGATTCGCTGTTCAAGGTACATTTTTGCCGCAATGGTATTATTATCACGCATTGCCAGACAAGCAAGTCCATTATGTACTCGTGCAACCCGTCGTTTATTTTTCCACAAATCATCACCACCGTATTTATTTAGTACCGTAAAATATTGATGTTCCGCTGTATCATATTGCCCTTTTAAAAAGGCTAAATGCCCTGTTTCTTCATGTAAAAAAGCAATGGGTAAATTGTATATAGGATCAATTTCTTTCTCTTGAAAATCAGCTTCTTCACCTGCTTCTTTGGCTTTTCTTTTTGCCGCAGCATTGGCAATACTATTTGACTCTTCATGTGCCTGTACAATCGCCCATGCTTTTTGTAAAAGCCCATCAGAATAATTCAGGTCGCTCATATGAAAATAGCCATGAGCTTCAACAATATAGAACATAACGCGTGGCAGTTGTTTTTCGAGTGGAATATTTTTAAATACTTGATCTAAACGTAGACGAATATCGATCATACCTTTTAAACCCTCCCGTAAATTACCTTCATAAGCGGTAATTTCTGCAATCTTGCGTTGTATATGAGCAATATCGATTTCAGCATTAATCGTATCTTCACGCTTATCCAAGACAGATCGGTAAATAGCTAATGCTTGGCGATAATAGTTTAATGCACCCTCCACATCACCTTGATTAAGGGCATAAGGGTGTCCTGTGACTTCTGCCAAACGTGACAATGTACCCGCGTGCATAATTTGAATAGCCACATTATTCCCTGTTTTCAAGCTTAATTGACTAATACGACTATTTGCGACTTCAATTAATTTTTGACGGATAGTTGTCGTTTGTGGCAACTCCTCCAAGGTATTATCCAAGTCATCAATCATGCCTTGGGTGAGTGTTCTGATTTGTTTAGTTTCCGTTTCAATCTGTAATTGATTCAGCCAAAAGCTACCACTAATGACAATGACAAATAACATGATTGAAGCAATAATCCAATATTGAGGATTACGACGAATATGCTTTTGTAATACATACAAACTGCGATTACTGACCGCATTAACGGCGCGGTGATCTAAATAGTTTTGTAAATCAGAGACAAAAGATTGAGCACTAGCATAACGTTGTTGCTCATCTTCATGAGTGGCTTTTAAGAAAACTTGTCGTAACTCATAATCATCAATATGGGTCGAAATTTTATTGATATTCGGTTCAGGAAAAGGCGTATGTTTAGAAATGCTGGTATCAGGAACTTGACCTGATAAAGCATGAGATAACAAAATACCTAGACTAAAAATATCATCCCCGATAACAGGGGTATATTGACGATGACGACTCGGGCTAGAATATTCAGGCGTTAAAGCAAAACTTTGTTCAGCCGTTTCTTCATTCGCTTCATTATTATTTAAGTGTTGTGCAATGCCAAAATCTAATAATTTAAGCGTACCTTTATCGGTAATTAAAATATTAGCAGGCTTAATATCACAATGGATAATACCGTGGCGATGGGCTTCTTGGATAACCAAACCCAGTTTAATAATAAGCTCTAAAGTTTGTCGCGTATCTAACTTATTAGTTTGAATATATTCATCAATACTGACTCCCTCGACCAGCTCCATAATAAAATAATGAATATTACTATTGAGTGTACCGCCATCCAATAAGGTGACGATATTGGGATGATTAAGCTGAGCGAGAATCTGACGCTCACGTTTAAACAGTTGCGTCTCTAAGGTACTCGACTCAACAATTTTAATCGCCACATCCTGCTCATATTCACCATCAATACGATGGGCAAGATACACACAGCCCATCCCGCCGTGTCCAAGAATTTCATCTAATTGATACACACCAATGGTTTTACCGAGGTAATCCATTTGACGTTTGCGACAAATTTTATTTTTTTGTGCCGTACTGAAGGTTTCTATCTGAATCGGTTCAGATAAGAATGTATTAGAGCGTGCATGAGCAGCAAGTAGGCTTTTGACTTCTTCATAGACTTCATCGCCTTCTTCACAATGTTGTTTTAAACAGACTAATTGCCGCTTCAATGGCTGCTCTAAACAGAGAATAAATAAATCTTCAATGTGGTCAAAATCTATTTTAGCCATATTTCTATTACACTTATTGATTCATTTCACGGAATAGCCATGTCTTGGCCATTACCCACTTGCGTTTCACAGTCGCCACTGAAATATTCAGCGTATCAGCAATTTCAGTATTTTTCATACCTGCGAAAAAACGTAACTCTACGACTTGCTCTTGAGTTGGGTCTCTTTCTTTCAGTTTATGCATAAGAGAATCTAATAAGATGAGATCAACATTATTCTGTTCATTGGGTTCAGAAACTAACTCTTCCTTTAAAGTTAATAGTGGTTGATTATTGCCTCGTTTTTGCGCCCCTCGTTCGCGCGCATAATCAACTAATACCTGTCGAATACAACGACTGGAAAGTGCCATAAAATGTGAGTGATCAATCGCTTCTAAATTTTTATGCTTATATAATTTAAGATAGGCTTCATTCACCAATGCCGTAGGACATAACGTTTGGTTGCGATGATTGCGATAGATATGCCGTGCAGCGATACGTTTTAACTCGGGGTACACAGTGGCGGAAAAAATGGCGTGAAAGGCTGGGGCAGGCATAGTTACTCTTAAATAAAGTAGATTATGAAATTAAGTATAGGTCTTAGTGTGAGCAGATCAAAGTATATTGTTTAAACGGGTCGCTTATGTCACGGTTTTTTCTGACGAAATGAATATTTTGAGCCTTACGAAGAAATAAGCACACCGTGATTAAGTGCTGGTAATCACGATGCAAGTCTCGTTTAGTTGTGAATATGAGATAGGCATTATTTTTATCATTGTCGGTACTGAATGTCCTGTCACTCCTTTGACAAGATAGAAACTTTGCATTAGTGGCATATCCTATGCGTCTCTAATCAGTTAACTTAACATAAGATTAATACATTTTGATTTATTGTCCAGAAGCCATTCTCAGATTAGCACTTGAATTTTCTATTATGGTCATTAATTAATATTATTTAAACTTTGGAAGGCGGATTTATCACGACTTTGTTACAAGAATTAATGCTTATGTAACTTGCAATATTGTGTCGAGCATCGCATTATTTCAGCCCATCTTTTCCATGAGTCTATTTGTAAATGAATAAGCAAGAATGGTACACCGCAGCGTCGCTTGCCGCTGTTTATGCTGTGCGAATGTTGGGTTTATTTATGATTCTGCCTGTATTTGCTTTGTATACAGAATCATTATTACATGCAACCCCGTTATTAATCGGGATCGCAATTGGAATTTATGGTCTCACACAAGCCTTATTCCAAATTCCTTTAGGGCTATTATCTGATAAAATTGGACGTAAGCCTGTCATTATTGGCGGATTATTAGTATTTGCACTTGGGAGTGTGATTGCCGCGCTGAGTCATGAAATTGAATGGATTATTTTCGGGCGAGCAGTACAAGGTATGGGGGCAATCGCTGCTGCAACAATGGCATTAGCAGCAGATTTAACCCGTGAAAAGAACCGTAGTCGCATCATGGGAGTGATTGGGATGAGCATTGGTTTATCCTTTATGCTCGCGATGATTATCGGGCCGCTATTAGACCAATGGGTTGGTATTTCAGGCATTTTCTGGGTGACGACAGGCCTAGCAGGGTTGGGTATCTTATTGGTGCTATTTGTTGTGCCACAACCCAAGCAACAACGCGCTCATCGTGATGCAGGTATTTTGCAAGATTACCTCTCAAGCACCTTAAAAAATACGACTCTGTGGAAAATTAATGGCAGTGTTTTTATTCTGCACATGATTATGACCGCTAATTTTAGTGTCTTACCGTTAATTTTTCAGGACAATTTAGGCTTACAAGGGGCAGAACATTGGAAAATTTATCTGCCTGTCTTTTTAAGTTCTTTTGTGATTGCGATTCCAATGATTATTGTGTCGGAAAAATTTCATAAAATTCGCGCCCTATTTGTGACAGCGGTTATTGCTATTTTAATAGCACAACTGAGTTTTGCATGGACGCAAACCGATAAAATAGGACTATTATTAACCTTCTTTGTCTTTTTTATTGGCTTTAACTTCTTGGAAGCCGTACAACCTTCATTAGTTGCAAAATATTCGGATGTTGATAGCAAAGGCACTGCAATGGGTGTGTTTAGTACCTCACAATTTTTAGGTATCTTTGCAGGCGGTTTAATTGGAGGATGGGTACAAACCCAGTATGGTTATACAGGTGTTTTTTTACTTGGTGCAGGGATGGCAGCTTTTTGGGTATTTATTGCATTTAATTTACCAAAACCTAACTTTTATAGCCTGCGTCGATTAGAATTAGTAACCCCCCTACCGAATAATACAGAAGGACTTGCAGGAGACATTGCAAAAATAACAGGTGTTAAACAGGTATCAATCAGTACAGCTGATGCGATTGCCTATCTTAAGGTAGATAAAAAAACACTGGATGAGGTGGCATTAGCCAACTTTTCCACTCATATTGAACCACTACATACAAAATCATAGGAAGAAAAATTATGGCACGAGGCGTTAACAAAGTCATACTCATTGGAACATTAGGTGCTGATCCTGAAGTTAAATATATGCCAAATGGCAATGCCGTTTGCAATATCAGTATTGCAACCAATGAATCTTGGAAAGATAAACAAACAGGGCAAATGCAAGAACGGACAGAATGGCATCGTGTCGTCGCCTTTCAGCGTTTAGCCGAAATCATCGGTGAATATTTACGTAAAGGTTCACAAGTGTATATCGAAGGCAAATTGCAAACCCGTAAGTGGCAAGCTCAGGATGGTCAGGATCGTTATACGACTGAAATTCGTGCTGATAATATGCAAATGTTAGGTAGTCCAGCAGGAGGCGGTAACAATGCAGGCGGGGGCTATGGTCAAAACCGAGGTACTGCCAGTATGCAACAAAATAACCAACAGCAAGCAGGCGGTTATAATCAACAAGCTGCGCCTCAGCAGAATGCACCGCAACAAAACTCAGCCCCACAACAAGCGGCAGCCCCGAATAATGCCCCTGCATCACAAGCACCTGGTTTTGAAGACTTTGATGATGATATCCCCTTCTAATCCCACGAAAATAAATAATGAAGGAATAAGCGTTTATTAAGCCCTTATTCCTGCGTAAGTCTATTTTGAAAATTGAGTGATTGTTGAGGAGAAAGTGTAATGCACATCGAAGTCGGTGTTGTTCAAGAAGCTAAAATGTTATTAAGTTATGGCACTGCTATGGCGGCGTTTGGCTATTTGGCTAAAAATTTATGGGACGAATTAAAAAGCGGACAAGGTTTATCGATATTGTTACGCAGTGTGATCAGTAGTGTATTAGTATTCATATTCTTTGAAGTCTTTCCACATCATCCTATTGGGGTCTCAGAAGTCCATTTAATTTTAGGTTCTAGCCTATTTCTATTATTTGGGCTTGTCCCCGCAGGGATTGGCTTAGCGATTGGTTTATTAGTGCAAGGCTTATTCTTTGCGCCATTTGATTTACCTAATTTCAGTATCAATGTTACGACTTTATTAGTACCATTATTTGTCATGGCAGCCTTAGCGCAACGGTTTATTCCTAAGAATATCGCTTATAAAGACTTAGCTTACTCACAGGTTTTAAAACTTTCGGTGGCTTATCAAGGCGGCATTGTTTCTTGGGTGGCATTTTGGGCATTGTATGGACAAGGATTCGCAAGCAGTAATCTCGTGGCAATCTCCTCATTTGCAGTTGCTTATATGAGTATTGTTTTACTTGAACCCCTTATTGATCTTGGCGTATTAGCTACTGCTAAACTATTTTCTAACTTCAAAGATAGCAGCCTATTTACATATCGTTTATATCACTAAACGATCACTGGAATAGAACACTCAAATACATACTATGTGAATAGTCTGTATTTGTATTTCTGATAATCAGTTTACCGCATAGCGCCATATCACTCGTTCTTACGGTAATGTGATCTACAGAATTAGAATTTATAGGAAAATATGCAATGAAAACCAATATTCATGCTTTGCAACATGTTTCATTAATTATTGCCAATACGCAAAAATCACTGCATTTTTATTGTGAATTGTTGCAGCTACAGCAAGATTTTAGTCGTCCAGACTTAGGCTATGAGGGTGCATGGCTATCGATTAGTGCTGAGCAACAAATACATTTATTGAAATTACCCAACCCTGATCCTACTCAGGGTCGCCCTGAACATGGAGGACGTGATCGACATGCCGCGTTTATGGTGAATGATTTGCAGTTAATCGTTGATCAATTAAATCATGCTAAAATTAGCTACACCTTAAGTAAATCAGGTCGTCGTGCGCTGTTTTGCCGTGATCCTGATAATAATGCCTTAGAGTTTATTCAAGTTAAGGATGTCTAAATTACCTTTAATTAAATCAAAGTGCTAAAACTATGGATCAAAAACTTTCTCCTTATCATCAGGCTTTTTTAGGGCGCTTTAGTGGTGTTTTACGTTGGCATCAATTAGATGAGTTATGGCAAATTTTGCAAGAAGAAGGCAGTAATGATTGGTTTATTTATGCAGTAGGAGATTCACCGCCTGAAGAATCAAGCCTTTATCCTGAGTTAGAAAATTTTATTAAAGAAGTGAATACACTGTTACGACAGGATCATGATGAGTCCTATTGTGGGATTGTTTATGTGGATAATTTCACTCAACCGACTTTTATAAAAATCTTTGACCCTAATAATTTAGGGACATCCTGTAGTACGGGTTTAGCTCCTCCTTTGCCTGCATGGGTACTGTCAAAAATACCGCCAATTGATTTACCCAGTGCAATGCCGCAAACACAGAGTCGAAAGCGTTGGTGGAAACGTTTATTTAATTAAGACATAAACTACGTATCAATATATTACATAACGAGGAATTGCTTATGAAATCAGATGATTATAAACTTCCCAGACAGCAGCAGACATTGAGTTCATTGCTTCCTAAAGATATTAGGGAAAATATTCAAGCCGCTTTGTTAAGTTCTGAACAGCTTAAGGAGCTGAGTCCAGAGGAACGCTTTAATTATAAACAAACGCAGAAAAAGCTGGCTAAAGTGCTACGAGAATTAGGTAAAGTTGAAGCGGAGAACCGTAAACTACACAACTATCTATCTCAAGCTGAAACGCAAAATTAGGCAGTTGCACTAATTCTTGTTATTCTGTCGCCCTTATCTTCTTCATACAAAGTTTTCGCCATGCGACCTGTTCTTGCTCTTGTCGGCCGACCCAATGTTGGCAAATCGACGCTATTTAACCGCCTGACCCGCTCTCGTGATGCACTGGTGGCTAATTTTCCGGGTCTAACCCGTGATCGTAAATACGGTGCAGGTAAGCTCAGCACTAAAGATTATTTGGTTGTCGATACAGGGGGACTCAGTGGTGATAAAGAGGGTATTGATGAATATATGGCAACCCAAACATGGGCTGCCGTGGAAGAAGCGACCTTATTATTATTTATTGTTGATGGTCACGATGGACTCACCGCTGCTGATGAACAAATTGCAACCCGTCTGCGTCAAACAGGCAAGCAAACTTATCTAATTGTTAATAAAACGGATCGCCTTGACCCCCATCAAGCGGTTGCTGAATTTTATGCTCTAGGCTATGCGGATATATTTCCAATTGCCGCTACGCAAAATCGGGGGGTGACGAAGATGATTGAAAGTATTCTCGCGCCTTATCCTGATCGTGAAGAGGTAGAAGAGGAAAGACGACGTAACAGTGAAAAAGATGGGATTCGTTTGGCTTTTGTCGGTCGTCCTAATGTGGGAAAATCGACCTTAATTAATCGTATTTTAGGTGAAGAACGTGTGGTTGCTTTTGATGAACCAGGCACAACCCGTGACAGTATTTTTATTCCTTTTGAACGTGATGAACAAAAATATACTTTAATTGATACCGCAGGTATACGCCGCCGTAGTCGGGTCAATGAGGTGATTGAAAAATTTAGTGTGATTAAAACCTTGCAAGCGATTGAAGATTCACATGTTGTTATCATGGTTTTAGACGCTCATGAAAATATCGCGGATCAAGATGCACATTTACTCGGTTTAGTTTTAGATGCAGGGCGTGCTTTAGTGCTAGCCATTAATAAATGGGATGGTTTAGATAATTATGATCGAGATATTATTAAAAACCAATTAGAAATAAAACTACCCTTTCTAGATTTTGCAGAACGGCATTTTATTTCTGCTTTACATGGTTCAGGGGTCGGTAATTTATTTGCTTCTGTTCAAGCTGCCCACCGTTCTTCTATGCTTAAGGTCACCACTTCACGTTTAACCCGTATTTTAGAAACAGCGACAGCGACACACCAACCGCCTTTAGTTAAAGGTCGTCGCATTAAATTACGTTATGCCCATCAAGGGGGGAGTAACCCCTTTGTATTAATTATTCATGGCAATCAAACTAAACGTATTCCGACCTCATATAAACGCTATTTAATGAATTATTTCAGAAAAACATTGAAATTAGTCGGCACACAAATTCGGATTGAATTTAAGTCGGGAGACAATCCTTTTAAAAATAAAAAGAATGTTCCCGAATGGTTGCAAAGAAAGCGTAAGAAAAGAGCTTAAGATTTGCTATTGAAAATTGTTAGGTTTGCAAGAGTTGTGTTTCGGTATGATCAATAAATAAATCCATTGATAAAATACGTCGTCCATCGCTGCGGGTGATTTGAAATAAGAATTGCCCAAAACGCAATTCTTGCCCTTGCTTTGGGATTTTTCCAAGACGGCTCATGACAATTCCCCCAATGGTATCGAATTTGTCAAAGCTGATGTGGGTATTAAACGACTGGTTAAACTCCCGAATCGGTGTCAGTGCATCCAAGCTATAGTGTTGTTCACTATGTTGTTTGATATTGATTTTATTATCAACAATATCATGCTCATCATCAATATCACCGACAATTTGCTCTAGCACATCTTCAATGGTTACAATACCTGATACTGAAGAATATTCGTTAATCACAATCGCCATGTGCTTACGTGTATTTCTAAAATCAGTCAGTAAACTCTGTAGATGTTTACTTTCGGGAATCACATTGGCGGAAAAAAGAATATCATCAATATCAAATTCTTTTTCTCTGCCCATATAATTTAATAAATCTTTGGTTAATAAAATGCCATCAAAATCATCTTGGTCTTCATTGTAGACAGGATAACGGGAATGACGACTTTTCATTACTTCGGATACTAATTCTTGAAAATTTGCCCCACGATGTAAAAATTTGATATGTGAACGAGGAATCATCACATCTCTTGCTTCTAACTGTTCAATACGCAACACACCTTCAATCATTCCTAAGGAATCATTTTCAAGTAGCCCCTTTGCTTGCGCTTGATGCAATTCATTAATTAGTTCTTGACGGTTATCGATACATAAACTGAAATGTTTCTTTAACCAACGTTGCCACCACGGTCGTGGTGGTTTTTCTGCTTTCGCTGCTTTAGGTTTCATTATCTCCTATCATTTTCCACTATTAAGTTGACATTTATTTTACGCCATTCTAGCTGATTGATAAATTAATAATGCTTTAAATATTAATGATAGGGGTTTGTAAAACCAAGTTTTTCTAAAATTTCAATTTCTAAGGCTTCCATAATTTCTGCTTCAGCATCAGAAATATGATCAAAACCTTGTAAATGCAGCACACCATGAACCAATAAATGTACCCAGTGTTGTAGTAAAGTTTTATTCTGTTGCTGAGCTTCTTGTTTAAGTACCGATTCACAAATAACTAAATCACCTAAGTGAGAAAATTCAGCCATATCCAGAGTGTCGATTAACTCAACGGGAGGAGCGTCAAAGGGGAAGGATAAAATATTGGTCGCATAGGCTTTGCCGCGATAATCTTGATTTAATTGCAAAGCTTCAACTGGGTTCACGACACGAACTACTAAGCTTTTCACTACTTGATCTTGATGATCAGTATCACAATTTTGCATCGCTGCATTAGCCCATTGTGAAAGTTGTACTAATGAAGGCAAATTTTGATAATCATAGGGATTTTGTAGTTCAACGTCTAAACTATTAGCAGAAGAAGTCACACAGTCTATCGTCATGATGACGATTCCTGTGCTTCATAAGCTTCCACAATACGTTGTACCAGCTTATGTCGAACCACATCTTTAGCCGAAAAATGGGCAAAACTGACCCCTTTTACTTTTTCTAAAATAGGTGTGACATGCTTTAAGCCTGAGCGTTGATGACTAGCTAAATCGATTTGAGTAATATCACCTGTAACCACCGCAGTTGAGCCAAAGCCTAAACGGGTTAAAAACATTTTCATTTGTTCAGGTGTTGTATTTTGAGCTTCATCCAAAATAATAAAGGCATCGTTTAAAGTACGTCCACGCATATAAGCTAAGGGTGCAACTTCAATAACATTACGTTCGAGTAACTTCGTCACTTTATCAAAACCCAACATTTCATAGAGAGCGTCGTACATAGGGCGTAAGTACGGATCAACCTTTTGGGCTAAATCACCGGGCAAAAAACCGAGCTTTTCCCCTGCTTCAACGGCAGGACGGACTAAAACAATTCGTCGAACCCGATCTTTTTCTAACGCTTCAACCGCACAAGCCACTGCAAGATAAGTTTTACCTGTTCCCGCAGGGCCAATACCAAAGCTTAAATCACAACGTCGAATGTTCTCAATATAGTCCTGCTGTATAATACCTCGGGCTTTAATTAAGCCACGTTTAGTACGAATACTTGCACTGAGTTCTTTTTCTATACGGGCAGCTTTCTGGTTTAAATGTTGCTCGCCAAGTGAGCGTAAAAATAAATGTAAGCTTTCAGGGGTAAGCACATCATTTTTGGTCTCATCATAGAGTTCAATCAAAATATTCTGTGCATATTGCACATCTTCAGGATTACCAATTAAATTAAATTGATGTCCACGATTTTGAATATCGACGCTTAAGTGTGTTTCAAGTAAACGAAGGTGTTGGTCAAATTGACCACAAAGATTTTGTAATCGTTCATTATCATCAGGTGTGATGCTGAAACGAATACTGCGTTTATTATTCGCGATTTCGGTGTTCAAAGAAAAAGTTGACTCCTACAAATTTTTTAGCGCACTTATATTTAATCTATGCACTTTAACTATTATTATGATGCAAATAACCACGGTGCAGCCTTTTTTCTGTTTGCTTCATAAGCACGAATAGCGTCTGTATGGCGTAAACTTAAACCAATATCGTCTAGACCATTAAGCAAACAGTATTTACGAAATTTATCAACCTCGAATTGATATGACTCACCTGATGGGGTTTTTAATTGCTGTTGCTGCAAATCAATGACTAAATCATAGTGATCCGTTGCAGATAATTCGGTAAAAATAGTATCAATGACACTAGCAGGAAGTACAATCGGTAGTAAACCGTTCTTAAAGCTGTTATTAAAGAAAATATCAGCAAAGCTAGGAGCAATAATTGCACGAATACCATAATCTGTTAATGCCCATACCGCATGTTCTCGTGAAGAACCGCAACCAAAGTTTTCTCGAGCTAATAGAATTGAACTTTCGCTATAACGGGGATTATTTAAAATAAAGTCAGGATTGATACGTCGCTTGGAGTGATCCATATCAGGTTCACCCGCGTCCAAATAACGCCAATCATCAAATAAATTAACGCCAAAGCCTGTACGTTTTACAGACTTTAGGTATTGCTTGGGGATAATTGCATCGGTATCAATATTAGGACGATCCATCGGAATCACACTACCTTGATGCGTTGTAAATTTATCCATAATAATTTCCTTTTAAGCAGAGTGTTTATGATTCGTGTAGATCAGTAAAATGACCCGAGATAGCTGCCGCTGCTGCCATTGCTGGACTAACGAGATGAGTGCGTCCGCCTTGACCTTGCCGTCCTTCAAAGTTTCGATTTGAAGTGGAAGCACAACGCTCGCCTGCTTCTAGACGATCTGCATTCATGGCCAAACACATAGAACAACCTGGTTCACGCCACTCAAAACCAGCTTGTGTAAATATTTTATCTAAACCTTCTGCTTCTGCTTGTCTTTTAACCAAGCCTGACCCCGGTACAACCATGGCTAATTTAATATTGTCAGCGATGTGATGATCTTTGGCAATGGCTGCAGCAGCCCGTAAATCTTCAATGCGTGAGTTGGTGCAAGAGCCAATAAAGATTTTATCTACTTGAATGGCTTCAATCGGCATATCTGCTTCTAAGCCCATATAGTCTAAAGCTGCTTGAATGGCTTGGGATTTAACAGGGTCGCTATAATTTTGGGGATTAGGAACATTGGCATTAATGGGCAAAACCATTTCAGGCGATGTGCCCCATGTAACCTGAGGTTTAATATCTGCTGCCTTTAAGCAAATAGTTTTATCAAATACGGCATTATCATCTGACTTTAATTCTGACCACGCCTGTACTGCTTGCTGCCAATGCTCAGCTTTCGGTGCAAAAGGACGGTCTTTAATATACTCGATAGTTTTATCATCAACGGCAATCATGCCTGCCCGTGCGCCTGCTTCAATGGCCATATTACATACCGTCATGCGTCCTTCAATGGACAAGTCTTCAATGGCTTCACCAGCAAATTCAAGTGCGTAACCTGTGCCACCTGCTGTGCCGATCTCACCAATAATAGCTAAAACAATATCTTTACCTGTGACACCTGCTGCAACCTGTCCTTCGACCTGAATTAACATGTTTTTCATTTTCTTCTGGATCAAACATTGTGTTGCCATGACATGCTCAACTTCTGAAGTACCAATACCATGTGCGAGTGCGGCAAATGCCCCGTGAGTTGAAGTATGAGAATCGCCACATACCACGGTCATCCCCGGTAGTGTTGCGCCTTGCTCTGGTCCAATGACATGTACGATGCCTTGGCGAGGATCACCCATTTTAAATTCGGTAATGCCAAATTCTTCACAATTGTTATCAAGGGTATCCAGTTGAATTTTTGCAACAGGGTCAGTAATGCCTTTCTCTAAGCCTGTTGTCGGGACGTTGTGGTCAGCAACTGCAAGAATAGAATCGACTCGCCACAAATTTCGTTTTGCTAAACGGAGTCCTTCAAATGCCTGTGGAGAAGTTACCTCATGTACAAGGTGTCTATCTATGTACAATAAACATGTACCATCGTCTTCCTGACGTATGACGTGAGCATCCCAGACCTTATCATAAAGTGTTTTGCCGACCATAATTCACCCAATATCTGTTTAATCAAGGGGAAGGTATGCTACGCCATGTGATAACAATCGGCAAATACTTCTGAAGCGTAGCAATTAATCGCACCCATATTTTAGAAATTAGGAATTTTTAGGCGTTGTCCTGAACGAATTGTTGTATCTTGTAAGTCATTAGCATTTTTAAGTTGCGATAAGGTTACTTTGTGTTTTCTGACAATACTCATTAGTGTATCCCCTTTACGCACCGTATATCGCTGATAAGATTTAGGACTCACTTTTGATTTCGGCTTTGTTTTTGATTTAGATTTCACTTGGTAACGCGCTTTAGGAATATAGCGTTTGTAATAACTATTAACGCCCTTAAAAATTGCACTGGCTAACTTCGCTTGATAAGCCGTTTGACTGAGCTGCATTTCCTCTTTGGGATTACTAATATAAGCCGTTTCAACCAACATAGAAGGAATCTCAAGCGATTTTAGAACAACAAAAGCGGCACTTTCCACTCGACCTCGATGTAAGTTATTGATCGTGCTAAGTTCTTTAAGCACGTTTTTAGCTAATGATAAGCTACGATTCAAGGTTGAAGAGCGGGTTAAATCTAATAACACGGTTTTTAACATGCGATTACGACCACTAAAATTAATATCACCTAACTTTTTAGCTTGTGCTGCATTTTCACGCGCAGCAATAAAACGGGCTGCTTGGCTAGATGCCCCGCGACGGGATAGCACATATACGGATGAACCTGACATGCTGCGGCGTACATTGGCATTGGCATGTACAGAAATAAACAAATCTGCACGATGACGACTAGCAATTCGGACCCGTTCCTGTAAAGGAATAAATGTATCGCTGGAACGCGTCATTATGGCTCGCATACCTTTATGTTTATTAATTTTATCGCGTAAGCGTTTAGCAATTTGTAGTACGACATCTTTTTCATTATTTCCATACAGACCAATTGCCCCCGGATCTTTACCTCCGTGTCCCGGATCAATTGCTACGGTAAATATTTTTTTATTAGAAGGTTTTGACTTTGATTTAGCCCGATTGGGTTTAACGACTTTTTTCCCCGTCTTTTTCTTGGCATATTTTAATTTTTTCCCGATACTGGTATGACTTAAGATGAGTTCGACTTGAGTGCCTTTTTTACTTTTCTTTAAACGAGACAGTAAGCCAACCGTGGTATGCATATCCAATACAACCCGTAAACTATGATCATCACCAATGGAATAGCGAATCCCTTGAATCGGAGCATTACCCTCTGTTGAGGTAAATTTAAATACCCGCTTTGCTGCTAAGGTGTTTTTAAAATCAATCACCACTCGATGCGGTTTTTTTAATGCAAAAGCTTTATATTTAACCTGTTTTGACACATTGAAGGAAACTCGCAATTTGCCAGAGCTTTGCTTTATCTGTAAGGATTCTATCCGCGCGGAATCAGCAGCTGATAATTGCCCACTCAATAGTAGCAAAGCCAATATTGTCATTGTTTGCATCAATAGGCTGGAGGTGTAGTCACTTAACTTTTTCTTATCTATAAACATCGTCATTTCTTAAGGGCATAATGTTAATAATAGGAATAACGTCTATCTGCAATTTTAGAGGACAAGCATTGAGTAAATTACAACAGACTCCTATCACAAAAGTGATGTTGAGGAGTAGAGTAGTAAAGTACAGCCGTTATTCTTTTTCAAGTGATTTTTAAACTAAAACGATAGTCAGAATGGTACGTTGATAGTCAAACAGTTGATTCAACTACTAATAAGTGTATTTGATGTTTTATATAGCACATCATTATATCTTGCTAACGTTTAGCTCTAATCACAGAGTAGGCCTATTTATGCTAGAAAAATTCAAAATTATTTCGATAATTTTTCTGACTCAAATAGATGAAAATTATTGCTTAAATTTATTTTTGTTTTTTTAAAGCGTAAATTTCAACAAATTTTCACTGGACGACTGTTATTTTACGACCATTAGCATGATAGGAGATGAATACACTTATATTCGGTTTAGGAAGAAAGCCAATGGCTTTTTCAGGCCACTCAACCAAACAGATTGCATCACTATCAAAATAATCGCGCCCTCCCATATATTCCAGCTCTTCTGGGTCACCCAATCGATACAAGTCAAAATGATACATTTTTTGTTTAGAAAGCTTATAGGGTTCGACCAGAGTATACGTCGGGCTTTTCACTGCGCCTTGATGTCCAAAGTGTTGCAAAATACCGCGAACAAGGGTAGTTTTTCCAGCACCCAAGTCACCGTATAAAAAGACCACACTGCCTTTAGTTAAAGAACGTGCTAATTCAGCCGCAAATGACAACATCTGGGTTTCATTAGGGATAATCACAGACTGCATAAACGAGCGACTCCTGATAAAGTGACTTAAGCTAAAAATCGTTGCCATACCATATAGTCTTAAGCGCTCGCATTCAACTTTAACCCTTAATCAAATTACCTAATTATTATGCTTAATCCAACACAACTGAGTAAAGAAATTATCCAATGGGGACAAGAATTTGGTTTTCAAAAAGTCGGTATCAGTGATATTGATTTATCGGAAGCTGAACCACAATTACTTACGTGGTTAAAGCAAGGCTTTCACGGTGAAATGCAATGGATGGAGCGACATGGCACAAAGCGTAGTCGTCCAGAAGAATTGGTTACTGATACTGTTAGTATTATTTCAGTACGGCTGGATTATTTACCGCCAAATAGTGCCGATGCTAAAATGGTACTGAACCATCCACAACTTGCTTATGTATCACGTTATGCACTTGGACGGGACTATCATAAATTGATGCGTAAACGTTTACAAAAGTTTGCACATAAAATTAATGAATATGCAAAAGAGCTGTCCTATCGGGTTTTTGTAGACAGTGCGCCAGTGATGGAAAAAGCTATCGCGGTAAAAGCAGGTTTAGGTTGGCAAGGAAAACACACCAATATTTTAGCTAAAGATGCAGGCTCTTGGTTTTTCTTAGGAGAGATTTACACTAACTTGCCACTGGAAATAAGTCAGATCAATCAAGAACATTGTGGTTCATGTACAGCCTGTATAGATGTCTGTCCCACTCAAGCGATTATTGCGCCCTATCAATTAGATGCTCGTCGTTGCATCTCATATTTGACCATTGAATCAAAAGCACCAATCCCCTTAGAATTTCGACCATTAATCGGAAATCGTATTTACGGTTGCGATGATTGTCAGCTAGTCTGTCCTTGGAATCGCTTTGCACAATACGGAGAAATTACGGATTTTGCAGCCAGACATCAATTAGATGCACCCCACCTAACGCATTTATTTCATTGGACAGAAGATGAGTTTTTGACAAAAATGCAAGGTTCAGCTATTAGAAGAATCGGTTATGAAAGTTGGCAACGTAATATTGCGGTGGCTTTGGGAAATATTAGTAAGCAATCGACACAATGTAAAAGTGTGATTACACTCTTAAAAAATAAGCACTATTCAAGTTCTGAGTTGGTAAAAGAACACATACGTTGGTCAATTAAAAAACTTTCTCATTGATTTTCAAACAAAAAACATGATAGCCTGTATCCGCGCTGCTTATACTCAATGTATTTGATATATCTATCATATCTGATTATTTTAACTATTTTTTACAATGTTCAAAGACCTCGCGACTTATACTTCATTAATATCAGTGCTTAGGCATTCCTAAAAATTATTAACCCTAAAAAATGAAAAATTAATACTACTCAACTATTTTAATACAGAATTTATTAACCCTATTTTTGTCAGCACGATAAAAAAATTAATACCAAATAAACTAAAGAGATTATCAGGGAATGTTACAGCTCTTCATTAGACTTCTATTGTCATTTTTATTGCTACCGATTGCCGTAGCAGAAAACAACACCATGAATATTTATTCTGATGTTGAAAATTCTGTTTATCAAATCCAAGTCTTACATAAACAAACAGGCAAAAAATCGGTCATCGGCTCAGGTTTTGTAGTTGGACAGAGTAATATTCTTGCCACCAATTATCATGTAGTCAGTAGTTACGTGACCGAACCTGAAACTTATAAGCTTGAATACTTTTCAACTTCAGGTGAAAGAGGAAGCTTAGAACTATTGGATCTTGATATTGTGCATGATTTAGCCGTAGTTAAAGCCAAAAAATATCTTGGAAAACCCTTACAATTAACGACTATTCCTGACAAGGGAGCGAGCTTATATTCACTCGGGAATCCTATGGACTTAGGTTTTTCCATTGTTGAAGGAACTAATAATGGCTTAATGAAGTACTCAGAAGATAAAAATATTTTATTCTCAGGGAGCTTAAATCCAGGTATGAGTGGCGGTCCGACACTAGATGCTGATGGTAATATTATTGGTATCAATGTTGCCACATCAGGTAATGAAATCAGTTTTCTCGTCCCCGCTAAACATTTAGCCGCTATTCTGGAACGTTTGAAAGCTCGTAATTATATTGCTGAAAAGAGTTTTCTTAAACTCACTTCTAATCAACTCTTAAATGCTAATAGTACATTTTTAAAGCGTATTTTAAATGCCGATAAATGGGTTTATGAAAGTATCGGGGGATTCAGTGTTCCCTCTGAGTTATCTCGCTCAGTACGCTGCTGGGATACCAGCCGTGAACCTGAAAAGGATGATTTATTTCGTTCCTTTTTTATTCGTTGTTCAAATGAGCGCAGTATTTATTTAGATACAGGTTTAGAGGTTGGTGTGGTTGAGTATGAGTATCAATGGCTCGAATCAGATGCACTCAATCCTGCCCGCTTTTATGATTATTATGAATACCTCAATACCAGTAACTTAGTCAGTGATGCGAATCAAAGTGATATTACTAATTTTTCTTGTAATACTCGCTTTGTTAATGTCAATCAACAAGAATTTAAAGTGACTATTTGTCGTCGTGATTATCGGAATTACACGGGACTCAGTGATGTATTGATTACGATGGCAATGGTAGGGCATAAATCTCAAGGATTTATTTTTAATCTCGATATGCTGGGTACCGATTTTAATATGGCCTTAAAACTCTTTCAAAAAATGCTAGGAGAATTTAAATGGAACAAATAATCCTAGAAATTCAAGCCAATGGTCTCAACCAATACCACCATATCGATGAATTTCCCGTCACTATTGGTCGAGCCTATGATAATGATATTATTTTATCAGACCGTTCTATTTCTGCTCATCATGTCATTATCGAATGTTCAGAACAAGGCAAACTCGTTTTTCATAATTTATCAAATGAAAATGGCACGATATTAAATAGTAAAAAATTAGATAACTGTCCAACTAAGGGAGGAATTCCCTCCATATTAAATCTTGGACATATACAGTTACGTATCGTCTCGCCTTCAACACGAGTGGAAACTACCTATAGGAATGAATGCGACCATATTTTTTGTGCAATGGGACAACATATGTGGAGTGCTGTTCTTTTGTTTTTTACGATGGGAGTGCTATTGCTAGAGCGTTATTTAGAAACGCCTTATGCTAGAGATGCACTGTATTACTTTACATTGGGCTTTCCCTACCTCATCGGTATTTTAATTTCCACCTTGTTTTTCGCAACCATTAGTCGTCTGACGGTACACCGTTGGCATTTTTTATCAATTATGTCGATTATTACCTTATTAATACTCTTCTCACAATTCCTTTCAAATATAGGGCATAGCTTAAATTACTTCTTTAGCTCTAATACACCCTTGGAAATTTCAGCCCAGATTAGTTATTTTATCTTGCCATTACTGTTGATTTTCTTTTTTACTAAAAAAATCTATCGTACTAATATTCCGATGACACTGGGTATTGCCTTTGTCATTAGCTTCTTTTACTCATTGCCTTACACGCTCGAATTAATTGACAGCTTAAATATTGAGGAAGAATACGCGGCCAATTCAACCAATACACCCCCCTACAATAAAACCTTAAGTTCTTTAGATATACGTGTTCAAAGCAGTCTTTCTGTGGACGAATTTATACAAGAAACCCAAGAAAAATTAAGTCAGGAAGTTCGAGAACATCTGATAGCAAATGCAGATTAAAGTATTTAAGGCTTGTTTCTGCTATCTACTTGATTTAATTTTGTTAAACTACTATGTTTTTTAAAGTCACTACAATGAGTTAGGCATATCAAAATATCATGGACGAGTTAAAAAATAATTTCGGAAAAATAGCAGAGACACCTTCTGTTTCCATCAAGAAGCAGCATTCTCAGTTTCTACGGGTCATTATTCCCAGTAGCTTGATTATAATCGCTGTATTGGTGAGCTTACCGTATGCCTATAGTTACTATCAAAAAAACACTTCTGCTCAATTATCACAGTACAATGTACAAAAACAATTGGATTATTTATTAAGCTACCCCGATGTAGCAGAATATGCATGGATGCGTAGTTTAAATCCAATTGCTAAAGCTATTGAAGGTAGTATTGTTTGGAGTCAGGCAGAACATGATGGGGTGATGAAGTTTAAAAACTTACCTGCGACATCAAAACAACAACAATATCATTTACGCATATATGATCGTAATACCACCGAAGCTTTTTCTACCGCTGTATTTCAACAAGGTAAATTTATGCAAGATTCACGTATTGTGGCATTTAAAGCCAATAGCAAAGTAAAATCACCGTATAAATTTATTCTTAGTCTAGAAAGTATCCAAGGTGTAGAAGAAGAACAAATTTTACTGCGCGCTCAGCCATAATATTGCTATTCAATTATTTTTTATTGACTTAAATAAATCTCACATTATGATAAATTCTCTCAAAATCAGCGTATTGCTAAGCATCTTGTTTAGCCTTTCTTTTCCTAGCTATGCAGCATCGAACCCTAATAAGACCCATATTTTTATCTTAGCAGGACAATCCAATATGATGGGACGCGGTGCAACAACAAAGCTGCCTGTTAATCTACGTCAACAACCCGAAAATATAGAGTTTTATACGCATGGGCGACAATCAGGTTTAGCTAAATATCAATATTTCGGACCTGAAGTACAATTCGCTCATGCAATGGCAAAAATTTTCCCAAAAGAAAAAATTATTATTATTAAATCCGCTGCGAGTGGCTCTTCTATTCAAGAATGGTTACCGAGTAAAGCTCTGTATCAAGGCTTATTACGCCAAGTAAAATTTGTAGCTCCATCTAATGGCAGTAAAATTGAAGCCATTGTATGGATGCAGGGTGAAACGGATGCGCGGACTGAAGCAAGCGCGAATAGCTATGCAAAGAATCTAAAACATTTTATCCAAACCTTACGTCAAGATTTAAATGCTAATCATGTGCCTTTTTTAATTGGGCAGATCAATCAAAAAAATAGCAGCTTTCCGATGGAAAAGCAGGTACGAGCGGCACAGGCACAAGTGGCTAAAGAGCTATCGAATACACTGCTGGTATCCAATGATGGCTTAACCATGATTTATGATAAGGTTCACTACGATGCTAAGGGATTAATTGAACTAGGACGACGTTTTGCGATTAGTTTTGTCAATTATCGTAAACAACAATTACAAAAAGATTAGTTGATACGTCTCAATAGAATGAAATTTAGTCAAAAAAACTCCGCGCAATTAGCATAGAATGCAGCCCTTATTTATAGTCATTGGATAAAAAGGATAGGCATTATGGTAAAGGATACACTCACCATTGCAGGTAAATCTTATACATCGCGTTTGCTGGTTGGTACGGGAAAATACAAAGATTTGACTGAAACACAACTCGCAACTGAAGCCAGTGGTGCAGAGATTATCACCGTTGCAATCCGTCGTACCAATATTGGACAAAATGCGAATGAGCCTAATCTATTGGATGTCATTTCTTTAGATAAATATACATTACTGCCGAATACTGCAGGTTGTTATAACCTTGATGATGCGGTGCGTACCTGTCAGTTAGCGCGTGAGTTACTGGATGGACATAAACTAGTCAAACTCGAAGTACTTGGTAATGAAAAAACCCTATTCCCTCATATTGGGCAAACCATTCAAGCCGCACAAATATTAGTAGATGACGGTTTTGATATTATGGTGTATACCAATGATGACCCGATTGTTGCACAAGAATTAGAGTCAATGGGCTGTGTTGCTGTTATGCCTTTAGCCGCTCCGATTGGTTCAGGTTTGGGTATTCGTAATCCGTATAATATTATGGAAATTGTTGAAAATGCCAATGTGCCTATTATTGTTGATGCAGGCGTGGGTACAGCTTCTGATGCTGCAATTGCAATGGAAATGGGCTGTGATGGTGTTTTAATGAATACGGCAATTGCTGCTGCTCAAGACCCTATACTGATGGCATCTGCAATGAACAAAGGCATAAAAGCTGGACGTGAAGCCTTTTTAGCTGGGCGTATGCCACGTAAACGCTATGCTTCTGCCTCCTCTCCGATTGATGGTACATTTTTCTAAACTATGAATAACAAGCTTTTTATGCGTACTGTACGCAGTTTTGTATTACGACAAGGACGTTTAACCTCTGGTCAAGAATATGCTTTAGCAAATTTTTGGTCAAAGTATGGTATTGAAGTTTCTGAACAAATGCTCGATCTAGAAGCACTATTTTCTCGACAAGCACCGATTACCTTAGAAATTGGTTTTGGTAATGGCACTTCATTAGCAGAAATGGCAAGGAATGCCCCTGAACGAAATTTTATTGGTATTGAAGTACATACTCCAGGCGTGGGGCATTTATTGCATCTTATTGATGAATATCAATTAAGCAATATTCGAATAATTCGTGAGGATGCGGTATTAATACTGGAAAATATGATTCCAGAACAGGCTTTGGATCGGGTGCAGTTATTCTTTCCTGATCCGTGGCATAAGAACAAGCATCGTAAACGTCGTATCGTACAAGTTGACTTTGTGACATTATTAGCCAGTCGATTACATAAAAATGGCGTTTTTCATATGGCAACAGATTGGCAAGCTTACGCTGAACATATGGCACGAGTAATGGAAGCCCATTCTGATTTTGATAGTATGGCTGAACAACCCTATGCAGAAAAACCTGCAAATCGTCCACAAACAAAATTTGAAAAACGCGGTTTAGATCGTGGGCATGGAGTATGGGATCTATTATATCAAAAGAACTTTTAGCCCCAATATGGTTAAGAGAGCTAAAAACTGCTACTACTCGGTACTTGATATTACCGTACTTTCTTTCATATACTCTCTAAGAAGATTTTTATCGAATGGATGCAGACTTTTTGAAAAAATCAGTACTCCCTAATTTATAAATATACCTAAGGATTCACAGATGGAACTCGCCTTATCTATTGCGCTAATAGTTGGAATTATATTATTTGTTATTGGCTTATTTATCGTTGTGTTAGGCGGCTTTAAACACCATTTTTTTACAGGTATTATTGCTTTAATTCCCTTCCTCAACATTATTATACTACCGAGTGTGTGGCACAGATCACACATTGGTTTTTACCTTGGAATGGTCGGATTTATATTGGCTTTAGGTGCGTGGTATGGCGGAGGCAATGCTCACCTACTCAGTGTCGGTGAAGGTGGAAAATTTGGTCTTAATTTACCGATAAGTTCATCATCAAAGACTGAAAATATAGCCAAAACTGACCAAAATAATGACACAAAAGCCCCTGCTAAAGAAGTCGTACCTGCTGAGCCGAAGCAGTCTAATGTTAGTGATTATGAGGGTGACATTAAAGAGCTACCGAAACAAGTATTGTACCAATTAGTATTTGAAGCGGTCGATGATAATGAAACATCGGGACTCAGTGATGAGCATGTGCGCTTACAACAAAAAGATGGTGAAGTCATAGAGGGAAAAGTATTAAAGTCTAATAGTGATCGCCTTATTATTGAGTATATTGAAAATGATGTGACGGCAACCCTCGAAGTTAAAGCCGATAATATCCGTAAACTTGAACGTCTTATTAAACAAAATCGTCCTTAAAGTCTTATTAAAATGAATTGTTATATTTATCGTAGCAGCCGAAAAGTCGGCAGTTATCTGTATATCACCGAAAAAAATAATTTCAGTGATATACCTGAAGAACTCCTAAAATTATTGGGGCGGGTTGAGTTCGCATTTCAATTGAAACTCAATAAAGATAAAGCACTTGCCAATGCTGATGTAAAAATAGTCTTAAAACAACTTAAAGAACAAAGCTTTTTCTTACAGATACCACCCCCTCAAGATCAAGAGGGTTGAGCGAAGCCATTTGGCCAGATATAGGTATCTTCTTTACAGTCATATGAACGGCAACGAATAGGACGATCGTCCCATACTTCACATTGAAAATTATTACGATTAAGATGTGGACAATAGCCATCGGATTCATCACGGGCAATAAAGAAAGGTCTATCTTTATTGTAAGCAACTTTATTCGCTTGCACTTCTCGCTCTGTGAGTGCAAACATTAAGGTACAACATTTTGCTTGGCAGTATGAGGTGAGAGAGCCGCAATCGACACACGATTCTTGCACGTTCTCATCTTCACTGCCATAGATTGCAGCCACTTTCATATCCAGTGAACGTTCTAAGAATTCTAATAGCTTTTTTTGTCCATCAGGGGGAAGTGCGAGAAAGTCAGGGTCATCCACGAATTCTGCTTCCCAATCAATATCCATACTGGTGCGATCTTCTATTTGCATAAATTATTAAGGTCTTTATTAAAAATAATCATAAGATCATAGCAGTTTAAAACACTTTAACCTTTACCACTTTAGCAATAAGCACAAGAATCGTTTTTATGGCAATCTTGATAATTATTTTCTAGAGTCGAATCTATGCACTTACTTGCTGCCAAACCAGGAGGATTTAGTGATGACGAAGGTATTATTGATTTACAACAATCACCTGCTGATATTGTTATTTTATCCTCACAAGACAGCTCTCTGAGTTTATTAGCTCAGGTTGCAGCGCATTTACCCCGTGATTATCCCTCTTTACGTTTAGCTAATATTATTCACCTTAATAAGGCAGCCGCATTTGATTTATACAGTACTCAAGTGCTTGAATATGCCAAGTTGATCGTCGTATCATTACTAGGAGGCTATAGCTATTGGTCGTATGGTTTAGATCAATTACAACTTCTGACACAAAGTAAACAGATTCCTTTAGTGATTGTTTCAGGTGATGATCAAGTTGATCAACAACTGTTTGCAATGAGCCGTGCAGAAGAAAATGACTGTATGCGTATTTGGCAATTTCTACGTCAAGCAGGGCAAAAAAATAGTATTAATCTCTTTTATTATTTAGCACAACGCTTTTTTGGTCAAAAAAGGACATGGCAAGCACCTCACAGATTAGACAAAGCATGGATTTATCAGCCTTCTCTCTTGCATACCAATACCCATGCAGCCTTGCAATATTGGCAAAAAAAATGGAATGCAAACCATGCCACCGCATTAGTTATTTTATATCGTTCTCATATTCAATCAGGTAATACACAAGCCTTTGATGATTTACTTATATTGATGCAGGAGCAACAACTGAATGCTTTGCCTGTGGCGATTAGTTCACTTAAAGAAGTGAGTAGTTTAAAGCTAATCAATCAGCTACTGGTGACAGAAAATATTGATATTATTCTTAATACCACCAGCTTTGCAGCCAATAGTGGTAGTGCTGATGATACAGATAAAACGCCTCTCAATTTTAGTCGTGATGAAACTCAAAATATTTTCAGTAAAACTATTCCTGTGATTCAATTGATTTTTGCAGCTAATAATCGTGAAGATTGGCAAGATAATCCCCTCGGTTTACATTCACGGGATTTAGCTATGAATATTGCTTTACCCGAAATGGATGGGCGAATTATTAGCCGCGCGATCGCTTTTAAAAGTTCGCTGAAGCGTGATCAACGTACCCAAATGGAAATTATTGCTTATCGCTTACAAAAGGAGCGCGCGCGTTTTTGTATTGAGTTAGCTAAGAAATGGACAGCGTTACAACATAAGCCAAATAAAGAAAAACGGATTGCCTTAATTCTGGCTAATTATCCTACCAAGGATGGACGCATTGGTAATGGGGTTGGCTTAGATACCCCCGCATCAACGATTAATATTCTATTGGCAATGCAACAAGCGGGTTTTGATGTTCGTGATATTCCTGAAAATGGAAATGCTTTAATTCAGTTATTACTCAATTATGTCAGTAATAATCCTGATCACTTTTCCTTAAAAGCCTGTCAGCAAAGTTTATCTATACCTACCTATCAAGACTATTTTCAGCAACTACCACAAGAAAATCAGGATGAGGTATTAGAACGCTGGGGACAAGTTGAAAATGATCCTAAAGTACGCCAACAACGCATTATGCTTTCAGGAATTCGTTTAGGAAAAACCTTTGTGGGTATTCAACCTGCACGTGGCTATAACATGGATATTAGTGCTACCTATCATGATCCTGACCTTGTTCCACCGCATCATTATTTAGCTTTTTATTTTTGGTTACGGCATATCTATCAAGTCGATGCGATTGCTCATATTGGAAAGCATGGTAATTTGGAATGGCTTCCGGGCAAAAGTTTAGCACTCTCAAATGCGTGTTGGCCCGATGCAATTTTAGGTGCAATGCCACATTTATATCCCTTTATTGTCAATGACCCAGGGGAAGGCACACAAGCAAAACGTCGTACTCAAGCGGTTATTTTAGATCACTTAATGCCAGCGATGACCCGCGCAGAAAACTATGGCGACTTATTGCTATTAGAACAATTAGTGGATGAATATTATCAAGCAATGGGCTTGGATCAACGTCGAGAGCAGTATTTACAAGAACAAATATTCAAGGCACTGCAAAATACACAGTTAATTCATGAAATCAAAGGGGAAACGCAAACTGAAAAACTGGGTGAATTAGATGCTTATTTATGTGAATTAAAGGAAAGTCAAATACGTGATGGCTTACATACCTTTGGAGAAAGTCCGAAAGGCGAGCAGCGTATTGACAGTTTAATTGCGCTTAGTCGTTTGCCAACGTATTTAGGGGTAGGTTTACTGCATGCTTTATCGGCTGATTTTGCTTGGGACTTTGATCCATTACAAGCAGATCAAAGTCCGTGGGAGTACAGCAAGCCTGAATGTTTATCTGTACTGTCATCTAGTCTATGGCGTAATGCAGCTGATAGTCGTGAACGTTTAGAATTATTTGCAAAACAATTGCTCAATTATCAATACCCTATTGATGCAGATGACTTTCCTCAAACCTATGTTTACCTCGATAAAATCAAACAACAGCTTGCGCCGAGTCTCGATAGCTGTGGCGACAATGAAATACAACAATTTATTGCTGCCTTAGAAGGACAGTTTGTGCCTGCGGGACCAAGTGGTGCGCCAACACGGGGACGTTTAGATACCTTGCCAACAGGGCGTAATTTTTATTCTGTTGATACACGGGCTATTCCCAGTTTGGCAGCATGGCAACTGGGTAAAGCCTCCGCTGAACAATTAATTTTGCGACATCTACAAGAACAAGGCGAATATCCAACCAGTTTAGGTTTATCTGTGTGGGGTACAGCCACGATGCGAACAGGCGGTGATGATATCGCTCAAGCCTTTGCATTGATGGGGGTTGAACCTATTTGGGATCAATACAATGGACGCGTGATTGATTTTAAAATTATTCCTGCAATGCAATTAAATCGTCCTCGGGTCGATGTCACTTTACGCATTTCAGGCTTTTTTCGGGATGCTTTTCCAAATGTAGTGCGCTTATTTGCTGCTGCGGTGGAAGCCTTGGCAGATTATCCTGATTCGGGTGATTTAAATACCATACAAACCCGAATTTATACCGATATTAAATTACTGTCACAATCAGGTTTAGATGCAGAAACAGCCAAACGTCAAGCAACATGGCGAATATTTGGCTCAAAACCGAATAGTTATGGCGCGGGCTTACAAGGTTTAATTGATGAACGCTGCTGGGATGATAATAGTGACTTAGCCCGTGCTTATATTAATTGGGGTGGTTATGCTTATGACCAAAATAGTGTGGGCGAATCCGCTCATGCAATCTTTGAACATCGCCTAGAACAGTTGCAAGTGGTCGTGCAAAATCAAGATAATCGTGAACATGATTTATTAGATTCTGATGATTATTATCAGTTTCAAGGTGGAATGAGTAATGCGGTACGGGTACTCAGTGGTAAAGATCCACAGGTTTATCATGGTGATCACTCTAACCCTGCTCAACCTAAAATTCGGACTCTGCAAGAAGAACTAAATCGTGTGATTCGCTCTCGAGTTTTAAACCCTAAATGGATTAAGGGAATGCAGCGACATGGTTACAAAGGTGCTTTTGAAATGGCAGCGACGGTTGATTATCTGTTTGCTTATGATGCCACAACAGATTTAATTCAAGACTATCAATATGAGCAGCTCAGTGATACTTATCTACTCGATTCTGATAATGCGGCATTTTTGCAAAATAATAATCCTCATGCCATGCAAGAAATGACTGAACGTTTAATTGAAGCCATGCAACGCGGTTTATGGGCTGAACCCAATGATTATAAAGAAAAACTAGAAAGCATCTTAATGCAAATTGAGGCAAGTTTAGAAACTGCGACTTAATTTATCGTCATCATAGCTGGCAGCAATTCGATATAATCATTTTTTAAAAGATTTTTCTAAGGTATACAGTTATCGATCTTTATAGACCCAGCGCGGCTGCACCGTGGTTAGTTGGCGTATTAATGGATGTATCCGCCTCAATGCGTTATGCGGG
Source organism: Thiotrichaceae bacterium (assembly GCA_015486375.1). Classification (GTDB taxonomy): domain Bacteria; phylum Pseudomonadota; class Gammaproteobacteria; order Thiotrichales; family Thiotrichaceae; genus S015-18. The sequence goes on from WFRR01000106.1 coordinate 41,033, forward strand.
TATGGCGAGCATTCAACACTATGTAAACCTAATTGAACGCAATATTATTGATCTTTTTGCAGATAAAAGTAGCTATTTAAATCAAGAATTAGTGATTGATAAAAATATCAAATTATTTGCCTATGCATATGGGGTTAACCATCCTCTACATACCTTAAGAACGGCAGAATATGCGGCGGTTAAGAATTTATTATCCGATATTGTTTTATCCAAATATAAGAAAGCTAACCCCATTAGCTTGGCCGAGCTAATTGACAATTGGTCGTTTTATCAACAAAAAATCAAAAGTATTGCCCCTTTAATGTATGGCACTAGCACAATGTTAGAAGGCTTAAATACGGTTGAGGAATTATTTGATCGTGAGCAACAACAACAGACTTATGGCAATAAAATATTGATCATTTTTTCTGATGGAGAAGCGCCTAATAGTGGTGCAGAAGAAATTATTGCCAAGGTTGAACAGTTGCGCGATGAAAATATTGTGATTATCAGCTTATATATCAATGATCATCAAGAAATTACACCTAAATCTATTTATGCACAATCGCCTGAATCATGGAGCGAAGGTGCGAAGCTAATGTTTGATTGTGCCTCTTATATGAATCATGAATCCTTTTTGTTTTCTTACTTAAAAGCCCAACGTTGGAAAATTCCTACTTATGGAAAGCTGATTACACAAATCCCCAATAGTGCCATTTTTCAAGCACAAACAGCTATATATTCAGAGCAAACAGGCACTGAGACAGAGTTAAATCAGCGTAATATTGTGATTATTCATAGTGAAAAAAATCAACATAGTTTGCATACTTTACAGAGCCATTTACGCATACTGCAGGGTCGAGCCACATTACTATTCTGGTCTGAAAAAGATATTCAAGAAAAATCACTAGCAGAATCCTCCTCTAAAATAGAATCTGATTTCTATCACTCTCAAGCCATTATATTAATGGTCTCCCCACATCTAATGGCATCAGGTTTTATGCAAGGCTCAATATTAGGCTTTTTATTACAACAAGCTAAAAGCCGAGGTACAGAAATTATTCCCGTAATTTTAGAATCCAGTCGGTTTCGCTATAAAGATAGTTTGCAAACATTTAAAGCCATTAATTCATACAACCAACCCTTGCGCGCTTTGTGTATCCATGATCAGGATAAAGTGTTTGCTAACGTCATTAAGCAAATTCAAACTGTTTTATTTTAGCCAAGGAAACAGAAATTAATGGTTTATATATCAATCAGAAAGAATTTGGGATTGACATATATAATGCACTATTTCATAGCTACTTCTGTAAATTCCGAGTTACATACATGATCGTTGCAGTTATTAATACCAATAAAGCACTACCGAGTAGTAAGGCATAATCTTCTAATTGTAATAAAGCATATAGCACAGCATATAAACTAGTTAATAAAAAGAAAATCAGAGTCCCTCGCCATTTTGAACGCAATACAGCTAAGGAATACAGGCTAATAATGCTGACTGTAACCGCACTCGCACTAATATAGGCATGTAAGAAGCGAATATGCTCTGCGAGTGAGAGCAAAATTAGATAGAACAAACTAAGTGCAAAACCAATCACCATATATTGCAATAAATGCAGTCGAGCTTGAGTGACAACTTCAACAATCAATAAACTTAAGAAGGTCATTACAATAAACATAACACCGTATTTTACTGCCCGAGACGTTTTGGAATAAAGTGAGACAGGTTCAAATAGATTAACTCCAGCAGTCAGTTCATCTAATGGGTAAGATTCCTTTTGCATCACCCATTGTTGGGGATAACTACGGGCTAAATGTGGAATTGCCCATTTGGCAGAAAAGCCATCAACACCTGTCTCATATTCATTGGGTAAAATATCGCCTTGGAAACTAGGGTGCGGCCAAGCAGAAGTCATATGTACTTCAGTATTTTGTCCTAAGGGTGTAAATTTAAATCCTTCACTGCCTTTAACACTCAACTGTAATTTAAAATTGTGTTGTGTATTGAGTTCATCCAAACGGCTTGGTTTGAGTACAGCACTAAAGCCTGTTTCGATTAAATCAGGCAGACGAGTACCTGGGCTGAGTGCAATTTGTTTTTCATTCCATGTAAACAACGCATTACCTGTAATGGCTTTGGTATCACTTAAACCGATAATGATACGAGCTTGATCCCATTGATAACGACGGCGCTGTTCTTGTTCACTCACTAGTGCCGCATAATCAAAATTACCTGATAAATTAATATCAGCCGTATAAACCAGTGTTTTGTAAATACCGCGATGCCGTTGTTCTTCGCGTAAATTAACATTAATATTTAATTCAGTTGGTAAAATAATGGCTGTTTTATCCTCAAATACATCTTTAGTGATAGTTCTGGTTTCACCATTTTTATCTGTCACCGTGTCCATATTAATCAGATGATCCACATAGGGGATAAGTAAAATAGGTCCCTGTAGAGTTTGGTACTGTCCCCATGTTGAGGCAATATCATTTAAAATATCAGCTTGACGATAGCTTCGTTCATTAACAACCCCCTGTACCATAAGCAAAGGAATCAGCATTAATAACACTAAAAATCCAATAATAAAAAACCGTAAGGTCAGGGATTCTGAAAGCGATTGTAGAAAACGTTTTTTTTCGGTCATAACACGATTATCATTATTAGAGGTTAACTTTTAGCGATGGCTTAGGCTTAGCAGTGAGTGAATTGGTATGGATTAAGAGGTTAAATGGGTAAATGTAGACGGACTCTTGCACCCAGATAAGGGGGCGGAGAGGTAAGTAATTCTATTTTCCCACCGACTGAGGTCACAATTTCAGTGGAAACAGCTAAGCCAATACCTTGTCCCTCTGTTTTACTGTCAGCACGTATGCCCCGTTGTAATAGTTTGGAGGGTTCATTTTCAGGAAAGCCCATACCATCATCATCAATATCAACAACTAGCATATCTTGTTCATGAGATGAGGAAACCGCGACAACATTTTCACAGAATCGGCAAGAATTATTCATTAAATTACCAAATAATTCCATTAAATCATCATATTCCAAACGGCATTTATCTATTTCTGGCACAGTCAAAGCAAACTCAATATTTTTATCACGATATACTTTTTGAAGTGAATTCGCTAAGCGTTTTAATATGGGCTGTACCGCTTCAGGAGTTATCATGGCGTATTGCTCATGTACAACGGCACGGCGTAATTGATGCGCAATAATATCGTTCATACGCTCAAGTTGTCCCCCCATACCCTTAATTCTGGGGTTATCACCTCGCCCACTACGTTGCTCTTGTTCAATAAAACCTTGCATAGCCGCTAGCGGTGTTTTAAGACTGTGGGCTAAATCATCCAGTGCATCCCGATAACGCTGCTTTTGTCCTTTCTCATAATGCAATAAAGCATTAATCGCATTTTTAACAGGGACGAGTTCTTCAGGGTAAGTATCGGCAATAAATTCCTGTTTACCTGCTTCAATTTCACGGACTTCTTCTTCAAAGTATTGAATCGGGGATACCACCCAAAAGCTTAAAGCCATTTGTGAAACAATCACTAATAAAATAGAAATAAAGAATAAAATCACCAATAAGGTGATCTGTTGCTCATTAGCAACATCTAACGATTGCAAATTTCCTGCAACCACCAGTTGATAATCACTATGAGGCGAGTAGCTAAAACCTAAGCTTGCGACAGCATGCGTTTTTGAGAATACCGTTGGCATAGGGTCAGGGGGATCCCTCGGCATAACAGGTCTAAGGATATTTTTGTTACGCTGGTTAGGCTCACTAATAAGATCAAAGGTTAATAAATAATTTTGGGTTTTTTGTAGAGACTCTTTACCTTCATAAGGATCATAGCTGTGCCAAAGCAACTCTTGAGTTGATACATCTTGCAAATAGCCAAAAACAGCATCAGAACCATCCGTTGCGAATTTATTTGTTCGTAAGAATTCATCAAAACTTTTTTTAGCATCAACATCAAGGACAAAATGCCCTCGATTAAAAATAAAGAAGCCAAGCAACTCGTCCGTATAGTCTGACATCTTTTCAAGACGTTCTTCTATCGCACTTTGTTTATAATAATGATTAAGTGTCAAACCAAGGATTAAGATACCAACGATCATAATCCCTAGTGTGCTAACTAATTGCCTAGCTCGGAGTGAATTCATGTACTTCGTGGTAAAGTGAAACGATAGCCACGACCACGCAAGGTCTCAATGGGCTTCAAAGTGTTATCAGGGTCTAATTTAGTTCTTAGACGACGAATAAAGACCTCAATCACATTACTATCACGATCAGAATCTTCAGCATAAAGGCTTTCTGTTAAATGTGTTTTAGAGATAACTTCACCAGCATGTAAAATTAGGTGTTCTAATACCTTATATTCATATGCGGTTAAAATAACCTCCTCGCCGTTTAAAATAACCCGTTGTTCAGAAGTGTTTAAGGTAATTGGACCACAAACCAGTGAAGCTTGTGTCCAACGGTTATTTCTTCTTAATAAGGCCTTAAGACGGGCGATCAACTCTTCAAAATGATAGGGCTTAACCAAATAATCATCTGCACCTGCTTCTAAACCTTCCACTTTATTCTGCCAGCGTCCTCTAGCAGTTAAAATTAAGATCGGATAATCCAGCCCTTTGGCACGGACTGCTTCAATAATCTCAATGCCATTCACCTCTGGAAGTCCCAGATCAATGACGGCAATATCGATGGGGTATTCACAAGCCATATAACGCCCTTGTATACCATCAGCAGCGAGATCAACTACAAACCCTGCTGCTCCTAATTCTTCCGCAATTTGTTCACGGATGTCGTTTTCATCTTCAACAACTAATACTCTCATAGAGTGAACCTTTGAAATTTCTAATAATTAAATAGCTTAAGCTACATTGCACCTTAGTATAGAACGCGCTGTTCTATAATTTAGGCATTTATCGTTAATTAACGGCTTAAATTGATAGATCATTTATAAATATTTAGCGATACTATCGTAAATAGGTTACGTTAATTTTTACTGGCTTAGTATAAAAAATAAGCGGATACAGGTATAGCGTAAACTCAATTTAGTACGATTAAAATTTGTAAGCAAATAGCAGCAAAAATACCTGCTAAAATATCATCTAACATAATGCCTAAGCCCCCCGTTAACTGTTTGTCGATATAACGAATTGGCCAAGGTTTCCAAATATCAAAGAGTCGAAATAATAAGAAACCAATAATAATCCACTGCCATGCAAAAGGGACTGCAAACATCGTAATCAGATAGCCAGCAAACTCATCCCAGACAATCCCCCCGTGATCATGTACGCCTAAACGGCGTGAAGACTCCCCACAAATCCAAATACCAATAATACAAATAAGTCCTAATAATACTCCGTATTGTAGTAGATCTAAGGGTTGCATCAGTAAATAAATCGGAATCACAGCCAATGTTCCTGCGGTACCAGGTGCAAAGGGAGCTAAACCACTTCCAAATCCAAATGCTAAAAAATGGATAGGATTAGTAAATACGGTTTTAGGGCTAACCTTGATGTGACGACTCATCGAAAACTCAATTTATGAAAAATGTTGGTAACCATTATGGGGTAAATTAATCTCAGGGTGCAGCTTAATTTTATTCATTGATTGATCGATTGTACCGATGCAACGTATATTGAGTTTACGGGAACGAATCAGGGGTTTAAGTTGATAGGCTTTTAAAGGACTAATGGTAAATAATAACTCATAATCATCGCCCCCAATCAGTGCGAGTTCTAATGCCTTACTATGGTCTAATTTCTTTAATGCAGATGATAAGGGGATTGTGTGAGTATTAATTTTAGCACCGACGTTTGAGGCATCTAAAATATGCTGTAGGTCAGCCAGTAGACCATCCGAAATATCAATACATGCCGATGCATAGCCTTGTAATAAACGACTCATCGAATTACGAGGCTGTGGGTATTCAAGTTTACTAACACATTCAGCTGTATCTTGTGGACTTAAGAATAATCTATTTTGTAAAACGGCTAAACCCGCCGCTGCATCACCTAAAGTACCCGTGACGTAGATATGATCACCTTGTTGTGCCGTACTACGTAATAATGCTTTACCTTGCTTAACAAAACCCATCACTTGAATGGTAATACTTAATTTCCCACGGCAAGTATCTCCCCCGACTAAAAAGATATTATGTAGCTTGGCTAAGCTTTTTAGTCCCTCAGAAAATTCACTTAACCATTCAGTATCGGTGTTAGGCAAGGTCAATGACAGTGTAAACCATGCAGGCTCTGCACCCATCGCGGCTAAATCACTGAGGTTAACGGCCAATGCTTTATGTGCAATGGCATGAGCATTCGTCTCAACAGGAAAATGCACGCCTGAAATGAGGGTATCAACTGAAACTACTAATTGCTGTTGCTCTAAAGGTAAATTTAACAGTGCGGCATCATCACCGACCCCCTGATGGACAGATTTGGGCGAATCGTCCCATGTAAAATAACGCTCAATTATAGAAAACTCATCTGCCATTAGCTTGCTTCAACACTCTCTTCTAAAGTCTTTTTTATACTTATATTTAAACTTGCCTTTAAAGTATTTTTTGTAATTATCTTTGAGCTTACTTTTAAGGGCTTCTTCGCACTCTTCTCTTCTAAAGTCTTTTTTGTACTTACCTTTGGTGTTGCATCTAAAGGTTTCTCTGCACTCACCTCTAAAGTCTTTTTTGTACTTACCTTTGAAATTATATCCAAAGGTTTTTCTGCACTGACTTCTAAACTGCGTAATTGAATAATTAATTGCGTCATCACGCCATTAACAAACTTATGTCCTTGATCTGCACCGAATTTTTTAGTGATATTCACCGCTTCACTCACGGCTACCTTATAAGGTGTTTCTGTATGGTTGAGTAATTCACACGTTGCCATACGTAGTACTGCTTGCTCAATCATATCAACCTGTTTCAATTGACGATGTTGTAAATGGGGTTGGATTAATGCTTCAATTTCTTCAGCATTATTTAAGGCATATTTAATTAAACTAAAGAGAAAAGCTGTATCCGCTTTTCTAAAATCACCTGAATAAATATCAGCGTATTGTAATTGGATATAGATTTCTTGGAGGGAATGCTGTGTCATTTGCCATTGATAAATAGCGAATAAGGCCAGTTTACGAGCCACACGACGTTCAGCGATAAGTTTTTGAGCATCGGATATTTTTCTTCTTCTAGACATAATCGTTTCTTCTTTAAATGTGCACTGTTTTGCATTAGAAAACAGGTGTTTAGTTTAGGGTGTTGTTTAGTTAAGTGATATTAGTTTAATCAATCTAAGCGATAAGTGTTGCAGTCAGTGATACGCGGTGAATACATCCTTGTACGCTCGTCTCGGCATCCCTGCCTCGAATGGTCACTGATTGCAACGCTGATCACTTTCTCCTTAAATCCTCAAACCTATTATATTAAGGTGAAAAAGGTTTTAAGTAGGATGAAGATTGACTAAGAAAATTTCTTTAGTAATGAGACCATTTCGATTGCACCGAGGGCAGCTTCTGCGCCTTTATTGCCTGCTTTTGTACCTGCGCGTTCGATGGATTGTTCAATGGTTTCGGTGGTCAGTACGCCGTTGATTACGGGGATACAGTGATTCATGCTAACGGCTGCAAGTCCTTTAGCAGACTCACCTGCGACGTAATCAAAGTGAGGAGTGCTGCCACGGATGACTGCACCGAGTCCGATAATTGCATCGTATTTTCCACTTTTTGCCATTGCTTGGGCAATTAGGGGCAGTTCATACGCACCGGGTACGCGCGTAATTTCTATATTGTTAGCATCAACGCCATGACGACGCAGTGCATCAACAGCTCCTGTGAGTAAGCCTTCTACCACAAATTCATTAAAACGTGCCACACAAATGCCATATGTGCCATTGGCTGAGGTAAAATCACCTTCAATTACTTTAATATCTTGCATTATTTATTCCTGCTAATCCTGTACATAATCAATAATTTCTAAACCGAAGCCACCAATTGCATGGAATTTCATCGGTGCGCTCATTACCCGCATTTTAGTTACCCCAATATCTTTTAGTATTTGTGCGCCAATACCAAAGGTACGCAAATCTTTTTGTGATGAGGACACTTCCTGCTCAGCTTCAGGTTTATGGGTATCTGCTTCAATCGTATTAATACGATTTAATAAATCTTGGGTATCAATAAAATCCCGTAAAATAACAATAATACCGTGGCCTTCCGCTTGAATACGTTGCATCACAGAACGCAGAGGCCAACCACAAGCTCTCTCAGTCAGTGATAACATATCACATAATTCATTCTCTAAATGAACCCGTACCATTACAGGAGTATCACTGGATATTTCCCCTTTTACTAAAGCAAGATGAGTATTGTGTTTAGTCGGCTCTTGATAGGCAATTAATTTAAATTTCCCAAACTCGGTATTGACTTCAACTTCTTGAATTCGTTCGATAGTTTTCTCATTGGCGATACGATAGCTAATTAAATCCTCAATCGTGCCAATTTTTAAATGGTGTTGTTCTGCGATTTTAAATAGATCATCTCGACGTGCCATTGTGCCATCTTCATTCAAAATTTCCACAATGGTGGCTGAGGGTTCAAAACCTGCTAAACCTGCTAAATCACAGCCTGCCTCTGTATGACCTGCACGGGTTAATACACCACCCAATTGAGCTTTTAGAGGGAATATATGCCCCGGCTGTACAATATCATCACCCGTCGCATTTTTGGCAACCGCCGCTTGTATCGTTAAGGCACGATCTTGGGCAGAAATACCTGTTGTTACCCCTTGTGCAGCCTCAATAGATACAGTGAAATTTGTGCCATGTATATCATGATTGGTACCTTGCACCATCAGTGATAAGTCTAACTGCTTACAACGCTGTGCGGTTAAGGTCATGCAAATCAGACCTCTTCCGTGGGTCGCCATAAAATTAATATCTTCGGGCTTGACTTGTGACGAAGCCATTAAAAAATCGCCTTCATTTTCACGATCTTCATCATCAACCACAATGACCATCTTACCAAGGGCAAGATCCGCTATAATTTCTTCTGTTGTATTAAATTTCATTGCTTTAAAAACCTTATTTAATAAAGCCATTTTCTGCTAAAAATGCTTCTGTAATCGCTGATGATTGTTGAGTTTGATTAGAAACCTGTGCTGCTTGATCACCTAATAATAAACGCTCTAAGTAACGGGCAATCACATCAACTTCTAGATTTACTTTACTACCGATATGATAATGTTTAATCACTGTTTCTTGAATCGTATGTGGCACAATATTTAATTTAAATTTCGCACCATCAACTTCATTCACTGTTAAGCTCACACCATCAACACAAATTGAACCTTTGCTTGAAATATATTTTGCCAAGCTATCAGGCGCTTTAAGCCAAAAACGAGTAGAACGCCCTTCGTCATACTGTTCAATCACTTCGCCTAAAGCATCGACATGTCCACTGACAAGATGTCCCCCTAAACGGGTATTTAGCGTTAATGCCTTCTCTAAATTAACCTCTGATCCAATGGTAATATTGGCAAGTGAGGTTAAAGCCAGTGACTCTTTGGAAACATCTGCCCAAAATCCTGCCTTCTTTACCAGAACTGCCGTAAGACAAACACCATTAACCGCAATACTGTCACCAATATTGACATCAGATAAATCTAATTTAGCTGTATTCAGCAATAAGCGGACATCTTGACCTTTGGGTTGAATATCTGCAATTGTTCCAATTGCGGCAATAATCCCTGTGAACATATTTGAATCTACCGTGCAAGCGTTAGCGAGCCTAACAGTTTACCATATAAAGCGTAAAGCCCCTCTTTTTAGGTAGTGACAAAGTTGTGAAAGGAAGATATGAATAAAATAATACCGATAGCCCCTCATAAAGCACAGGCTCTTTTAGAAAAAGATTCAACCGCTATCCTCATTGATATACGTTCTTCAATGGAATTTCTATTTATAGGGCATCCCGTTAATGCTGTTCATATTGCATGGCTTGATGACCCTGACTGGGAAATTAATCCAAACTTTTATAATGAAGTTAAATATGCAGCGAAAAAGAGGTCTCCTAAACATTTTGTCAATATTCCTATTTTATTAATCTGTCGTAGTGGCAATCGCACTCAGCAAGCGGGTCAGCTCTTACTCACTTCAGGTTTTAATCATGTTTTTGATATAGAAGGCGGTTTTGAGGGTGAAAAAGATCAAAATTCCCATCGTAGTCATATCAATGGATGGCGGTATCATAATCTTCCATGGGAACAATGCTAATGTTATAAAAAGAGTAAAATGCTAACTATTTGGAAATATCAATGAAAAATGTATTAGTCACGGGCTGTTCTAGCGGTATTGGTTATTGTGTCGCCAAAGGTTTGCAAGCACGAGGCTACCGTGTTTTTGCGACAGCGCGTAAACAGGAAGATATACAGCGTTTGGAGTCTGAAGGTTTGCAGGTGATTGAGTTGGATTTAGCCAGTTCAGAGAGTGTGAATGATGCTGCAAATGAGTTAATGTTAAGAACCAGTAATGAATTATATGCTGTGTTTCATAATGGTGCATATGGTCAACCTGGTGCGGTTGAGGATTTAAGCCGTACTTGCTTAGAAAAACAGTTTGCTGCCAATGTATTTGGCTGGATTGAATTAAATAATCGTCTAATGCCGCTATTTCGACAAAATAATACAGGGCGGATTATCTTTAATAGCTCTATTTTGGGAATTGTTTCCCTTGCTTATCGCGGAGCTTATAATGCCAGTAAATATGCGATTGAGGGCTTTGCAGATACACTACGACAGGAACTCTTTGATACTAATATTCAGGTTTCTTTGATTGAACCGGGTCCAATTGAAAGCCGTTTTAGGGCAAATGCCTTGCAAGCTTTGCATGACAATATAGATATTGAGACGAGTTTTCATAAACAGCGTTATCAAACAGAAATTCAACGTTTATCCAAACAAGAAGCAGTTGTACCTTTTACATTACCGCCTGAAGCTGTACTGAAAAAAATTATTCATGCTTTGGAAAGTAAGCGAGCTAAACCTCGTTACCTTGTTACTGTGCCTAGTCATCTTTTTAGCCGTTTAAAATGTTTACTTCCGATAAGATGGTTTGATAAGTTATTAGTTAGAATATCTAAATCAGGTAGCAAACAGGATAAAACATTATGAGTGATATGTTGGAATATTTATTTTTTAGTCGTGATATTAGCGATCAATTTACTCAACTATTGAAAAGTAAACAATTAGTATGGCAAGAAAGTATTGAGTCTGTGCATGACTCGATTCTTATTCAAGTGGCTGAAGATGATATTGGTGAACACTGGGATGAAGTCGATGATTTTTATGATGATTTAGCCATTGAGGACCAAAATAGATTGGAATTAGATAAAGAGACCAGTACGGCGGGGGTTTATATTCAATTGCAATCAGGTAAGCAAACTGTTGCTCAAGTTGACCCCGAAGTATTAGGACGGATTCTTGACGTGGTCGATAGTAATGAATTTTCCACCTTTATTGATGTAATCGTTAAAAGTGTTGAAGTCCCTGATGATAGTTCGATTTGTCAGCGTTAATTATTGCTATATTCAAGCTCCTCTGTACAGATATTTTTCATATCAGCTTAACAGAGGGCTTTCTTATTTGTGAATGCACAAATATATTTGATCGCGTTTAGACAGCTAGAAAATGCCCTGCTAAGCCTAGAAAGGCTAAGAAACCCACCACATCTGTAATGGTCGTTAATGCAACACTACCCGCTAAGGCAGGATCTATGCCGACTTTATCCAAGAAAACAGGTAGCAGCACCCCAAAGCTAGAAGCAACCAATAAATTAATAACCATCGCGGCAGCAATCACTGCGCCGATCATGGGATTGTGAAACCAGAACCACGAGACTAAACCCATGACACTCGCCCAAATCAAACCATTAATTAATCCAACCCAAATTTCACGTCGAAATAAAATAAAAATATTACTTTTACTGATTTGTCCCAAGGCAATTCCTCGGGTGACCAGTGTCAATGTTTGACTCCCCGCAACACCACCCATACTGGCAACAATCGGCATAAGAATAGCTAAGGCAACAAAGGTTTCTAATACTTCATGAAATTGTCCAATCACGGCTGAAGCGAGTAAGGCCGTGAGTAAATTAGTCCCAAGCCAAACCGCCCGTCGTGCTGAACTAATCACCACAGGGGCAAATAAATCATCTTCTTCATCCAGACCTGCGGCACTCAAGACGGAATGTTCAGCTTCATCACGAATGACATCCACGACATCATCAACGGTAATACGTCCAACTAATTTATTGTTATTATCCAATACAGGCGCAGAGACCCAATTTCTATCCTCAAATAAAATAGCCACTTCTTTATCAGACATATCTGCAGAAATGGTTTTACCTGTGGTTCGCATAATATCGTATACAATTTGTTCGGGTTGTTGCGTTAATAAATACGCGATGGGTAAAATACCCAGATAATTATTATTACGATCGACAATAAAAACATTATCGGTATGAGAAGGTAATTCTTGTAAACGGCGCAAATAACGCAGTACAACATCAATGGAGACATTCGGACGAGCAGTAATGATATGAGTATCCATCATTCCACCTGCTGTATCCTCAGGATAGGCTAATACAGTTTCTAATCGCTGCCGATTTTGTCGATCTAAACTGGCAAGAATTTGAGGAATCAGTTTTTCAGGTAAACTCTGTAGAAAGTCGGCTAAATCATCAATATCGAGATCTTTAGCGGCGGCAATCACTTCACCTGCTGCCATATCTTGTACTAATGAAGCACGCACTTCATCCCGTAATTCAATCAGTACTTCACCCTCATTGCTATTTTCAACCAGTTCCCATAATACTTTGCGCTGTTCTACAGGTGATGATTCAATCAGGTGGGCAATTTCGGCTGGATGGAGGGCATTCAGTAATACGCTCACTTGTGGTAATGCACCATGTTCAATCGCAGTAGAAAAGGAATCAAGCTGTTGAACAAGACTTTTCTCATATGGCATGGCAGTCACCCCTCTGATTCTTATTTGATGATATGAGTGTTATATATAGAACATATTCGTAGTATTGAAACAATACAACAGTGGATGAATGCGATAAATTTATTGGGAAATTGTAATTATCCGTATAAGTTTTTATTATTTAGATAATTCACGATGATGTACCAAGCTATTCTTAGCATATTGTTGTGCAAATATATCCGCTAGCTGCTCTACAATATAGACAGAACGATGATGTCCCCCTGTACAACCAATCGAAATAGTCATATAGGCTTTTTGGTTTTCTTCAAAAGAAGGAATCCAATTTTTCAAAAAGTGCTGAATATCATTGACCATATTTTTCACACTCTCATGTTGTGATAACCAATCTTTAATCGCTTGATCTTGTCCCGAAAATTTTCGTAATTCACTGACCCAATAAGGGTTGGGTAAACAGCGTACATCAAAAGTGAAGTCTGAGTCACAAGGAGCTGAATGTTTAAATCCAAACGATTGAAACATCAAGGCAATCCCTTGAATATTTTTTCCACATAAGCGTTGTTTTATTAGATAACTGAGTTGATAAATATCTGTTTTAGACGTATCAATATGCAGATCAGCCACATTCGATATATCTGCAAATAAGCCTTGTTCTTGCTCAAGCGAATCATTTAAGGATTGTTTAGCGTGTGCGAGCGGATGACGACGACGGGTTTCATTGTAACGCTTTCTGATAATTTCCGTTCGAGCATAAAGATAAACAACTTCAGTATTTTTATATTGTGACTTGGTTTTAGCAATCACTTTAGGCAGTTGCTGAATATTTTCTATACCACTGCGTATATCAATACTCACTGCAATTTTTTTACGTTGTTGCGCCAATGCTATTTTTAAAAGTTTAGGAAGCAACTGAGGGGGTAAATTATCAATACAGTAATAATTTTGATCTTCTAAGGTGTTCAGCGTAAGAGTTTTTCCTGACCCTGATAGACCCGTAATAATGACAATGTGCATAAAATTCGATTCACATAAAATACTAATAACGTATAATTTAGTGTATCCCTATTTTTTTGAGAAAATAAAATATATTAAAGGAAGAAAATAGTGTGATATGCGTATTTATGCCGCGATACGAGGCTTGTCATAAAAGGTATGAAAATAGTCAATAAGAACAGACGGGTCTTGATAATGACACAGGCTAGCAATAAATGGCTTATTGTAAGGCAGTGTAGTTAATTCTTGTAACATATTGATATTACTGGCTGACATACTTTCTGGTAATAGAATAGCAATGAGAAATTTTACGGGTTTTTTATCAGGTGCATCCAGTTCAATGCCTTCATTTAAGGAAAGAATTGCAGCTCTGGCTTGACCAATTGATAAGCCTGCATGAGGAATGGCGATACCACCCCCCAATGCAGTACACCCTAATTTTTCACGATTAATCAACGCATCAAATATCTCAGCTTGAGAGACTTGATTTTGACCTATCGCTAGCAGTTGTGCTAGCTTTTCAAAGGCACGTTTCTTACTGTGTAGTCCCTGATTACATGCAATTCTTTCAGGTGATAATAGGGTGATAATATCCATATCCAAAAATCCTTTCGATTAAGTTTTAAACTGTTTCTAACTCAGCTTGTTCTACCACTTTACGGTGGGAACCCTCTTGGCGATGGTGATCTTTTAACTTTTCTTTATGTTTAACAATTTGCCGATCGAGCTTATCAATTAATGCATCGATAGCAACATACATATCTTCAGCTTTAGCATCCGCAAAAATATGGTTACCGCTTAAATGGATCGATGCTTCGGCTGTATGGGTAGTTTTTTGAACTTCTAGTATAACGTGAACATTTAAAACTTGGTCGAAGTGGCGTTTAAGGCGGGTAATCTTGTCACGAATATAGCCATTAAGCGATTTAGTGACTTCAATATGACGACCAGTTACTTTAAGTTGCATATGCAAACTCCTTTTCTTCGTTGTTGATACTTTTATTGACTCAGATGTAGTTAAACCATCTACTAGTAATTACTAACTTCGCACCCTCATATTAACATTTTTCGTTCATGGGATGCTGGAATATTTAACGCTTCTCTGTATTTCGCTACCGTGCGTCGTGCGACTTTTATTCCCTGCTTTTGTAGTTGTATTGTTAACATATTGTCACTGAGTGGTTTTTTCAAGTTTTCTTGTTCAATCAAGCTATTAATCATTGATTGAATTGCCGTTGCAGAACAACTTCCACCTACGTCTGTTGCGATCTGACTCGAAAAAAAATACTTAAGTTCAAAAATCCCTCGGGGTGTATGTAAATATTTTCGCGTGGTTGCCCGAGAAATGGATGATTCATGCATCTCAAGCTGCTCAGCAATATTGCGTAATACCAGAGGTTTCATCGCCTGTGCGCCGTATTGCAAAAATGCCTTTTGATGCTGGACGATGAGTTGAGTTACTTTGAGTATAGTCTGATTTCGGCTATATATGCTCTTAATAAACCAATTTGCATGCTGTAAATTGCTTTTCAGGTATTTAATCTCAGACGATGTGCCTTTTTTCAAAAGTAGATCTGCATAGAAGTCATTAATTTTTAACTGCGGACTGGCATTAGGATTTAACGAAACCTGCCAATGACCCTTTATTAGTTTCACATAAACATCAGGTACAATATATTCTGTATGTTGACTCGAAAACCGTGAACCGGGGTAAGGATCGAGTGTTTTTAAAAGTTGAACTAACTGTGTGAACTTAGCGGCACTCAATTTTAAGGTTTGTTTAAACAGAGTATGCTGCCTAATCTCTAATAGTTCAGGTCTTTGTTTGAGTAATTTAGCCGCTTTAATTGCTAATGGATTATCAGGGTAGCGCATTTTTAATTGAATCGCTAAACACTCTCCGGGGCTTCTTGCTCCCACACCTAATGGATCAAGTCGCTGGATATAGCTTAATATTGATTCAATCTCACTGTTATCTTCTAATAATAGAGTATCTTTTAGTATTTGATAAAATGACTCAATAGAACTGCGTAAATAACCCTTATCATCAATAGCATCCACAATAGTTTTAGCAATGATTTTATCAGGTACAGATAACTGACTTAAATTAATTTGCCAGTGGAGGTAACTCTGTAATGATTCGGTTTCACTGTGTGTGTTTTCCAGTACATGACTGGTTGATATTGGTTCTGCATCACTATTTGGAGAGAAGTTATCACTATAGATTTCATCCCAACGGGTATCAATATCATTTTCATTCGGAATATCATATTCTGTGCTTGATTCTTCAGCATTATTAGGGTCATTTAGATCCTGATCCGATTCATTATTATTTTCATTGACTTCTAATAAAGGATTACTCTCTAAGGTCGTTTGAATTTCTTGTTCTAGCTCAAGGGTAGAAAGTTGTAGTAAGCGAATCGCCTGCTGCAACTGCGGTGTCATGGTGAGCGATTGCCCAAGCCCAATGTTTAATCCTTGTTTTATCATTATTGAAGCAAATTGCTCATCTCATTATTAGTGAAGGAAATAGTCGCTATGGGGGTTAAATCCTATTAATGCGAACCGTTATTGCTATGGATCTTTTTCTAAACGATTAATAATCTCTCTAAATTCGTTTAAATCATTAAAACTTAAATAAACCGAGGCAAAGCGTATATAAGCAACGGCATCCAATTTCCGTAATTCATCCATGACAATATCACCGAGCAAACTGGAAGCAATTTCACGCGTAGCACGATTACGGATATTCTTTTTAATATGGATAATGGAGGATTCAATATTTTCTGTGGCAACAGGACGCTTTTCTAAAGCACGTAACATCCCTCCGCGTAACTTCATTTCGCTGAATGCTTCACGCGCATTATCAGATTTGACTACCGAAGGCATGGCTAATTCTGCTACTTCATAGCTGGTAAAACGCTCGCCACATCTTTCACATTGCCGCCGACGGCGAACTTGATCACCATCAACAGCAAGGCGGGAGTCAATCACCCGCGTTATTTCATTAACACAAAATGGGCAACGCAATCCTTTGTCTCCCTATTTTAATCAAATCGCTTAAATTATTGATAGACAGGTAAACGATGACATACCGCACTGACTTGTGCTTTTACCGTAGCAATCGTATCACTATTTTCAATATCATCTAAAATATCAGCAATCCAGTTAGCCAAATCTGTCGATTCAGACTCTTTAAAACCCCGTGTAGTAATCGCTGGTGTACCAATCCGAATACCACTGGTGACAAAGGGCGATTGAGGATCATTCGGGACGGCATTCATATTAACGGTAATATGAGCTTGACCTAATGCAGCATCCGCAGCTTTACCTGTTAGCCCTTTATTAATTAAATCAACAAGGAATAAATGGTTATCTGTTCCACCTGAAACAATATTATAACCTCGTTCAATCAAGGTATTCGCCATTGCACGGGCATTCTTAACGACTTGCTGTTGATAGGTTTTATATTCAGGTTCTAAGGCTTCCTTAAAGGAGACTGCTTTTGCAGCAATAACATGCATTAATGGTCCGCCTTGCGTACCAGGAAAAACCACTGACTGTAATTTCTTCTCAATTTCAGGGTTTGACTTAGCCAAAATAATGCCACCACGCGGCCCACGTAAGGTTTTATGTGTGGTTGAAGTTGTTACATCTGCAATATTTACAGGGTTAGGATATTCACCCGCAGCAATTAAGCCTGCCACATGCGCCATATCGACCATCAGATAAGCACCCACTTCATCGGCAATATCTCTAAAACGTTGCCAATCAACGATCCGAGAATAAGCTGAGAAACCTGCAACGATCATTTTAGGTTTATGTTCTTCAGCCAATTGCTCAACTTGTGCGTAATCAATTTCACCTGTTGCGCTATCTAAACCGTATTGAATGGCATTATAAATTTTTCCAGAAAAGCTAACATGTGAACCGTGGGTTAAATGTCCGCCATCCGCTAAACTCATGCCTAATACGGTATCACCAGGAACACAAAGTGCTTGGTAAACGGCCGCATTGGCTTGTGAACCAGAATGAGGTTGCACATTGGCATAATCAGCTCCGAATAACTGTTTAACGCGATCAATCGCTAATTGCTCTGCTATATCAACGTTTTCACAACCGCCATAATAGCGTTTAGAAGGATAGCCTTCTGCATACTTATTTGTTAAGACAGAACCTTGTGCTTGCATCACACGCGGACTGGTGTAATTTTCAGACGCAATCAGCTCAATATGTTCTTCTTGGCGAATAACTTCATTTTGCATTGCACTCCATAATTCGTCATCGTAGCCTGCTACTGTCTGATCTTTAGAAAACATTGTTTCTTTCTCCAAAAGGTTCTGTATTTAAAGGTGCGCTATGATACCGTAAGGTTTTCACAATTGCTCAAAATTTCATGGAAAAACAGTTAGAACAACGTTTAGAGACTTTAGAAATGATGCTGATGCATCATGAAGAAACAATCGAACGTTTAAGTCAAGAATTACATAAGCAACAAGCTGAAAATAGTCTGTTATCTAACACCTTAGAAGTGATGCAAAGTAAGCTACAAACACTGAGCCTTTCATTAATGGCTTCTGAAGCCGATGAGACCCCACCGCCTCACTATTAGGATAAGTCCTTGAAACTATCACATGACAGTGATTATATTCTATACCCATCTGAACGCGGTTTAGAATTACGCCATCGCCATAATAAGAAAATTGGCGCAGTGTATGCTGATTTTTTAACAGGAAAAGCCCAGCACCGTCGTTTATATGGGGGGGGGAAAGGTCAACAAATTGCGAAAGCAATTGGTTTAAAAAAAATAGATAAACCTAATGTGCTCGATCTCACCGCAGGTTTAGGACGGGATGCGTTTGTACTAGCCAGTCTAGGCTGCCAACTAACTTTATTAGAACGCTCACCCACGATTCACGCTTTATTAGCCGATGCACTACAGAGAGCCAGCCAAAGTCAAGACAGCGAAGTATTAGCAATTATTGCACGGATGCAGTTGCATCAATCCGATGCCTTTGCGTATTTAGATAAGTTGATTACAGCGAATTCAGATCAAGATAAACCTGATGTGATTTATCTTGATCCGATGTTTCCAGAGCGAAGCAAAACCGCTGCTATCAAAAAAGAAATGTTGTTTTTTCATGATATTGTCGGTATGGATGCCGACAGTGATCAGTTGCTCGATTTAGCCAGACAGTGTGCAAAAAAAAGAGTTGTGGTTAAACGCCCTCGTTTAGCCAAACCCCTTAATCAAGTACCTGCTAACTTTGTTATTAAAGGCAAATCGACACGTTATGATGTGTACTTGCCTTATGTACGCTGAAATAATTTATAACATTGCATCCGCAATGCGTTGTTCTAACATGGCTTCTTTTTCTTCAGGTAATAATAAATTTTGTAATATCTTTTGCGTCTCTTCGCTTTGATCTTCGCGGAACATATCAAATATTTCATCAGGAAGACGATGCGTTGGAATATTATCCCCCGCCTTACGTTGCCAATCAAGAATCATAATCATCTTTTCAACAGGGGGTTTTTTGTGGCTAATACTATCGATATTAACGCCTTTATTCTCTGAAAGAAAATTACAGGCTTGAAACCAAGCCATATCATAACCCTTGGTTTTTATATTAAAGACTTTATGATAATTCTTTTTATTACGATGAAATTGTACATTGAAAACAGGGGTATAATGCGCCCATAACTTACCTTCTCGATAAGTGCGTTTTTTCAGAAATTTTAGCTTCAGATTAACCACGCCCGTATTGAAAATAGTGCAACGATCTTTTTCTTCAGGCTCTTTTTTATTTAGGTTTTTTTCCATTAACCATTGAAGATTTAAAGATTCTGCCTCTTCCGTTGCGCGTGCCTGTTGCGCCTCTGTGGTGAATTTCGTTCTAAAATTAAACCATTTTTGTTTAACCTTACTACTCACCATTACATTGACACGAATTCCAATGTAGTTAGGTGGGTTTTTTTGTGTTCCATCATAATGATAAAGTGCCATAGATGTGCCCCGTAAATTATTATTAAGTCTATGCCCGAAAGTTTAGCTAACTGGTATTTAGTAGCAATTTACACCATTTTTATCGCTAAACGTAGTGAAAAATATTTATACCCGATATATAGAATTGATTGTTATTTAAACATATATTAACTAATACTAATATACCACAAATGGTTGTAATGAGGACTTATCATTGCATGTAGAGAACGATGATGGAAATGTTTAGCCATGACCTCTAACTTTGTTCGAGGAAACAGGGACGATTTCTCCCATTAAATTACTGACGACCATAATATCAAATGCAACTTGACTATTTTCAGTCACTTTAAGTAAACGATGACTATCCTGTGCTTTCCATTCAGCAGCAGCTGGACTAATCCAATGATTACGAGCGGCTTTTTCTTTACGATCACCCGTTAATTGATAGGTATTGAGGCGATTAGAATAATTTTTCTTAAACCATTTTCGCAAAATTCGATAAACAGACTTGGCACGTTCTTGGCTTACACAAGCATTATCGACAGAACCCGTATTGATCGCTAAAGAACCCATGATTAGGGCATTATTTTTGATCGCCCCTGCGATATAAATCACTTCACAATCGCCTATTTGTAGACGCTGGTTTGCTTCAATACGATCTACTTTATGACTAACTAATGCAAGTACCTCGTTAACATCATCAGGTAGAGCAAAAAATTGAAATTCGGCTTTCATCGTTGTCGGTTATCCTTAAGAAAAAATAGGTTTAAATGGTGTGTTATCAGTGTAATACGATTACACTGATAAACTAATCGGTTATTCTCCGAACATATCAATATAGTCTAGCATGGAAGCTTGAATCACTTTTTCTGCATGGGCTTTACCATAAGGTTTACCAATACTGACGTTGTTTTCCTGACCTGGCACCATTTTATAGGTTCTAAAGTAATGATCTAGGCGTTCAATAAATACTTCAGGAACATCATCTAAACTTTCAGCATCCGCCCAAATATTATCAGTCGCTAAGACGGCAATAATTTTATCATCGGCTTCACCCCCATCAATCATAGGAAGACCACCCAAAACCCGCGCATGTAGCACAATATCGGAGCGAGTAATCGGACGCTCGGATAAAACACAAATATCTAAAGGGTCTTTATCACCTTTAAGTCCTTCTTCACCCATTAAAGCGGCTGTTCGTCGTCCACAATAAGTACGAGGAATAAAGCCATATAAAGAAGGCTGTAAAGACGAGGCACGTTGGGGTCGATCGACCATTAAATAACCTGTCTTCTTGTCTGTTTCATATTTAACAGGGTCAAAGGGGGTAATTTCAATATAGGCATTGACGATGTCAGGGGCTTTATCACCTGTGGTTAAGCCATGCCAAGGATGAGGTCTCCAACGGTAAAACGTGTCAGGAAAAGACATGATTGCTCCTTATTCTCAAATTTAATTAGTACGAATTTTGACATACTCGCTTATTTAAAGGAAGGATGTTCTGATCACCTCTTGAGCTTGATAAGTAAACTGAACGCATTACAACGGTTGTTAACCCTCGATCGATAAATAAGCCTCTATCTATTTCACTCTCATATATACTTCCCTACAAAGTAATTTGCAGTCTTATGATCCATTATGAAGTTTTTAATCCTACTATTTTTGACCTTTAGCCTTTCTTTAGCACAAGCAGACCAACCGCCGTGGAAACTGGTTGTACACAAAGATTTACATAAAAAAAGCCCGAAAAATTTTGCTGAGCGTAATCATCTCTTATTTAAACATTTTATTGAGCAATCACTGTATGCAGAGGGAAAGACTGATTTTTTTAAAATGATCGATCAGGTCAAAAATAATATTTTTTGGACAGGCAATCGCAGTAAAAATATTTATATTGATGCCTTTCAACGCTCTTATCCCTCGCTTAAACGCCTTAAAACCAATGAGAAAATTCCTGAAATTGTGTTTCTCATTCCTTATATTGAATCTTTATGGCATCCCAAAAGTGGTAAATCGTCGGCTGACTATGGTTATTGGCAACTTGTTCCTGCGATTGTGCGAGAAATACAAAGCTTAGATACAACGCCAACAAAAATACGCAAGGCTAAACTGGATCATATTCGTTCTAGTTTTAGCCTCAGTACCCAAGTCGCACTGATCCATTTACGCCGTTATTATTTTTACTTTGCCAAGGTTGCTAATCATTCTGAAAGTGATGCATGGTTATTTAGTATTTTGGCTTACAACTGGGGCGCAGGTAATGTAAAAAGAATGTTGTCAGAGATGGAATCACAACAAATAAAAGCAGACTTTTCTAACTTTTACCACTATTTACATAAACAATATCAAGCTAATAAAAGTGATCGTTCCATGAAAGCTGCATTAGAATATTTACCCAGCTTATGGAATATTGCCCAAGTCATTCGGCAAAAAACAACTTGAATAATAGTAGAGCCAATCAATCTAGCATAGATAGATTCTAATGAATATGGGCTAAAATACCTTCTAATTCATCCAGACTATGATATTCAATACTGAGTTTTCCTTTGCCACTGTTTTGATAATTTAAGCTCACTTTAGCCCCTAATTTTTCAGATAAATCTTGTTCTAACTGCTGAATTTCAGGGGAATTTTGTACAGTTTTCTGTTGTTTGCTTGAAGTCGATGTAGTCAGTAAATCTCTAACGAAACTTTCTATTTTACGCACAGACCAAGCCTGTTTAGCCACTTGCTTAGCGACTTGGGCTTGTTGTTTGGGTGCTAAACTTAATAACGCTCGGGCATGACCCATTTCAAGCTGAGCATTATTTAATAAATCGGTGGCGGTTTTGCCTAAATCCAATAAGCGTAATAAATTACTCACCGCCGAACGGGAACGCCCGATTTTTTCAGCCGCTTGCTGATGACTTAAATTAAATTCATCAATTAAACAACGTAAAGCCTGTGCTTGCTCTAAAGGGCGTAAGTCCTCACGTTGAATATTTTCAATCAGAGACATCAAAGCCATCGATTGATCGGAGACTTGCCGAATAATCGCGGGGATTTCATGTAAGCCTGCTAATTGTGCTGCTCGCCAGCGTCGCTCGCCTGCAATCAATTCATAATAAGCCCGATGCGTTTTATCTTGAATAGCCCGTACCACAATCGGCTGAATGATCCCCTGTTCTTTAATAGAGTCTGCCAGTGCAGATAGTGCATCTGTATCAAAATTAATACGCGGCTGATAACGGCCTTTAGTAATCAATTCGATAGGAAGCTGTTTTAATACAGAATTCGATGGATCGTTGTACATGGCTATCAGTTTCTCAAGACAATTAAGTGCTAATCAGTACGCGCATTAATTTCAATTAAATGACGTTCTGCCTGCAAGGTAGGAATGGTTAAATGATGCACTTTTTTAATCTGTACGGAATCTGGAAGGGCTTGCCATTCTGATTCTATCCACTGTCCTTTCATGGCATATAAACAGCCTTTTGCTGGTAAATGTTGCAAGGATGAATCGACAAAATCACGAATAGAGGCGAAAGCTCGACTAATAATAGCATCAAACTTTTTTTCAGGTTGCCATGTTTCAACCCGTGTTTGCACGACTTTTGCATTGCTTAAACCTAATTCAATAATCGCCTGTTGGATAAAGCGTGTTTTCTTACCATTGGTATCCAATAAAGTGAACTGTCGTTCAGGTTGCATAATTGCCAAAGGAATCCCTGGCAAGCCCGCACCACTGCCAACATCTAAACAATTTTCCCCTTGAATATAGTGAGCCACTGCCAAGCTATCCAATAGATGCAATGCCAACATATCATCAGGATTACGTACAGCCGTTAAGTTATAGACTTTATTCCAACGTTGTAATAGCGATAAATAATCGTGTAACTGAGTCAACTGTTGTTCGGATGGGTAACAGTCTAATGCTTGTAAATATTCATTCCAATCTGCTCTCACTTTGAACCACCCACACTACGAAAATGAGCAATTTTCAAAGACTTCTTAAGTTGTGTAAAACTAGACATATCTATATCTCCAATATCAATAATATGATTTTTACGTGGGATTTTCTGATCCCCTTCGGGGGAATTTAAAACTCAAATTGACCCGTCAACATCAAATGATGGATTTTAACTTCTCCTGTTCTGCTTCTAAGCGATCAACTTCTGCTTTTAAACCATCCAGTTTTTCAATCATGGGTTTGACTGTGGCAGACAGTTGTAGCTTATTCGCCGCACCCCAGTAGTCTAAACCCTGCTTCTCTCCTTCTTCTATGATTTGCTTATGCAGGGGTTTATAGAACTCGTATTCTGCTAAATAAGTCTGTGTAACAACGTCTATTTGTTGCTGCAATTGCTCGAATTGTATGGCGTATTGTTTGGCAGCACGTTCTGTATTGCTTGAAAAGGCTTGTAAATCGAGTGTGCCTAACTCCAATTTACTCACTAAGCTAGAAAAATAAGCCAGTGGGTTTTTTAAGGGATCGGTGCTGTTTTGTAGCCGATGGGTCAATGTTTCGAGCAATGCTTGAGAGTAATCACCGGCTCGGGGTAGCAAAGATCGTTCCAGTTCTTGGCATTGTTGATCGCTGAGCTGAATTGGAAAATGATAGGTAATATTTGAATTGTCACTGGGGTTAACGCGGCTGATTGCTTCAGGTGTTTGATTTTGAGCCGTGTGATTAGCCATTGGGGTTATATTTTCAGTCGCTTGAGGCTTAGATTCTTGTATTTTTACGTCTTGAAATTTCTCCTCAAGGGTATGTAATTTTCCCACAACGCTTTGTAATTGATTGCTGAGTTGATCGCTTAATTTTGTTTCAATGACATTGAACGCTGAGGCAATGACGGTCTGTATTTTTAAAGTTAGCCTATCGTCATCAATCGGCTGAGTGGCTTCAAGGCTTTGTTTATCTGCTGCTTTTTTATCTGTAATCGCTGATTCAGTCTGGGGATTAACTTCAACTTCAACCTTTGGGGTGGGTTTAGATGCTGCATTGTGAGTCTGTATTGGCTCAATTTGGGGGGAATTTTTCGGTGATTCAATGGGATGGTGATTAGACACCTCTTCTAAACAATAACCTTGATCAATGGGGACATTGTTTAAATCTGCTTCGGAATTATTTGAATTATTTTGCTTATTAACGCCACTCAAATCCAAACCTTGATCAATAGGTTTGCCATCATAAGTATCTGAAATTAATCGACGTGGGTCATTGCTACGGGCTTCGGTGTTGTTTTTGCCTGCACCCCAAGATTCAAGGTTAAAATTAATGGAAACATAATTGTGATATTGACCGCCATGACGATGAATAATCACATTATTTTGACCTAATTCACGCATGGCTTGCGCGGCATGATCGCGGCGAATTTTAGTC
>WFRR01000107.1 GCA_015486375.1 Thiotrichaceae bacterium
GTCAGATGTGTATAAGAGACAGAAACCTGACAGGTTTTTTCTTTTTGACTTTTTTAATTTTTTATTAATATATAAATTTTAATTACACGAAACTGTTATTTTTTCATGTAGGGTGGGTGCGCCAAGCGAAGCTTGGCATCTCTTGCAGGGTGAAAGTCCCTGTCGGGTAAGGTCTAACCAACCACCCGTATCGAGTGTTGCGTGCTTGTAGGTAGTGATTATATCACAGAACGAATTGCACGAAGCGTACACAGAGAAACTAATAGACCATAAAGAAGTATCGCACATTTTTGAAGCTTGATATAGCTCCGTTACACATTAAAATGCAGATGGCAACGTCTTCCACCCAACGGAAGCCAACACAAACCAATCGGTATGGTGAGAATGGTGAGGGTCTGTCGGAGTCCACATAGAGCGTGGTATGTTAGTAAAGAGATGACAAGAACTTGGGAGACCCTGTATGTTCCTTTACTGGTTATAAGGTATATAGATATTGAGTCACGAAAGGGGAAACCCTGATACGGATATAGGCTAGAACCTAAGTAATTAGATTAAAAGGTAAGTTTACCCAACCAATAGAAGGATAACTGATGACATACAGGGAGTCAGACTCATTCATAGTACTCTGAGACGGTTGCGCCGATCACACGGGGAAGGGATGAGCAAAGTTATGCAGTCTGTAAAGGTATATCAACCAATAGGAATAATTGGAAATTATGATGCACACGTCATTACAGGGAATAGCGGAAAAAGCCGCACAAGATAAATCCTATCGTTTCCGAAGCCTCGCAAGGTTGCTAACAGTAAGTTTTCTACTTTGGTGTTGGAAATTGATCAACAAACGCGCAGCAGCGGGAGTTGATAAGATAACCGCCAACGAATTTGAAGTTGAACTTCTGACCAACGTTGAGGATTTAGTCGAGCAACTCAAGGGAAATCGGTACAAAGCCAAACTGGTAAGAAGGCAATACATACCTAAAGATAATGGTAAATTACGACCATTAGGTATTCCAGCTATTTCTGATAAGATACTACAAACAGGAGTTAAAGCTATATTGGAATCCATTTATGAACAGGATTTTCTGCCTTGTAGCTATGGTTATCGTCCTAAAACTGGGGCGACTAATGCTGTTGAGGATATATATCAACAGTTAAGAAATGGTCAATACCATTATATAGTTGAAGCCGATATTAAGGGATATTTTGATAACATCGACCATAATGCTTTAATAGAGATGCTTAACCAAAGGATTGATGATAAAAGATTCATTCGGTTGATACAAAAATGGTTAAAAGCTGGGATATTGGATACTGATAACAAGGTTATTTGTCCTACGACTGGTACGCCGCAAGGTGGTATTGTATCACCAGTGTTGGCTAATATTTATTTACACTATGCCTTAGATGTATGGTTTGAACAGATTGTTAAGTCGCATTGTGTGGGAAAAGCGTATTTGTGTCGGTATGCAGATGATTTCATTTGTGCCTTCACAAATGAATATGATGCTAAGCGTTTTTATAAAGTGTTAGGCAAACGCTTAACTCGGTTCAATTTGGAATTAGCTGAAGATAAAACTCACATAATACGGTTTAGTAGATTTCAAAAGGAAAAAACTCAGTTCGAGTTTTTAGGTTTTGAGTTTAGGTGGGGGAAAAGCCGTTTTGGTAAAATAGTTCTTAAAAGACGCACTTCACCGAAAAAGTTAAAGAAGGCGATAGTTAATTTCACCAATTGGTGCAAAGAAAGTGGTCATAAACGAGCTTCAATTTTGTTTAAACAGATTAACAGCAAACTTAGGGGTTATTACAATTATTACGGGTTAGCTGGTAATTCTAAAGCTCTCAATAGCTTTTTCTATTGGGCGAAAGTCAATCTTTTAAAGTGGCTAAATCGTCGTAGCCAAAGGAAAAGTTATACTTGGCAAGCCTTTAATGACTTAATCAAACATTTTAATCTGTTAAAACCTCGTATCATTAGGCGACCAACTCAGTTTGGTTTTGGATTTTGATTTGTGTGGTGTGCGAAAGTGAGTAACTTTGAGGAGCCCGTTGCGGTAGTTCCGCACGGCGGGATCTGTGAGGGGACAGTTCGGGTAACTGGCTGTTCTACCTCGATGTTTTTAATCCCTTTTTGTTA
>WFRR01000108.1 GCA_015486375.1 Thiotrichaceae bacterium
GAATATCGCGTAATTGACGTTGTAAACGATCAGTATCCGATTCAATATCATTTAAGGTATCGATCATATGTTCGACTCGCTCAACTTCTAAACCGCGAAAACCTGTTTCAACTAATTCGTCTAGCTCATGGATAATGTCACTAGCTTGTTTTACCGACTCAATACAACGCTGTCCATAAGGAATAAATAATTGTTGCATCGGTGCAGGAATTGTCATTTTTCTGCCCAAAATTAATGACGCAATATCTTTGGAACGGTTGGCAATACTATCCTGCATTAACAATACATCGAGTAAATCACGACGATCAATAGGCATAAATAAGCCCTTAGGTAAATGCGTACGTAACTCTTTTTTCAAGTCATCTGCATCGTGTTCACCTTTGAAAATCGCTTCGGCGGCTTGTGCTATTTTATCGGAGTCTTGTTCAATCACGCCTTCAAATAGTGGGTTAAGGTGTTCTACACAGGTATAAATAACCTGCATATGCTGTTGTAAGGGTCGGATCGGTGAAACACCAAATAGCCCTGTCATATAGGGTTTCGTTACCATATTAGAGAGTCCTGTTGCTTAAATACTTTTATTGATTTTTTGTAAAAATATTTGGTGGAGTTGTAGATTAATTCAAGCGATTATTACGTAAAATTGTTACACTTTTATGACAATAAACCGCTTTGTGCTTGCCCCCTACATTTTGAGACACTCGATGACTTGCTTATTAATCGTTGAAGATGAAAAACCCATTCGGGATATGTTCCGTTTTGCCTTATTACGCACTGAATTCAGCCTTTTAGAAGCTGAGGATGCGCAAAGCCTTTGGACCGTATTGGATCAACAGCAACCTGATCTGATTTTGATGGATTGGATGTTGCCTGATAGCAGTGGGATTGAATTAACCCAACGCCTTAAGCAAGATGAACAGTTTGCAAAAATTCCCATTATTATGTTAACGGCGCGCAGTGAAGAGAAAGATAAAATTCAAGGTTTAAATGCAGGTGCGGATGATTATGTGGTTAAACCCTTCTCACCATTGGAATTATTAGCCCGAATCAAAGCCGTTTTACGACGCACTAGCCAACAAAACACGCCTCAAATTGAGCTGATCTATGAACAGTTAGTAATTAATGTAGAAAGCCATCAATTGCATATTAATGAGAAAAAAATAGATATTGGTCCTAAAGAGTATCGTTTACTTAAGCATTTTATGGAAAATCCTAATCGTGTTTTTAGCCGCTCACAATTAATGGATCGGATTTGGGGGCGCAATACTTATGTAGAAGAGCGCACCGTTGATGTGCATATTCGCCGTTTACGTAAACTGCTTTCACCCTATGATTATCAACAACAAATCCAAACAGTACGGGGAGCAGGTTATTTATTTTCGAATAAATCTCAGCAATAAATATACCGA
This sequence comes from Thiotrichaceae bacterium, assembly GCA_015486375.1. GTDB lineage: Bacteria > Pseudomonadota > Gammaproteobacteria > Thiotrichales > Thiotrichaceae > S015-18. The sequence continues at coordinate 1,410 of WFRR01000108.1, forward strand.
ATGAAATCAAATTCTATGATGCAAAATTCTCAAGTTAAGAATGCCATTAGAGGTGAAATCTACTGGCTGACGTTAATTCTAACCATTGGCTTGATTGTCGGTTTTTTGCTTGAAAATATTAGTCTTGTTTTGGTCTTTGCCTTAAGCTTTTATATCTTTTTTCACCTTGTACAACTCGCTAAAGTCTTAAAATGGATTGCTTCAGGGCGAATGGTACAAACACCCAATACGCATGGCGTTTGGAATGAATTTGTGCGTCAAGCCCTTAAGCTTGAACGTAAAAATCAGAAGCGTAAAAAACGTTTAAGAGCATTGCTGAATCGTTTTAATAAAGTGCTTGCGGCTTTGCCTGATGCGATTGTGATTTTGGATGAATACGGTGGGGTCGAATGGTTTAATGAGTCGGCACGACACTTATTAAATATGCGTCACGCTAGAGATTTAGGTCGCCATATTACCCATAGTTTAGAAAATAGGGCGTTTATTAAGTACTACAATCAACAGGACTTTGATAATTCACTCAATATTCATTGGCCAAAGAAGGGCGATTTCTATCTCAATATCCGTATTGCTCGCTATGGTAAAAAGCAGTATTTATTATCCGCCCGTGATATTACCCGTATGCGACAACTTGAAGGAGTTCGGAATCTCTTTGTTGCCAATGTATCTCATGAACTACGCACACCCCTCACCGTTGTTGCAGGTTATTTAGAGTTATTATCCGATACGGATAACAGTCAAGCGGGTGCTGATATTCAGGCCTTACAACCTATTTTTGCCCAAATGAATCAACAAGCGGATCGCATGACGAATCTATTAGATGACTTATTAATGTTATCTAATCTGGAAAATAAAGAAAATCACGATTCGACCTTAAATGAAACTATTTGTATTGCCGATATGATGCGCGATATTCATCGGGATGCACAGATGCTTAAACGTGAAGACCGTTATAGTGTTTCTTGTGATATTGATAAAGGTTTAGCCTTAATCGGTAATGCTAAAGAGCTACACAGTGCCTTTAATAATTTAGTCACCAATGCTTTACGCTATACCCCTGCTGGGGGTGAAATTAAAATTATTTGGATGAAGAAAAATAATCAGGCCTGTTTTAGCGTTCAAGATAATGGCATTGGAATTGAGGCTAAACATATCAATCGTATTACTGAACGTTTTTATCGGGTTGATAAAGGACGCTCTCGCAATACAGGCGGAACAGGTTTAGGCTTAGCGATTGTTAAGCATGTTTTACATAAGCATAATGCCAATCTCAATGTAGCAAGTGAGTTTGGCAAAGGCAGTTGTTTTACCTGCGTTTTTCCTGAACATCGCATTCGCTATTTATTTGATAATCCATAGCTTATCTCACTCAATTTATTTGATTACTCATAGACTATCAAGCCATTATGTCCCTCTTATCTCATTCAAATACTCAGCCGCCACTTTGCCCAATTTATATGGTTGCTGCACCTGCTTCACGACAAGGAAAAACGCTATTTACAGCGGCCTTAGCCCGTTATTATCTCAATGCAGGCTATCGAGTACAGGTATTTAAAATAGGGCCTGATTTTCTCGATCCTAAATTATTAGCCTATGCGAGTGGGCAAAGTGTTGAAAATCTAGATTTATGGATGATGGGGCAAGAATATTGTCAAACCCGCTTAGCACTAGCTCGACGGCACAATGATATTGTCCTGATTGAAACCGTGATGGGTTTATATGACCATCAACCCAGCAATGCCGATTTTGCGCTAAAATTCGATATACCCATTCTTCTGCTCATTGATGCTCGTTCGATGGGCGCAAGTTTTGCCGCGATGGCTTATGGTTATTGCAATTTGCAAGCAGAATTAAATATTATCGGTGTTATCGCCAATCGGGTTTCCAGTCCTAATCATCAACAACTCATCCAAACAAAGCTACCTGCAAAGATTAAGTTTCTCGGTGCAATCCCTAATGATGCTCAAATGCAGCTCGCAGAACGTCACTTAGGTTTATATCAACCACATGAACTCCAAGACTTAGATAATTTTTTTAATCAAGCTGCTAAAAAAATTCCTCCCAAAGTCGTGGCTAAGCTTAAAATAGCGGATCAAAAACCCCTATTATCAGTGTGTCAATCTGGGCTTCAAACTCAAGCAGCCGCCTTTATTATTGCGATTGCCAATGATGCGGCCTTTAGTTTTATTTATCAGGGCAATTTAGACTTTTTAGCAAAGTGTGGTTGTGGTTGGGTATTTTTTTCTCCTTTAGACGATCAGCAGCTACCTGCTTGTGATGCAGTTTGGTTAACGGGTGGATACCCTGAACTTTATGCTGAACAATTATCTCGAAATACTTTGATGAAAGCAGCGATTCAACAGCATGTTAAACAGCAAAAACCTTTATATGCCGAGTGTGGAGGTATGCTGTATTTAGCCGAACAGTTATGTACTCATACAGGACAGTCTTATCCCCTGTGTGCAGTATTATCAGGGCAAGCGGTAATGACTAAAAAATTGCAAGGTATTGGGATGCAGCAGCTAAATTGGGGGCATAAAACCATTCGAGGACATAGCTTTCATCATGCTCGTTTTGATACAGACTTAACGGTAAAAGCTTATTCTCAGCATCGTAATAAGGCTCGACGAGGTGAGGCGTTTTATCAAGATGAGTCTATCTGTGCAAGTTTTTTGCATCTTTGGTTTGCATCATCCGCTACAATTACAAGGAAACTCTTTGGAATCCAATAAGATTTATGACCATTCTAGATATATTACATTTTCCCGATATACGTTTACGCACCCAAGCTAAACCTGTTAAACAATTTGATAATGGAATCAAAACCATTGTTGCTGATATGTTTGAAACGATGTACAAAGCTCCGGGCATTGGTTTAGCCGCGACACAAGTCAATATTCACCAACAAATTGTGGTGATTGATATATCCAAGGAAAAGAACCAACCCCTGTGTTTAATTAACCCTAAAATTACCGAAAAAGAGGGCCTAGAAATCAGTGAAGAAGGTTGTCTTTCTGTACCTGAATATTATGCAGAAATTAAGCGTGCTGAACGTATTACGTTTACTGCAATGGATCAAAACGGACAACGCTTTGAAAAAGAGGCGGATGAACTTTTAGCCGTCTGTATTCAACATGAGTTGGATCATTTGAAAGGCAAACTATTTATTGATTATCTCTCGCCACTGAAACAACAACGTGTGAGAAATAAAATGAAAAAACTGGCAAAAAAATCTAAAAAATGAATAAAAAGTTACGTATTATTTACGCAGGGACACCTGATTTTTCCGTACCGGCTTTACAAGCATTAATTGATTCTCAATATGATGTGGTTGCGGTGTATACACAGCCCGATCGACGTTCAGGGCGGGGTAGAAAATTACATTTAGGTCCCGTTAAAAAACTGGCTGTGCAGTACGATATTCCCGTTGAACAACCCCTTTCATTGAAAGATGAACAGACTCAACAAATTTTATCGAATTATCGAGCCGATATTATCGTCGTTGCCGCGTATAGCTTAATGCTGCCACAGCGTGTTTTAGATATTCCTACTTATGGTTGTCTTAATATTCATGCCTCTTTATTGCCGCGCTGGCGAGGAGCTGCACCGATCCAACGTGCCATTCAAGCCTGTGATAGTCATACGGGTGTCACGATTATGCAAATGGCGGCAGGCTTAGATACAGGAGATATGCTACATAAAATCACTCTCCCTATTTTAGCCAGTGATGGCGGGCAGAGTATTCATGATCAACTTTCATTGGATGGGGCAATCGGTTTAATGACCGTGATTGAGCAGTTAGTTAAGGGTGAACTTGAAGCAGAAAAACAAGATGATCGTTTGAGTACTTATGCACATAAACTCAATAAGGCTGAAGGTGAAATTGACTGGAATCAACCCGCAGTAGAAATTGATGCTTTGATTCGAGCTTTTGATGCATGGCCAACTGCTTATACCTTGTACAAAGGTAAACCGCTTAAATATTTAGCTTCTTCTGTGGTTGACTATACAGGCGATGCGCCTGTTGGTTCGGTGATTACGGAAAGTAAATTAGGGATTGACATTGTGACAGGCAAAGATGCGATTCGTATTAGCCGTTTACAAATGTCAGGGGGGAAGAAATTAGCGGTGCAAGATTTTATTAATGCCCGTTCATTATTAGGGGAAGTCTTTCCAAGTTGATTGATCATTGGAGGGCTAAGCAATAATAACAATCATCATAAAAGTGATTGCAGTAGATTATTCTATTATTGCTTAAGCTCCTTGGTTGATGGGTTACATAATCGGCTTTTGAATTCGATCACCATAACCTAAACGGCGTGCAGCAAAGTAAGCCACGAGTTTCCCCAACTTTTCTAAACGCGGTTTTAACCATAATGCCTGCGCTCGACAACCGATTGCACCTAACTCTAAGACTAATTCAGCATCTTTGGTGCGTGTATATTTAAACATATAGTAACGACTTAAATTACGGGTAAAATTATCAGTACGCCAGTTATAAGGGAAGTAGCTCGAATAAAGCCGTTTCCAAGCCATTGCCGCAGGACGATCAGAGGAATCATCATAACCAATTGATGCACCTGTACGACAAGCATCCCCTGCTACGCCATCAAAGTGAATAAATAAAGCGAGTTTAACATACGCTTTAGATCGCCAATTGGCATCGGCTCGAATCACAGAGATCCCTGCTTGACGTAAATAACGGGTTGCAGCATCTGCAACAACAGGTGTCCATTTAATTTCTCGACCATACTGAGACGATGCACCGACCCTGCCACTGGATCGTCCTTCATGTCCCGCTTGAATAAATACCTCAGCTCGATTATTGCTTGGATTACCTGTTTGCGGCAAGTAATCTACTTTTTGTTGATTAATGGGGGTACTTGAACAGGCCGTTAATAGAAGTGTTATTGAAATAATTAGCCATCCACGCATTGATCTTTCTCCTTTATCATTATTTTAACTTCTAGGGAAATTAACACGTTGTTGCTGTTAGCTTGATTAATAGGTGTACTTGAATGAAATATTTTGGGTTTTGATAAGGTTAACGTACTTGAGATAGCACAAAAAAATCACCTCCCTTTAATACCTTGTCGATAGATTTTTTCATTGGTTAGATGATTAATATCACTGATAGTGAATTCAGACTATTTGCGATACTCTTGTATTTTCAAATTTATTCCATCCACTATGTCATTATTAATAACAACAATAAAACCTATTCACTATGCAGTCAGTGCATTGTTAGGGGCTTTACTGTTTCTCGCATTTGCACCGTTTAATTTAGTTATTTTTGCAGCACTCATACCTGCTGCACTCTTCTATATACTCTTACATACTAAAAGTTATAAGCAGTCCATTTATCTTACGTGGGCATTTGGCTTTGGTATGTTTGCAACAGGGACACACTGGATTTATTACAGTGTGCATTTCTTTGGTGGCGCACATTGGAGTTTTGCCGCGCTATTAACATTAGCCTTTGCGGCCTTTATTGGATCACTATTAATTCCATTAGGAATTATCAGTCATTATTTTAGAAAGCATTCTATTTTTATGAGGGTGTTATTACTCTTACCTGCGGCGTGGGTATTAACGGAATGGTTTAGAAGTTGGTTTTTAACAGGTTTTCCGTGGTTATTACTCGGGCAAAGTCAAATTGATACGCCTTTAGCTAATATTGCGCCGATTACAGGAGTATTCGGTGTTTCATGGCTAACTGCAATATTAGCCGCTGTCATATTATTACTATGGCTCGGATCAAAGGTACAACGTCTGCAAGTGCTATCGTTAGCTGCGGTTATTTTCATCGGTACATGGGGATTAACTTATATACAGTGGACTCAGCCTATCGGTGAACCGATCAAGGTGAGTTTATTGCAAGGTAATGTCGCACAAGAAAATAAGTGGCAGCCTGAATATCATCAATCGACTTTAGATATGTATCGTGCAATGACTGAGAAAAGTTGGGACAGTGATTTGATTATTTGGCCTGAAACAGCGATTCCCGATTGGTTTGGCGCAGTCTCTGAACAGGTGATTGAGCCTTTACGTTCTGCCGCATTGGTTGAACAAACCGATGTGTTAGTGGGTGGTTTTTATTCAGATGGTAAAAGTAGTTATAACAGTATTATGGCGATCACCGCAGCAGGCGGTACAGAAATCTATGCAAAACAACATCGTGTTCCGTTTAGTGAATATATTCCTTTTCTGGAATACTTACGCTTTTTGGAACAATGGGTTCGCTTACCTTATGACAGTGTTGGCAAAGGTGAAGGTAAAACGACTTTGGACTTAAGCCATCATACCGCGCAAATGTCTGTCTGTTATGAAGATGTCTACGGTAATGAAAGTATTGCAGGTTTGCCCGAAGCCAGTTTACTCATTAATTTGAGTAACGACGGTTGGTTTGCAGATTCCATTCAACCTATTCAACATATGCAAATTGCGAGAATGCGGGCAAAAGAAGCAGGTCGCTATTTATTACGGGCAACTAATACAGGAATTTCAGCGATTGTGAACGAAAATGGTCGGATAATTCATACCGCTGATCCCTATATCAACACGATAATTAAAGGGTTAGCACAAGGATTCTCTGGTACAACCCCTTATGTCTCACTCGGAAACTGGTTAATTATAACGATAATGTTTATAATTTTAGTGATAAGTGGTATTGCACGTAGATTCTATTAATTCAGCTAATAATAATTAATATTAATATTATTATTATTATTAATTTAAACTTAAGGCACTTTTTAGTAGTTTAGCCTTCTTAGTATGTAAGGATGCTTAATTAGCTCCTTAAAAGAAAGTATAAAACTTTCTAGGCAGGTTGTAATATTCAAATAATAGTATGACCTATAAGTTTTTCACGTATATAGAAGATTAAAACTATTTAAACATTAACCTGATAATGAAGCAATACAAGGATGTATGCATCATGATTCAAGGACAGAATCTTTATTATTAATAACAAATAAAAATGTACAAGGATGTACAGTTTATATCGAATGATATAATACGCCAAGGATGGTGATTTTTGTTATTTTCGTAGGATATGATAAATAAAAACAATCAATAATATTATATACGTGGAAAGGCTTATGAATTTTATTTCAAATTAAATTTTATCAAGGGTAGTGATTACCCTTCTATCACAAAAGGACTTGTGTTATGAAAAAAATCTTACTAGTAACAGCGGCGGCGGCCACTCTGTTTACTTTTGGACAAGTACAAGCATCGGATTATCTTGTACACGCAGCGAATGCTGAACGTGCTGAAGCCTATCGTCTTAATGCTGAAGCTTCTGCTATTGAAGCCGACGTGCGTCATGCCTTACGTCATGGTCACAACCCAGTAGATTTACGTCAGGAAGCAAAAGCACTACGCGATCAAGCAACGAGAGAAGCTTGGGAATCGAATCATCTAGCAAAAGATTACTATGCTAGCTTGCAGCACTATCATTAATCCAACTATCAATCTTTAATGTAAAAGGAATTACATCAAATGAAATCTAAAATCGCAAAACTACTTGCTATTGGCGCAACGACAGGCGTTCTACTTATGGCAGGAACAGCATCGGCTGATTCTTATTGTTCTTATGGACACGGTTATGGTCATGGACATGGTCATTCTCACCACGGTCATGGTCATTATGGACACGGTCACGGCTTTATCTGGTAAAGCAACTCGAATACCTCTGAGCATTTTTTAGAGGTATTCCTTTTTTATATTACTCAATTAAAATAAAAACTAACACGAATTATTACTTATTCATTCTTAATAAAAAGCAATAAAACTATGCACTCATTTTAATTTAAGAGGATCGCTACAAAAAATAAGTTAGGAAATACATTATGAACAAAACAATACCCGTATTTTACACGCTAATATTAACAATAGGCTTCAGTGCGACGCTTAGCAGCAATAGCAATATACAAGCCAGAGGAAAAGTAGAAGTTGACCCTCGTGTTGATCCCAGAAATTTGACAAAATACGAATCACAAGCGAAAAAAATTCTACTCGGAAAAAGTTTATTTATGGATAGTAACTTATCAGAACCTGCAGGACAGGCGTGTGTAAGTTGTCATTCTTTTGGTGCAGGTTCAGCTGATCCTGATCAAGCCGAAGCCACATCACGAGGGGTTAATCCTGATCGATTTGGTTCTAGAAATACCCCAATGACCACCTACGCCCGTTTTACCCCCGAATTTCATTATGATAAAGAAGAACAGCTCTATATCGGTGGACAATTTTTAGATGGACGGGAATCTAGTTTAGAAGATCAAGCGAAAAAGCCTTTTTTTAATGAGCTAGAAATGAATAACCCCAATGAAATTACGCTAATTAGGAAAGTACGTGCCTCAGCGTATGCAGGTTTATTCAAACAAGTTTATGGTGATAAAGCTTTAGATGATCCTAAAAAAGCGGTCGATCATATTGCCAATGCAATTGCTGCTTTTGAAAGAACGGATATATTTGCGCCCTTTAACTCTAAATTTGACTATGTACAAGCTAAGAAGACGCAGTTTACCCCACAAGAAACGCGGGGTTTTGAACTCTTTAAAGCGGAAGATAAAGGCAATTGTGCTGCTTGTCATCCTGTTGAAGTCGAACAAGGACAAATTCTATTTACAGATTTTACTTATGATAACTTAGGAGCTCCTGCTAATCCTAACAACCCATTCAACTATATAGACAAGAAATTTAATTCAGAGGGTGTAAACTTTGCAGATAAGGGTTTAGGTAGTGGTGAAAATAAGGCAGTTAAGCGCAGTAAACTGGCTGAACAAGTCGGTAAATTTCGCGTACCGAGTTTACGTAATGTCGCGATTACGCCTCCTTATGGACATAATGGAGTTTTTAGCAGCCTCAAAGAAGTCGTAGATTTTTATAATAGCCGCGATGTTAAAGGAGCAATTGGATACAGTAATAAACCTGAAATTGCCGAAAATATTAATACTGAAGAATTGGGAGATTTAAAGCTAACAGAGCAGGAAGTATTGGATATTGTTGTATTTATGCAAACTTTAACGGATGGTTATCAACCTAAACATAACTAAAACTTTATAAGACTTACCCAAATCCACACCGTACAATAGGTTCATTAATAGTGGATAGGAAAAGTAATGATTGATAAAGATATACAGGTGCAAATGGAAGCCGCCGCATTTCGAAGTTTGATTACTCACTTACAAGCGCGTACGGATGTACAAAACATCGATATTATGAATCTTGCAGGCTTTTGTCGTAATTGCTTAAGTAAGTGGTATATGAGTGCAGGTAAAGAGTTAGAGCAAGAGCTTACTTATGAACAAGCATTAGAATATATTTATGCAATGCCACTGGCTGAGTGGAAAGAAAAATATCAAACTAAAGCCAGTGATGAACAGATTACTTTATTTAAAGAAACTAAACCTTTACATGCTAAAATCAGTGGTCATAACTAAATTTATGATTACTTAATCTAAATAGTGTTTCAATCTAACCTGTTCTCAAATAAGAACAGGCGATTGTAGGAATAACTATTGACACCCTTTAATATTAGCAGGGTCAAGAAAAGGGAAAATTTCAGAGAAATAATAATCCCCCCCATCAGGTGCAACAATCACTCCTTTTAAGCCTTTTTTATCTTTTAAATACTTCTTAGTGCCTGATAAGATAGCCGCAGATGAAATACCATTTAAATAGCCTTCTGCAAGGTACTCATTCAGACCTGGGATAACATCTTCTTTAAAATTAACATCAATCACTTCATCAATGAGATAGTTATAATCTTTATAAAATTTTCCGATATTACGCACATTATTATAGTTCTTAATGCCTTCGACCCGATCTAATGGGTTAATACCGATAATTTTCGTATTAGGGAAGTGTTCTTTTAAATATTTTCCAACCCCTAATAGTGTTCCCGTGGTACCTAGCCCCCCTACAAAGAAATCAACTTCTCCTAATTTGTCAATAATATAAGGTGCAGTTAAATTATAATGGGCATCCATATTATCTTCATTATTAAATTGATCAGGTATAAAGTATTTATCAGGATCTTTTTCTGCCATATTGTTTCTTAAATCAATACAATCATCTGTAACCCCATCCACTTCTATTAACTCTGCGCCATAAGAGACCATTAGTTTCTTTTTGCAACTACCTGTATCACTTGGCACAATTAAACTAACAGGGAAATTAAAAATACCCCCCATATAAGCAAGGGAAATCGCTGTATTGCCGCTTGAAGCTTCTAAAATAACTTTACCATCGCGTAATGTGCCACGTTCACATGCCTTTTTAAGCATCCAATAAACAGGCTTTACTTTAATACTTCCACATAAATTAAATTTTTCCAATAGTGTATAAACCGTATTATCTGTAATGTGGTTAATTTGTGCTATTGGAACGGTCTGTAACAATTTCTCAATTGGAAAGTGTTGATTCATAGTCATTGTCATTTATAAATAACCCCGTACATATTTGTAATAATCTTAAATTATAAAGATATTTGTTCTATTTGTGATAATTCAAACACTATTCTTAGGATATTGATCCAATTTTATCAATAAGGTTTTAACGGCATTATTTTTCGTCTTACAGATTTCAATTGGATAACCACTGATCATAATTGATAATTTCGAGACAGGTATATCTTCCAAGTGTTCAAGGATAAGACCATTCATGGTTTTGCCTTGATTCATTGGTAGCTTTATCCCTAACTGCTTATTGACTTCACGGACATGAATTGAGCCATCCATCCATGCCTCGCTGTCACCATTAATATGAATTAACTTATTTTGACTCGCAGGTGCAGTCGAAAAATCACCGACAATTTCTTCTAAAATATCTTCTAATGTGACTAAGCCGAGGATTTCACCATACTCATCTACGACCAAAGCAATACGGTGTTTTTCTTGTTGAAAATTGACAAGCTGTTGAGCAAGGCTAGTAAATTCCAGTGTGAAAAAAGTGGGTCGAATCGCCTGTTCTAAACGATCTAGATTTAGCTTACTTTCCCTAAAAATAGCCAATAAATTACGTAAATGTACAAAGCCGAGTACATTATCTAAGCTACCTCGATAGACCAATAAACGCGTAAATGGACTGCGTAAGACATGTTCTTCTATCTCATTCCAATCATCATTTAAATCAACCCCAATCATTTCAGAGCGCGGAATCATAATATCTTCTACGGTCGCACTGTTTAAACTCAATACACTTAACAACATATCCTGATGGCGTTTTCGAATATCAGCACCTGATGAAACAATACTCTTAAGTTCTTCATAGCCCATTAGGGTAGTTTTAGCCGATTGTGGGTCTTGTCGCAATAAACGTAATAGTAAGTTTGAGAAAATATTAATCGACCATACGAGCGGTCCGAGTAACCTCATCAAGTAGGTGTACACAAAGGAAGCAGGAAAAGCAATCCGTTCAGGCTTTAGCACGGCAAGTGTCTTTGGCATGACTTCAGCAAAGATAAGTAATACAAAGGTTAACACCCCTGTCGCCACCGCAACCCCAACATCCCCTGAGATTTTGTACCCGATAATTGAGGCAATTTGGGTAATTAAAATATTAACAAAGTTATTGCCTAAAAGAATCAAACTGATTAAACGATCAGGTTGTTCCAATAATTTCTGTGCCAACTTTGCACCCTGATTATCGTTATCCGCAAGGTGCTTAAGACGATAACGATCGATTGCCATTAAGGCTGTTTCGGAGCTAGAAAAAAAAGCTGATAATAGTAATAGGATCAGCAGAATAAAAAATAGTGTGCCTAGTGATAAGTCAACATCCATAATTAATGCAAAATATACTCAAATACAAATTTACTGCCAAAATAGGCTAAGAATAAAAATGCTGAGGCAAATAATGTCCAACGGGTCGCGAGCTTACTACGACAACCATAGCGATAACGCTTAAATAGTAAAGAAGCAAATAGCAGCCATGCAATCACCGATAGAATGGTCTTATGGGCAACATCTTGTTCAAATAGATTATCTAAGTAGAAAAATCCACTTAATAACGCCATACTCAATAACACTACGCCAATATTAATCAATTGGAATAGCAACGCTTCCATTTCTTGTAAGGGCGGTAAAGTACGCATCAAGCCTAAGGTCTGATGTCGATGTAATTGATGATGCTGATAAGAGAGCAGTGCCGCTTGGATACTTGCAAAAAATAAGACACTATAGGCAAATAAAGAGGTGAAAATATGGATACTCATCCCACCTGATAAAGGAGTCATATTCCAGTCTACTGAGGAAAATCGCAATACAATACCCAGTATGACCATTGGTATGACAAATAATGCGAGTGTTTCAATTTTATAACGGAAAGTGGTGTAAAAAATGAGTAAGGAAAGTAACCAAAGCACCTGTGAAAGTGCAGAAATTAAATCAAGGTTTAAGCTGCCTGATTGCAACAGCGGAATATAGAGACTACAACCTTGTAATAACAGTGCTAATGACCATGTTATTTTCAGATAAACTCGACATTTATCTCGGTATTGATTCAATTGACCTCTGACACGGACAACAATTAGCACCCATGTCATTAAATACGTAATAATTGCTAAAATGTTTAGAGTTGTTATCATTTTTGATTAGCTTCTTTTCCAGTAATAAATCACAATGCCTATGTTATAACAAGTGGCTAAGGAAAAACGAAAAAATATGTTTGAAAATTTAAGTGATCGACTTTCAGGTACGGTAAAAAAATTACGCGGACAGGCTCGCTTGACCGATGACAATATTAAAGATTCTTTACGTCAAGTGCGTATGGCATTACTAGAAGCTGATGTTGCATTGCCTGTCGTTAGAGAGCTGATTAAGCGCATTCGTAAACGGGCGGTCGGTCAAGAGGTTATAAAGAGTATTAGTCCGGGACAAGCCTTAGTCAAAGTAGTGGATGATGAATTAGTTGACATTATGGGACAGGCGAATGAAAGCTTAAATCTCAATGCTCAACCCCCTGCGGTCATTTTAATGGCAGGTTTACAAGGTGCAGGTAAAACTACCACGGTAGGTAAATTAGCTAAATTTTTAATCGAACGTGAAAAGAAAACCGTTTCTGTGGTTAGTTGTGATGTCTATCGTCCTGCTGCAATACAACAGCTAGAAACCATTGCAGGTCAAGCTAATGCGACTTTTATTCCTAGCAACCCTAAATACAAGCCTGCAAAAATCGCAAAACTTGCTTTAAAAGAGGCAAAAAAATCCTACGCTGATGTATTAATTATTGATACCGCAGGTCGTTTGCATGTCGATGCCAACATGATGCGAGAAATTCAAGATATTCACAAAGCTGCAACGCCTGTTGAAACTTTATTTATTGTTGATGCTATGACAGGGCAAGATGCCGCGAATACGGCTAAAGCATTTAATGATAGCTTGCCATTAACAGGAGTTATTTTAACCAAAGCGGATGGTGATGCCCGAGGTGGTGCAACCTTATCCGTCCGTCATATCACAGGAAAGCCGATTAAATTTATCGGTGTTGGCGAAAAGATTTCGGCTTTAGAAGCGTTCCATCCTGAGCGTATGGCATCCCGTATTTTAGGGATGGGCGATATTCTAGGTTTAGTTGAAGAAGCCCAGCAAAATGTCGATCATAAAAAAGCCCAACGTTTAGCCAAGAAACTCAATCGAGGCAAGGGCTTTGATTTAGAAGATTTACGCGAACAAATGTTGCAAATGCAAAATATGGGCGGCATGTCTGGCTTAATGGATAAAATGCCAGGAATGGGAAAAATGACCCAAGCCATTAAAAGCGATGATGCTGAAAAGCAAGTGCGTCGTATGGTTGCGGTAATTAATTCCATGACTCCACAAGAACGTCGTTTTCCTGCCATTATTAAAGGTTCACGCAAGCGGCGTATTGCCAATGGTTGTGGCTTGCAGATACAAGATGTCAATCGTTTACTCAAACAACACAAGCAAATGAGTAAAATGATGAAGAAATTTTCCAAAGGGGGTATGCGTAAAATGATGCGTACGATGGGCGGTGGCGGCGGAATGCTCGGTGGAATGGGACAAGGCGGGGGTGGATTACCGCCTTCTGGTCGTGGTTTTCCTTTTTAAATTAAGATATTAACAATTTATTTATACGGCAAAGAAAACCAAAACATACCGTTTTTATTCTTTTCTTTTGCGGTTAATTTAAGTGTACTTTGGCTTTGGGCAATCAATTCTTGCAGGGTGGCAAAGTCATCACTTGCATATAACGTTTCTAAGTCATAGTACGCAGTCGGTGTGATATACATATGTATGGCTTCATCTCTTGCCCATGTTTTAAGAAAAATATCTTGATGATCTCTTTGTGCAACTTTAGCCGCTTGACGGAAAAGTTTTAGAGCAATTTGGAATATATCAACGGGACTGGCTTGTATTTTTGGAATATCGCCGATTTGTTCCGTAAATGTTACGACTTCACCCACTTCAAAAGAGACCACACCTAACGCTTTCTTAATGACAATATTAAAGTCAAACAGCGTTTTCTTATCTCGATTATTCTGTGAGCTAATTAAATTAGCTAGCTCATCAATATTTTCCAATAATATATTAATATTAGTAATGCTTTCTCCTAAGCCATCTTGATAGGATGATAGTGTTTCATCCATTTGCATTTGTTGCAGAAAGTGCATATCTTGAGAAAATTGTGGTGTAATATTTTGCAACTGTTTAAATGTTCCAAGCGCCAATTGACCCGATGCGGCACGTCGCTCAATTTGCAACATATTTTTATTGACTTGCCCCATTTGTACTTCAGCTTGTAATAATTGCTCATGCGTTTCTTGATTTTCTTCATCAGCCACAATTGTCTCTGTTCGGCTTTTCATTAAACGACGTAAGAACCAGAAAACAATCATTAACAATAAGATACTTGCAATCAGCATGACTTGCTGTAGCTGCTGAATATATTCTTTAACTTCATATTGGAATAAAGTATATTCATGCACCACATTGTTTGAAAGTTCACCAATATTGATTGACATCGCCGTTTCTAGTGTCTGTATAACTTGTGGATTATATTGAATAATAATATTAACATGGGTTAAGTAACGTTCTATCTTTTTCTTGATACGGATAGGTTCACTACTGGCTTTTTGTTCTAATAAAGTTAACTTTTGTTTCGCTTTATTGGCATCATTCTCTACTGAGGAGAGTAAATATTGCTTGATTAATAAATTGGCTGAATTCACTAATTCATTAATGTCTTGACGTTGTTGTTTACCTGTTTCTGAAAGTACTGACTGCAACTCGGTGCGAACAGTGGGTAAGTAACGCACTGCATTGCGTAGAATCGCTTGTTGTGATTTGTAATGCTCAACTGATTCATTTTTAATTTCAAGCGAGTTTTTATAAATTTGGTATTGATTAACCGTTCTTGCACCCACTTGATTGTTATCTAGCATTCCGTATTGATCAAGAATAGTTAATTCTTTACGTATTTTGATTATATAGTTAGCTAACTGGTCAAAATCTTGTAGGGTATAGCTACGCGTTTCTAAAATAGCCACACTCCATTGTTGATCTAAGTGTTGTAGGCTGTTAAATCTACCCATATTCTTTTCAAAGGTGGATTCACTCGACTGATTGATAAAATAATATGAACCGAGAATGGCATTGATGGCTAATAAGCCCAATAGGATTGCAATGGTATTCGCAATATTAAAACTTGCTTGTAAACGCATTAGTTAACCTCTTTTTTTAGTTCTGGGTGTTCACCAACCAGTGTTTTAAGAAAATGTATAATGGCCTCTTTATCTTTATCGGGGGCTTTACGTCCAAGCTGATGTTTAAACATAATATCTACCGCCTCTCGTAGCGTTTTAGCTTGTCCATCATGTAAATAAGGTGCAGTTAATGCGACTAAACGCAATGAAGGCACTTTAAAGCTATGCATATCCTCTTGATTCGCAGTGACATTAAAACGCCCTTTATCGGCCTTTTTAATATTACCCCGCTGCTCAAAGTAGGAGTCAATCACACCAAAAACTTGATACATATTGCCACCAACATTGGCACCTTGATGACAAGAAGCACAACCATATTTTTTAAAAAGTTTATAACCTTCTTTTGCTTGTGCATCAATAGCATTTTCTTCCCCTTTCAGATAGCGGTCGAAAGGGGAGTTAATGGTAACTAATGAGCGTTCAAATTCAGCAATAGCATCCTTAATGGTTTCACGACTAATTATTTCTTTTTCATCTTTATAAATCGCTCTGAATTCATCAGGGTAAGTGTCATCTTTATGCAGTTTTACAATCACTTCTGGCCATAACGAACCCATTTCTACTGAATTTTGTACAGGACCATCAATTTGATCTTCAAGTGATTCAGCATGTCCATCCCAGAATTGTCGAAACAATAAACCACTATTGAAAACTGTCGGGGAATTAATAGTGCCTTGTTTCGCATCAATACCCGTAGAAACCACTTTATTGTCAGTCCCGCCTGAAGCAAGGTTATGACAACTTGCACAAGAAATTGAATCATCTTTGGATAAACGCACATCATGAAAAAGACGCTTACCTAATTTTATTTTATCTTCATTAAGGTCTTGAGGAGCTTCTAAGGGTTTAAGAGGTTCATCGGCAGCATGTAACAAGGTGGTCGAAAAAATCATCGATATAATTAACAGTGAAATACTATTGATTAATAACTTAAATGCCAGTTGTTTGTTTTTTTTATCGCTATCATTTTTTACAAAATAACAAGACTTATATTGTACAGTTGAGGTCATGATCAGTTTTCTCTCATTCTTTCGATACTATCAGTGTAGTAGCTTAGTTTAAAAACACAATATTTCCACAAATAATAGTTTTTATTAATAGCTAGTCACTATTTAAACTTATAAGCGGCAATACATACTCTACTTATGCTTTTACTTGATAATTTTGATTAATATTCCTATCATTAACTTTAGGTCTGATTTATTTATTCAATAGATCACTATAAATAATAATTATCTGAAATTAAGGATAACGACGAAATATGTCAAAAATTAAATTAGGTATTCTCTCTACTTGTTTTATTGTCTCGATGCGATAGTCAAAACTATGCACTTTAGTGCAAGACTTTTAGTACACTGTGGTTTTAGGTGTCAAGTGAATGAGAAAATATCGAAAAGGTTCACATACAGTATATGATCTAAAAGTCCATCTGATTTGGATTACAAA
>WFRR01000109.1 GCA_015486375.1 Thiotrichaceae bacterium
ACTGATATCGCTGATTGGATTATCATCAAGCGAAAGGATTTCTAATTGTGTCAACGCGGCGAGCGGACTGATATCGCTGATTGGATTATCATCAAGCGAAAGGTTTGTTAATTGCGTCAACACGTCGAGCGGGCTAATATCGCTGATTTGATTATTATTAAGCCAAAGGGTTGTTAATTGCGTCAACGCGGCGAGCGGACTAATATCGCTGATTTGATTATTATTAAGCCAAAGGGTTGTTAATTGCGTCAACGCGGCGAGCGGACTGATATCGCTGATTGGATTATCATCAAGCGAAAGGATTTCTAATTGCGTCAACGCGTCGAGCGGACTGATATCGCTGATTGGATTACCATCAAGCGAAAGGCTTGTTAATTGCGTCAACGCGTCGAGCGGACTGATATCGCTGATTGGATTACCATCAAGCGAAAGGCTTGTTAATTGCGTCAACGCGGCGAACGGACTGATATCGTTGACTTGATTATCATTAAAATCAAGGCTTGTTAATTGTATCAACGCGGTGAGCGGACTGATGTCACTTACTTGAGTATTAGAAAGATGAAGGCGTGCTAATTGTGTCAACGCGGTGAGCGGACTGATATCTCTGACTGGATTATCACTAAGCAAAAGGACTTTTAATTGCGTCAACGCGGTGAGCGGACTGATATCGCTGACTTGATTATTACTGAGCAAAAGGACTTTTAATTGCGTCAACGCGGCGAGTAGACTGATATCGCTGACTTGATTATTACTGAGCAAAAGGGCTGTTAATTGCGTTAATTGATTTAATTCACCAATATCACTGTCTTGCAATTGTCTATCTTTACACGTAAAGGTTTGTAAGGTTTGTAATTCAGTTTGAGAAGGGGTATGACCGAATTGATCCACTAAGCAAGAGTGTAATTTAGCATTATTAATCGTTATAACATTAGGATCTACAGTCACATTAATCGGATCATGACTAATAATGGTATGTTGTGCAATGATTTCTGAATTTACGACCAATAATAGGACGAGAGTGATTGCAGCGAATATATTCTGGGATTTCATAAGTGGTTATTCTCTAAAAAGTTGGATCGATTTTGCGTATCAATTAATGAAGATTGCGTTTCCTCGACTTATATCTCGGTGGACGTGAAGATAAAAGCAGTAATAGGGGGTGTTATATTCATGCGGCTAAATTACTACGCGAAAAAATCTTTCTTGCTATTGAAACCCCTGACAGTAATATTTGGAACACGCATCAAGCAACAGCTCATCATCAAGCACTCAGAACACGTTATGAAGATAAGCTTTGTACACTGCTTGAGATGGAGGTGGTGAATGATTTTGAACATCTAAAAAAGTTTATTGCTAAACTCTAAAATGACGGGTAACAGAAAATACCCGCCCCTATTTAAGAAACGATAAATATTTTTTAAAAAGGTGTAGCTGAAGGATGTGATTAGATAATCAGCGTATTAAATCAAAAATATCAGGTTTATTTATATTTCAATATTTTAGTATAAATATCCGTTACTGCGTAACATCAATTAATAACCGCTATTCAAACCACTCAACTAAATCACTTGAACCACCGACATGGTCACCATCGATAAATATTTGTGGGACAGAGCTAGTCCCTGATAAAGCCCGTAATGACACATCGGTATAATCACGTCCGAGTACTAATTCTTCATACTCAATCCCTTTTTTGGTTAATAGTGCTTTAGCATTAGCACAGTAAGGACAACCTTGACGACTAAAAATAGTCGCATTGATCGGTGGCTTCGCATTCGGTGCAATGTAGCTTAGCATCGTATCGGCATCAGAAACTTCAAAGGGGTCACCCGGTTCATTGGGTTCAATAAACATTTTATCAATCACCCCATTCTTGACTAACATCGAATAGCGCCAAGAACGTTTACCAAAGCCTAAGTCGTCTTTATCAACCAAGAGTCCCATTGCATCAGTAAATTCGCCATTACCATCAGGGATAAAGGTTAATTTATCTGCGCTTTGATCTTTCGCCCACTGGTTCATGACAAAAGTATCATTAACCGACATACAAACAATTTCATCAACGCCATTATTAAGTAATGTGGCGTGTAACTGATTAAAACGCGGGACATGTGCAGAAGAGCAGGTCGGTGTGTAAGCTCCCGGTAATGAGAATACAATCACTGTTTTATTGCTGAATAACGCTTTACTCGTGACATCGACCCATTGGTTATCACGGTAAGTATGAAACGTTACCTCGGGTACGTTTTGACCTTCTTTATTGGTAAACATGATTTTTCTTCCAGTTATATTTAGTGAGCGCGAACTTCAGAGCTATCTTCTGCTTTAATCGTTTGTGATTGAGGCTTATCTTCTTTTTCAGATAATGCTTCAGGCATACTTTCTAAGGCTAGATTAAGCACTTCATCAATCCATTTTACGGGCGTAATATTAAGACCATTACTGATATTTTTAGGAATTTCTTCAAGGTCTTTTTTGTTCTCATGTGGAATCAATACATCGGTAATACCACCACGATGGGCAGCCAGTAATTTCTCTTTTAATCCACCAATTGGAAGGACTTCACCGCGTAGGGTAATTTCACCTGTCATCGCTACATTAGCCCGTACAGGAATATTGGTCATTGAAGAAACAATCGCTGTTACCATGCCAACCCCTGCGCTAGGGCCATCTTTAGGGGTTGCACCTTCAGGAACATGAATATGTACATTGTGTTTCTTTAAGTAACTTCGTCTTAGACCTAAAGAAATAGCTCGACTTTTAACCACAGTTTCAGCCGCCGCAATGGATTCTTTCATCACGTCGCCTAATTGACCTGTACTTTTGATGGTGCCATTCCCTGGTAAAGTGACACTTTCAATGGTTAGTAATTCACCTCCAACAGAAGTCCAAGCTAAACCTGTGACTTGACCCACTCGATTTTCTTTATCCGCTTTACCATAATCAAAACGTTGTACACCTAAGTACTTTTTAAGGTTTTTAATACTTATTGCAGATTTCTTTTTCTTAGTATTTAAAAGATGTTCTTTAACCACTTTACGGCAAATTTTAGAGATTTCACGCTCTAAATTTCGTACCCCTGCTTCTCGCGTATAGTGACGAATAATGCCTCGAATAGCGGATTCACTAATCGTTAATTCACCGCGTTTAATACCATTGTTTTTAAATTGTTTCGGGGTTAAATAGTTTTTAGCAATATTCCATTTTTCATCTTCGGTATAACCGGGAATATGAATCACTTCCATACGATCAAGTAATGGTCCGGGAATATTTAGCGTATTGGAGGTTGCAACAAACATAACGTCAGAAAGGTCAAAATCAACTTCTAAATAATGATCAGCAAAGCTACTATTTTGTTCTGGATCAAGCACTTCAAGCATCGCTGAGGCAGGATCACCGCGAAAGTCCATTGCCATTTTATCGATTTCATCCAATAAAAATAAAGGGTTACGTGTCGCAACCCGACTTAAGTTTTGAATGATTTTTCCTGGAAGTGAACCAATATAAGTACGACGATGTCCCCGAATTTCAGATTCATCTCTAACCCCGCCTAGCGCCATACGGGTAAATTTACGCCCTGTTGCTCGTGCGATTGACTGACCTAAAGAGGTTTTACCGACACCTGGAGGTCCAACAAGACACATAATCGGTCCTTTGAGTTTTTTAACCCGTTGTTGTACCGCAAGATATTCTAAAATTCGTTCTTTGATTTTATCTAAACCATAATGATCATCATCTAAGATTTTCTGTGCTTTGGATAAATCAGAAGAAACCCGTGATTTCTTTTTCCAAGGGACACCAATGAGGCAATCAAGGTAATTACGTACCACGGTTGCCTCAGCAGACATCGGAGACATCATTTTAAGTTTCTTAAGTTCAGAATCTGCCTTTTCTTGCGCTTCTTTGGGGAGACCTGCTTTCTTAATTTTTTCAGCTAATTCATCGGTTTCACTGGATGATTCTTCACTATCACCCAGCTCTTTTTGAATCGCTTTCATTTGTTCATTCAAATAGTATTCGCGTTGACTGCGATCCATTTGCTGTTTGACTCGACTGCGAATTTTCTGTTCAACTTGCAGTAAATCAATCTCACCTTCAATCACTTCCATGAGATAAGATAAGCGTTCTTCTACATCTAAAATGGCGAGAACTTTTTGTTTTTCCGATAATTTTAGCCCTAAGTGCGCCACAATGGTATCACTTAAACGGCTAGCACTTTCAATACCTGATAAAGAGGAAAGAATTTCAGGAGGGACTTTTTTATTGAGTTTAACGTACTGCTCAAATAAGCCATTGAGTGACTGCGATAAAGCTCGTTCTTTACGAGGCTTCATCTCATTAATAGAATGTTGAATTTCTATATCAGCTATTTGATATTCATCATCATGGTTATGCAACGCATGTACCACAACACGATCGACTCCTTCAACTAAAACTTTTAAGGTGCCATCAGGCAATTTTAAAAGTTGTAGAATATTTGCCAGTGTACCAAATTCATAAATATCCTTTTTCTCAGGTGTATCAACCTCTGCATTTTTTTGTGCAACTAATAAGACTTGTTTGCCCTTTTGCATAGCCGCATCTAAGGCAGCAATCGATTTCTTTCGACCCACAAAAAGAGGGATTACCATCCGTGGATATACCACTACATCACGTAGCGGCAATACAGGGATATTCATAATTTCACCAAACTGTTCTGCTTCTGTTGACATCGATAGCCTCTTATTAGATTGATACTGATAAACTGAGAATGGGGATTGTCGCTAACTTTTCAAGACATAATAAACCTGTTTTAATCTGTTCCTGTTGCTAAAGCGACGGGGGGATTTTCATAAATTCGATAAGGTTCACATTCACCATTAACAACGGCTTCATCAATCACCACTTTGCTAACTTCTTCCTCTGAAGGCAAGTCATACATGGTATTCAATAAGACATTTTCCATAATGGTACGTAAACCCCGCGCACCTGTTTTACGTTGCTTAGATTTTGCTGCAATTGCGGTTAAACCATCTTGCCTAAACTCAAGCTCTGCCCCTTCCATAGAAAATAGCTTTTCATATTGCTTAATAATGGCATTTTTAGGTTCAGTTAAAATACGCACCAAAGCATGTTCATCTAATTCTTCTAAGGTAGCAACCACAGGAAGACGACCGACAAATTCAGGAATTAAACCGTATTTAACCAGATCATCGGCTTCAATATCTTTGATGACTTCACCAAAGTTCTGAGTCTCATCTTTAGCTTTAACATCTGCGCCAAAACCAATACCACTTTTTTCAGTACGATTTTGAATAATCTTTTCCATACCTGCAAAAGCACCACCCACAATAAAGAGAATATTCTTAGTATCGACTTGTAAATATTCTTGTTGTGGGTGTTTTCTGCCCCCTTGGGGTGGAATGGATGCAACCGTTCCCTCAATTAATTTGAGTAAAGCTTGTTGAACACCTTCCCCTGAGACATCTCGGGTAATTGAAACATTATCACCTTTGCGTGAGATTTTATCGATCTCATCCACATAGATAATACCTGTTTGTGCTTTCTCAACATCATAGTCACAACGCTGTAAAAGCTTTTGAATAATATTTTCAACATCCTCACCGACATAACCTGCTTCGGTCAATGTCGTAGCATCAGCAATACTAAAGGGAACATCTAAGATACGTGCTAAGGTTTCTGCTAGTAATGTTTTACCACTGCCTGTTGGACCCAATAGCATAATATTACTTTTAGATAGTTCAACATCATCTTTACTGCTATTGTTACTTTCGAGGCGTTTATAGTGATTATAAACAGCAACGGCGAGTACTTTTTTAGCCTCATCTTGACCAATTACATAGTCATTTAATAGATCATTAATTTCACGGGGCTTAGGCAGATCTGTTTTTTTATCTTCATCTTTTACACCTTCCAATTCGTCACGAATAATTTCATTGCATAAATCAACGCACTCATCGCATACATAAACAGAAGGACCAGCAATTAATTTACGAACTTCATGCTGACTTTTTCCACAAAAGGAGCAGTAGAGTAGTTTCCCACCTTTTTTATCACCCTTGTCATTTGTACTCATTCAAAACCTCATGTTTCTAGTGCTTTTTACAGTTTCATACTCATAAAGCATTGTTACTCTACGACCTTATACCATGCCGTATTTGTTAAAAATATTCAATCCTAAAAAATAAGTGGTTAATTTCCGCTTAAGTTATAGTGTTCTTATTTATACTATTTTCTGAGTTAAAACCCTTTGTGTCTGTTGACTGTTTACAGGGTCAAAAACAAAAATAGCCCGACAAAGCGGGCTGTTTTTGTTTTTTCTAATGATAGATATTAAGTATTACGGCTACTTAATACAGTATCGATTAAGCCATAATTTTTAGCTTCTTCAGCGGTCATAAAGTTGTCTCGATCAGTATCACGTTCAATCTGTTCAAGGTCTTGCCCACTGTGTAGAGCCAATACCTTATTTAATTCTGCGCGTGTCTTTAATATTTCTTTGGCATGAATTTCAATATCGGTCGCTTGTCCCTGAAACCCTCCTAAAGGCTGATGAATCATCACTCGCGAATGTTGCAAACTATGACGTTTACCTTCAGTTCCACCTGCCAGTAAAATTGCGCCCATACTGGCTGCTTGACCAATACACAAAGTACTCACATCAGGTTTAATAAACTGCATGGTATCGTAAATCGCCATTCCTGCAGTAACCACACCACCGGGGGAATTAATATAAAGATGAATGTCTTTATCAGGATTTTCAGATTCTAAAAATAACAATTGGGCAACGATTAAGTTAGCCATATGGTCTTCGACTTGCCCAACACAAAAGATCACCCGCTCTTTTAGTAAACGTGAGTAGATATCATAAGAGCGTTCTCCTCGTGAAGTTTGCTCCACGACCATCGGAACGAGATTGGACACGGTGTCTATGGTTGTATTTTGCATAGTAGATTCTCTATTATATTATTATTGTTAGGCTTGTTTAAGCAGCGGCAGACTGTCTATTCATGATGCTATCAAAATTACTTTCTGCTTCTTCTACAGTCATTTGTGCTGATGCCCAATCTACAATTAAATCTTCCATTACAGCGGCTTCAATTCTTTGCATAGCTTGCTGATTACTACGATAATAGTCAACTAAGGCTTTAGGATCTTCATAGGTTGATGCTAGTTCTTCTAATTTAGCTTCAACTTTAGCATCATCTTTTTTGATGTCTTTTTGACGAATAATTTCACCTACCAATAAGCCTAGCTTGACGCGCTTTTCGGCTTTTTCTTGAAAGAGATCATCAGGTAAAGTACTAAGATCAAGGTTTTGTTGTGTCGTGCCACCTTGCTGCATTTCTTGTTGCATTTCTTCACGTACGTGCTTAATTTCTTCAGTCACTAAGCTAGTCGGGATGTCAAAGTCATGTGCATTTGCCAAGGTATCCATGACCTGAATTTTTAATTTGTTTTGGATAGCACTAGCAAGTTCACGCTGCATATTTTCATTGATAGTTTCACGCAGTGCATCAACTTCGCCTGACTCAATACCAAACTTTTTAATAAAATCTGCATCTAATTCGGGTTTATCGGCTGCTTGAATCTTTTTAACTGTCTGTGTAAATTGGGCTGTTTTACCTTGTAGCTTTTCTGTTTGATAATCATCAGGGAAGGTAACATCCGTAGTTTTTTCTTCACCGATAGACATACCGACTAATGCTGTTTCAAAGTCTGCTAACATACGACCGCTGCCTAGCTCAATTTTTACATCTTTTGCTGTGCCACCATCGAAGCTTTCGCCCTCAATAAGACCACTAAAATCAATTGTCAATGAGTCACCATTTTTTGCAGCACGTTCAACATCAATCCATGTTGTTTGTTGACTACGTAGTGTCTCAATCATTTTATCAATATCAGCATTATTAACTTGTGCAGATTCCCGCGTAACGGTGTGAGATTCTAAAGCTGCGATTTCAATATCAGGGTATACGTCAAAGCTTGCAGTGAATTCAATATCTTTTCCGTATTGAAATATCTTTGTTTCAATATTGGGTAAACCAACAACGCGCTGTTCTTCTTGCGTTGCTGCTTCATAGAAAGAGGCTTGAATAATACCGCCTGCAACTTCTCGATAGACATCATTGCCATGTATTTTTTTGACAACACTAAGGGGGACTTTACCAGGACGAAAACCATCCAGACGAACTTTGCCACGCATTTCTTTTAAACGCTTATCAACTTCTAGATCAGCACGGTCGGCTGGCACTTCGATTGTCATTTTTCTTTGGATGTTGCCAGTGGATTCAACGGAAACTTGCATGAAACAAACCTCAATATAACAAACGCCATGTTTCGCTATGACATTTGATTCAATAATTCTAAATATAGGGGAAAAATAAATGGTGCGAAAGGAGAGACTCGAACTCTCACGCCTTGCGGCACTGGAACCTAAATCCAGCGTGTCTACCAATTTCACCACTCTCGCACGGTGGTCACTACTCTCATTTTAAGAGAGAGCGGGATTATACAGCTTTCATCAATAAGCTGAAGTATAATTATGAGAATTATACGGAATATTTTCTAAATTTAACTTTTTAAGTGGGGTGGATGATGGGGCTTGAACCCACGACCGCCGGAATCACAATCCGGAGCTCTACCAGCTGAGCTACACCCACCACTGGAAAATCAAATTTTACTGCTGCTGCCAACTACTTTATTCTAAAAAATGGCGCGTCCAGCAGGATTCGAACCTGCGACCTACGGCTTAGAAGGCCGTTGCTCTATCCAGCTGAGCTATAGACGCAACAACTGATAATACAAGTTCAATTGTTGGTCGGGGTAGAGAGATTCGAACTCCCGACATCCTGCACCCAAAGCAGGCGCGCTACCAGACTGCGCTATACCCCGACATCAATTTAAACGTCTCGAACTAACGAGAGCGGGGATAATATCACGAAAAAAAGGCGCGTCAAGCTCTTTATGCTATGAAAGGTAAAATATTAGTGATATTAGGGTCAATTTAATGATAAATAATTGAATTTATATAAAAATATTTTTAGTAGTCAATTTAAATTAATAATTAAAATTTAAACTCGGTCTAAAATATTTAAAAAAATTAATCTTATCTTAAACCAACTCAGTATTTATGAGAGACTTTAAGCCTTTTAGTTTGTAATAAGGGGATAAACGCGATGTCTGCCCAGATAATTGATGGAAAAAAAATTGCTGCTGAGGTACGTGTAGAAGTTAAAAAACAAGTTACACAACGTATTGCAGCAGGAAAGCGCAGTCCTGGTTTAGCTGTTATCTTAATTGGTGATAATCCTGCTTCGCAAGTTTATGTAAATAATAAGCAAAAAGCCTGCGATGAAGTAGGATTCTTATCACGCTCCTATCACCTACCTGCTAATACAGAACAAAGTGCGCTCTTAGAAACGATTAAACAACTCAATGAAGATAATAATATTGATGGCATTTTAGTTCAGCTCCCGTTACCTGAACATATTGATGCTTCTGCTGTGATTGAGCATATTCACCCTAATAAAGATGTTGATGGCTTTCATCCCACTAATATTGGTAAATTAATGTTAAGAAATCCTGTATTACGTCCTTGTACTCCCTATGGAATAATGCATTTATTGGATGTTACAGGAGAGACTTATAAAGGTCGCCATGCTGTTATCGTTGGTGCATCGAATATCGTTGGTCGCCCAATGGTGATGGAATTATTATTAGCGGGTGCAACTGTAACCGTGTGTCATCGCTTTACTCGTAATACCCCTGAGTTAGTTGCAAAAGCAGATATTGTCATTGCCGCCGTCGGCAAAGTAAATTTAGTTAAAGGTGACTGGATTAAAGACGGTGCAACTGTGATTGATGTGGGTATTAATCGTTTGGACAACGGCAAACTAGCAGGTGATGTGGAATTTGACATAGCAAAACAAAAGGCGACATGGATTTCCCCTGTTCCTGGTGGGGTTGGACCGATGACGGTTGCAATGCTAATGAAAAATACTTTAGCCGCTTGTAACTTAAATGAAGCAAGCTGAATTTTGATGGATAGCCATAGTTACTCTATGGTTATTCATTTTTAGCTGCTTTCTAAATGACTAATGCTTGATATTACTCACTAAAACCATCAGGCTTAACAATTAAAATCGAGCAATCTACATTAGCAATAACCCGTTCTGCTAAATTTCCAACAAAGAAACCCATAATTCCTGTTCGAGATGCCATTCCCATCACTAATAAATCAATATCGTGTTTTTTAACTGAAAAGTCGATGGTACTCGCGGGATCTCCTGTGCCAATATGTAAACGTGGAAAAGGTATCTCTACATTTTGCTTCAGTGACACTTCAGATAGGATTTTCTTAGCTTCCATTTTGGGGTTTTGACCATCTTGTGCAGGCATTTTAGAAGGGATAATGGAGAGCGCATGGAGTTCACCTTCATCTGCTTCAGACAGAGCTAATGCTTCGGTAATCACTTTATTATTGATAATTTCTGCGTCCTGAGAAATATCAACACTCGCCATAATACGTTTATATTGCTGTGGATGATCAGGCTGCACAGCCAGTACGGGGATAGGGGCTCTTCTTAATACCGCTGTTGCCGTACTACCAAATAACTTTTCTTTTAGCGTCTTGTTAGGTCGTGTACCAATAATAATCAAATCATGTTGATGTTGACTGGAATATTGCACAATCACTTCACAAGGATTACCAATTTCAACATGATTATGAATATTGTAGGTATCATATTGAAGTGATAATTTTTCTAAGGAAATTCTGCGATTAAGCACGATTTTATCTAATCGCTCTTGTGGGGACATCGCTGAAATTTCTAATTGTTCATTACTCGATAGGGGTGGAATAACAGAGAGAAAGGTGATCTTTGAGTTATACAGTCTTGCTAATGTTAGCGCGTGATTGATTTCCGCCTGTTCAGGCGTTTCAAAGCTCAATGCTACCAGTATATTATTGATTTGATTCATGCTGTTTAGCCTCTTCGTTGCTTTAGTAAATTTTAATTATGATCATCTAGTGAGAATATACCCACTTAATGACTTCATCATGTGTTGCTCGACCACGACTTCTTGCTTTCGGGTCATTATGTAAAATAGAAACAACATAGGTCTGTCCATTACGCGCACGCACATAACCTGCGATACCACGGACATCTTTTAATGAACCTGTTTTAAATTGTCCACGCCCTCTCAAAGCAGTATTTTTCATGCGTCTTTTTAACGTACCATCTACACCCATAATAGCTAAAGAGCGAATAAAATCATTGCGATAAGGGCTTTGGTATGCATCCACTAATAACTGTCCCATATGGCGCGCACTAATTTTTGCAGTACGACTGAGACCTGAACCATTATCTATCTGTAACTCGGGAAAATTTAAGCCTCGGCTGTTTAACCATGCTCGTACTGCTTGTTTGCCTTTAGCTGTTGTACCCGATGCGCCGTATTGTTTCGCTGCAATAGAAAGTAATAACTGTCGTGCCATCACATTATTGCTTTTCTTATTAATGGTCGGTAATACATCACGAAGAGGTTTGGAGTGATAAGTATACAAGAGTTGAGCATGACTCGGTACTTTACGCTGTGCAAAGCCTCCCTTGATTGATCCACCCATTTTACCTACCCATGTTCTCCAAATACTCGCAAATAGCATATTGGCAGGGTCAGAGACCACTTTAAAATATTTTCTTTGTCCACAACGGCGCGAGTAACTCCCTGTAAACTTTACGGTAACACTACGTCCTTGTGGAATGATCTGCATTCTAGGACTGGCATTGCTTCCTCGGCAAGGGCGGTTATTCGCTTGAATATTATTAATAATTTTAACGTTGCGTGAAGGCGTTGGACATGATACTGAAATTTGCTTACCTTTCGGTTGTATAACAAAACAACTCACTCGTTCATTGAATAGCAAAGCGTCAGGTACAGCGTTGTAAGGCTTATAAGCCTGCCCATCGAAGGCCCCTGCATTTTGGCGTAAAACAGAAAAATAGCTATTATCAAAAACTAAATTACCTTCAATATTACGAATACCTTTACTACGAATCGCACTCAGTATTTGTTGTAAATCCTTAGGTTTAAAGTCAGGGTAACCATAACCTTTAATAATTAAATCCCCTCGAAGCGTATTCGCGCTGATAGAACCTGTTGTATAGACTTCAATTGGCCAACGGTAATCCGCGCCTAAAATACCTAAAGCCGCATAGCTAGTTACCGCTTTCATGACGGATGCAGGGTTACGAGAGCGGTTTTCTTGGAAGGTCAATAGTGGATTAGGATTATTAACCGCTTGAATATAGACGCTTATCCCTGCTGTACTGATTCCTTGAGCACGTAAAGCAGATAATACTTGTGTCGGTAAGCGTGTTATTTTTCCTGTTTGTGAGCTGGTATTCGCTTTTGCAAAGGTACTCTTTGTAGACTGGCTAACATAGATCTGAGAGTGGTTTGTATCAATACTTTTAGTCTTATCTGTTGGGCGGTTTTCTTGGTGAGTCGCTTGACTTTTAATGCTATTTTTTGCAGGTATCGGGCTTTTACTCAGCGGAAGACTACGCGTATTCGGCTCAGCTTCAGGAATGCTATTTGAGCTACAAGAGCTAATAAAAAGAAATGCAAGTGGTGCGATAAAGTGCCAATATTTCATAAAATGTATACTTAGATAGTTTAAGTTTTGCCTACGACTTAGACTAGCAATCATTGACAAAGATGCAAGTCGTTGATTGAATTTTTTTAGGTTTTAAATGAAGTTTTTGTACTCACACCCTCTATGAATGTACCAATGACTGCCCCGACGATACCGATTATAATGTCTCCAATCAATCCAAAACCACTGCCTCGCATTAATGTTCCTGCTAACCAACCTGCTACAGCACCAATTGCTAACATAATAACAACTTCCATAATGCCCATAAAATATCCTCTCATTTGACATATTGATGTAATAAATGAGCATTCAGAAAAATTGTATACATTAAGCAATTAATATTACCAAACACCCAATTTAAGTATAGGATATAAAAGGATAAATTTTATTATTTTAGTCGCTTTGATAACTTTTTAGTCCAGTTTTTATATAGGTTTATTTTAATGTATTTTTATCTTAATTTTTTACATAAATAATTATCATTAATTTTTTTTATGGGAGGATTTAAATATTCTTTATATCCCACTGGATAGGGTTGTGGTTTGGGGTCAAATCAATGTATATTGACGCAGGTGTTTATTCGGTACTCAAATTTTTTAGGGGCTAGAAAACAAAGGTTTAGTCAATCTTTGACCTTAACCTTAATTTTATCACTATGATCTGGAGATAAATTATGCTTGAAGCGTATCTTCCAATACTCGTTTTTTTGGGAGTTGGATTTGTATTAGCAACAGTGCTACTGGTGCTAGGTTTGCTATTGGGACCCAACCGCTCTTATCCAGAAAAAGATTCGCCTTTCGAGTGTGGCTTTGCAGCGTTTGAAGATTCACGCATCAAGTTCGATGTGCGATATTACTTAGTTGCCATATTGTTTATTATTTTTGATCTTGAAATTGCCTTTCTTTTTCCTTGGGCAATTGTCCTCGATAAAATTGGTGTATTTGGCTTGGTTTCAATGGGTATTTTTCTAGGAATTCTAATTCTGGGCTTTATTTATGAATGGAAAAAAGGAGCATTAGAATGGGAATAGAAGGAAAAATGAAGCAAGGCTTCATGACAACTAAATTAGATGGTTTAATTAATTGGGCGCGAACAGGCTCAATGTGGCCAATGACTTTTGGTCTAGCTTGTTGCGCAGTAGAAATGATGCAGGCAGGGGCAGCCCGTTACGACTTAGATCGTTTTGGTATTGTGTTTCGCCCGAGTCCCCGTCAATCCGATGTCTTAATTGTCGCAGGAACACTGACCAATAAAATGGCACCTGCAATTCGCAAAGTTTATGATCAAATGGCAGAACCACGCTGGGTTATTTCGATGGGTTCTTGTGCTAATGGTGGTGGTTATTACCATTATTCCTATGCTGTCGTGCGCGGCTGTGATCGTGTAATTCCTGTTGATATTTACGTACCAGGTTGTCCGCCAACGGCTGAGGCATTGCTATATGGCATTATTCAGCTGCAAAATAAAATTAAACGCACTAATACGATTGCCCGTGTAGAGACAGCATGATTAATACAATAAGCGCATTACAACAACACCTGAATGAACGCTTAGGTGCAAAAATACAGCGGTCAAAAATTGCCTTTGATGAGTTAACCATTGAGGTCAAGGCGACCTATTTTTTAGATGTCGCCGCACAATTACGCGATAATCCTCTCGTTCCTTTTGACCAATTGATTGATCTATGTGGTGTAGATTATTTAGGCTACGGTGATGTTGAGTGGGAAACTAAAACAGAAAGTTTTTCCCGAGGGGTTAGTGAAAATAGTTCAGCCCGTTTTGACTTTGACAGAACCTCAGGAAGCGTAGACTACGATGGTAAACGCTTCGCTGTCGTTGTACACCTGCTTTCCATTCCAAATAACTTACGTCTGCGTCTAATCACATTTTGTGAAGATAATGACTTCCCTAATGTAGATACATTAGTCAATGTATGGAGTTCTGCCAACTGGTATGAACGAGAAGCTTTTGATCTCTATGGAATCTTATTTAACGATCATCCTGATTTACGTCGTATTTTGACTGACTATGGTTTTGTAGGTCATCCTTTCCGTAAAGATTTCCCCTTAATCGGACATGTTGAAATGCGTTATGACGAAGACAAACAACGGGTTGTATATGAACCTGTCACGATTGAACCGCGTGTATTAACACCAAGAATTATTCGTGATGATCAACGTTTTAGTGCCGCTGATGAGGTGAGTGAATAATGCCTGAAATTCGTAATTTCACCCTAAATTTTGGTCCAGCCCACCCTGCGGCACATGGCGTATTGCGGCTTATCCTCGAAATGGATGGCGAAGTCATTCAACGTGCTGATCCACATATCGGCTTATTACATCGGGGTACAGAAAAGTTAGCTGAATCGAAGATCTATAGCCAAAGTATTGGTTACATGGATCGACTCGATTATGTTTCTATGATGTGTAATGAACATGGTTATATTCTCGCTATTGAGAAAATGCTGGGTATTCAAGCTCCGATTCGAGCCCAATATATTCGTACCATGTTTGATGAAGTGACTCGCATCTTAAATCATCTACTCTGGATTGGCGCACATGCACTGGATGTTGGTGCAATGACCATGTTCCTATATGCCTTCCGTGAGCGTGAAGACTTAATGGATGTTTATGAAGCGGTTTCAGGCGCGCGTTTACATGCCAGCTACTACCGCGTCGGTGGTGTCTATCGTGACTTACCTGATGAGATGCCTAAGTATGAACAAAATCGCTGGAATAACGCAGCTGATGTTAAACGCCTAAACGGTGATCGTGAAGGTTCACTCTTAGATTTCTTAGAAAGTTTCACTCAGCGTTTTCCCAACTATGTTGATGAGTATGAAACGCTATTAACGGATAATCGTATTTGGAAACAGCGTTTAGTTGATATTGGTGTTGTTTCTCCTGAACGGGCCAAACAGTTAGGTTTTACAGGTGCGATGCTACGTGGCTCAGGGGTGGAGTGGGATTTACGCAAAAAGCAACCCTACGCAGCCTATGATCGCGTTAAGTTTGATATTCCTATCGGTACAAATGGCGATAGTTATGACCGCTATTTGGTCCGTATCGAAGAAATGCGCCAATCCAATCAAATTATCAAACAGTGTATTGATTGGTTGCGTAAAAATCCCGGTGATGTCAGCTTAGATGATCATAAAGTCACGATGCCAAAGCGTGATAGTGTCAAAGGTGATATGGAATCCTTAATTCATCACTTTAAATTAGTCACAGAAGGTTTCTGTTTACCTGAAGGTGAAGCTTACGCCGCAATAGAACATCCTAAAGGTGAGTTTGGTTGCTATATTGTTTCGGATGGTGCTAATAAGCCTTTCCGCTTAAAAATTCGCGCCCCTGGTTTTGCACATGTTTCTGCAATGGATGAAATGACCAAAGGACACATGTTAGCTGATGTTGTCACCATTATTGGTACCCAAGATATTGTATTCGGAGAGGTAGATCGCTAATGACGAGTATTTTAAGTCAGCATGAACGGGAAGAAATTGACTATTGGTTAGCCCGTTACCCTGAAGATCAACGTCAATCCGCTTTATTAGGCGCATTACGCGCTGTAATGCATCACGATAAATATATCTCTGGTGAAAAAGTAGCTGCGGTTGCTGAGTACCTAGACATACCTAAAATTGCTGTATATGAAGTTGCTAGTTTTTATTCCATGTTTGAATTGGATAAAAAATCAGCGGCACGACACAGTATCTCAGTTTGTACCAATGTTTCTTGTATGTTGCGCGGCTCTGATGATGTTATTGCTTATATTGAGAATAAGATTGGTGTTAAAGAAGGCGAAACAACCAGTGATGGTAAATTCTACTTTAAGCGTGAAGAAGAATGTTTAGCTGCTTGTGTCGGCGCACCCATGATGCAAGTTGATCATGTTTATTATGAAAATCTTGACAATGAAAAAATTGATAAGATTTTGGACGGGTTGGAGTAAAGATAATGGCAAATCAAATTTGTTTTAATACCCGTCAGTTTGGGGATAAGTCACACCATTTAGAAAGCTATTTAGAAATGGGTGGCTATCAAGCTTGGAATAAAATCATTTCTGAACAAAGCGATCCAAGTGACATTATTGATGAGGTAAAAGCATCAGGTTTACGTGGACGCGGCGGTGCAGGTTTTCCAACAGGTTTAAAGTGGAGCTTTATGCCTCGCAAAATGCCCGGTGATAAATATATCGTCTGTAACTCAGATGAATCCGAACCAGGTACCTGTAAAGATCGTGATATTTTACTGTATAACCCTCATT
The DNA here is from genome assembly GCA_015486375.1 of Thiotrichaceae bacterium. Lineage (GTDB taxonomy): Bacteria > Pseudomonadota > Gammaproteobacteria > Thiotrichales > Thiotrichaceae > S015-18. Next base: position 16,928 of record WFRR01000109.1, read on the forward strand.
CACTTGTAGAAGGAATGGCAATCGCTGCTTATACCATCGGTGCAAAAGTGGGTTATAACTATATGCGCGGTGAATTCTTAGACTTGCCATCACAACGTTTTGAACAAGCCGTCAAAGAAGCCTATGAACAAGGTCTACTGGGTAAAAATATTTTAGGCAGTGGCATTGATTTTGATTTATATGGTTCTTTAGGTGCAGGTGCTTATATCTGTGGTGAAGAAACCGCGTTACTAGAATCATTAGAAGGTAAAAAAGGGCAACCCCGTTTTAAACCGCCTTTCCCTGCGAGTTATGGTTTATATGGTCGCCCGACAACCATTAATAATACAGAAACACTCTCTTCTATCCCGATTATTATGCGTAAAGGTGGAAAGTGGTTTAATGATTTAGGCGTTGAAGGTTCAGGCGGTGAGAAATTATTTTCTATGTCAGGACATCTCAATAACCCCGGTAATTTTGAAATTCCAATGGGAACACCTTTTTCTGAATTGCTGGAAATGGCAGGTGGAGTACTGAATGGTCGCAAGCTTAAAGCTGTGATTCCTGGTGGCTCATCGGTTCCCATTGTACCGGGCGATGTCATGATGGGGCTAACCATGGATTACGATACTATCCAGAAAGCAGGTTCTTATCTGGGTTCTGGTGCAGTCATGATTATTGATGACAGTACTGATATGGTAAAACTATTACGCCGTATTTCGCGTTTTTATCATTCTGAATCTTGTGGGCAATGTACTCCCTGCCGTGAAGGTACAGGTTGGTTATACCGTATGCTAACGCGTATGGTAGAAGGTAAAGGTCAACCAGAAGATATTGACCGTTTAGATGATGTTGCCCGTAAAATTGAAGGGCGCACGATTTGTGCTTTAGGTGAAGCTGCCGCGATGCCTGTTTGGAGCTTTATCAAACATTATCGTGAAGAGTTTGAATATTACGTCGAACATGGACGTAGCATGGTTGAAGGAGCATAGATAAGATGAGTGAAACCATCACAATCGAAGTCAATGGCAAAACACTCTCTGCACAAGCAGGTGAAATGCTGATTGCTGTCACTGATGCTAATGAAATCGACATTCCTCGTTTCTGTTATCACAAAAAATTATCCATTGCGGCTAATTGCCGTATGTGTCTGGTAGAAGTTGAAAAAGCTCCCAAAGCTTTACCTGCTTGTGCTACACCCGTTATGGATGGCATGAAAGTTTGGACACGCTCACCATCGGCACTGGCAGCACAACAAGCCACGATGGAATTCTTATTAATTAATCATCCTTTAGATTGTCCAATTTGCGATCAGGGTGGTGAATGTGAATTACAAGATGTTTCTGTTGCTTACGGTAGTGATAAATCTCAATATGTAGAAGCTAAACGGATTGTTTTTGATAAAAATATTGGTCCGTTAATTTCTACTGATTTAACCCGTTGTATTCAATGTACTCGCTGTGTGCGTTTTGGTGCAGAAATTGCGGGAATGCGAGAATTAGGCATGATCGGTCGTGGAGATCGTGAGTCAATTGCTACATTCGCGGGGCAATGCGTGACATCTGAACTATCAGGTAATGTTGTTGATGTCTGTCCTGTTGGTGCATTAACCATGAAACCTTCTCGCTATAAAGCGCGAGCATGGGAAGTGATACAACACGCTGCGATTGCAGCCCATGATTCAGTCGGCTCAAATGTCTATCACCATACGTTTACTCAGCAGGTCATGCGAACAGTTCCGAGTGAAAATGATGCCGTGAATGAATGTTGGATTTCTGATCGAGACCGTTTTAGTTACGAAGGTTTATATTCAGACGAACGCTTAACCCAGCCAATGCTGAAGAAAAGAGGTGAGTGGCATGTTGTCACTTGGGATGAGGCATTAGAAACCACAGCTAAAATACTCAATGAAGCTAATAAAGATCAAACAGGGGTGCTTGCCTCCGCAAATGCAACTTTAGAAGAATTATATCTATTACAAAAATCTATGCGTGCAATTGGCATTGACCATATTGATCATCGTGTCCGTCAAACAGATTTTTCAGGACAAAATGCGGCTCCATTAGCTCCAAGCTTAGGGGTAAGTTTAGAAGACTTAGAAAAGCAAGATGCTGTATTGCTGATTGGTTCAAATATTCGTTATGAACAACCGATGGCAAACCATCGTTTGCGTAAAGCCAGTTTGCAAAACGCGAAAATCATGACGCTAAACCCTTACCATATCGAGTTTAACTATGATACGACAGAACAGAGTGTAAGTTCAGTAGCAGAAATGCTCAGTAATCTTGCAGCCATTGCTAAAGCAGCAGGGGTTGAACTAACGCATTTTTCTAATATTGAAGTGGATGAACAAACTCAGAACATCGCTACCTATTTAAAAGAGGCTGATCAGGCACTATTACTACTGGGTAATTTAGCCACTCAGCATCCCGCTTATGCTGACTTATGTGCTTTAGCTCAACTAATTGCAGAAAAAACAGGCGCAACGCTCGGTTATTTACCCGAAGCAGCCAATACGGCTGGTGCATGGTTGGCAGGTGTCGTGCCACATCGCCAAGCCGCAGCACAAGCAGTACAAACAATGGGTAAATCTGCTCAAGAAATATTGACAGATTCGACTAAGACCTTTGTTCTCTTAGGTTTAGAAGCAGAATTTGATACAGATAATCCACAAAAAAGTATACAGGCGTTAGCTCAGGCAGATAATGTTATTGCCATTAATAGCTATGTGAATCCACGTTTAAAAGAATATGCGACGGTATTATTACCCGCTTCTCAAACGGTGGAAACGTCTGGCACTTTCGTTAATATGGAAGGGCGTTTGCAAAGTTTTAAAGGTGTATCCAAATTACTAGGTGATGCACGTCCGACTTGGAAAATTTTACGTGTATTAGGCAATCTACTGGATGTAGACGGTTTTGATTATATGAGTTCAGAAGATGTCCGTAATGAGCTTAAAGTAAAACTTGAACAAACCAATGCTTACCAAGCTGAAGCTTCTCCCGAAGCTAAACCAATGGATATTGCTTCATCACCTGTATCAGAACACAGTTTCCATCGAATTGGTACAGTACAAATGTATTCAGGTGATAGTTTATTGCGTCGTGCAATAGCTTTACAGCAAGCAGCAGGTGATGAACGTCGTAGAGTTACATTGCATCCTGATGATATTGCACGTTTAGATTTAGGTGATGAACAAACCGTTTCTGTCGCTCAGGGTGATTCCAGTGTACGAATGAGTTTAGTGGCAGATAGTGCGATTCCAATTCATTCTGCATTGCTTCCAAGTGCAACCCAAAAATCAGTAGAACTGGGTTCAGCATTTGGAATGATTCAAATTACAAAGGGGTAGTTAAATGATTGAGAGCTTGATTTCATTCTGGGCTAGCTTGCCCATTGCATTGACTACGGTCATTGTTATTCTGTTAAAGATTGTAGCGATTATTTTACCGTTAATATTAGCGGTTGCCTATACCACTTATGCTGAGCGTAAGGTTATTGGTTATATGCAGATTCGTATGGGGCCTAATCGTGTTGGTCCTAAAGGCTGGTTACAACCCATTGCGGATGTGGTCAAGTTGATGTTCAAGGAAGTAATTATTCCTGAAAAATCAAGCCGCTTTGTTTTCTTATTTGCACCGATTATGGTGTTAGCTCCTGCTTTAGTCGCATGGTCGGTGATCCCTTTTGCGGATGGCATGGTATTAGCTGATGTTAACGCAGGTTTGCTATTTGTATTAGCGATTACTTCCTTAGATGTATTTGGGGTTATCTTGGCAGGTTGGGCATCTAACTCTAAATATGCCATGTTAAGTGCCATGAGAGTCGGCGCACAGGTAGTTTCTTATGAAATTGCGATGGGCTTTGCCTTAGTCGGCGTATTAATGGCATCGAATAGTTTAAATCTCAGTGATATTGTCAATGCACAAGCAGGCGGAATTGATAATTGGTTTATCTGGCCATTATTTGGTTTGTTCTTGGTGTACTTTATCTCAGGCGTGGCTGAAACCAATCGTGCCCCTTTTGATGTCGCGGAAGGCGAATCAGAAATTGTGGCAGGTTTTCATGTTGAATATGCAGGCATGGCATTTGCCCTATTCTTCTTAGCAGAATATGCCAGCATGATTTTAATTTCGGCCTTGACCAGCTTAATGTTCTTAGGGGGTTGGCTGTCACCGTTTGAGGGCACATTCCTTGTTAACATTCCTGCGATTGGGGCTTTATTTGATAGTGGTATTCATTGGTTTTTAATTAAGATCATGATCTTTTTGTTCTTCTACCTTTGGTTTAGAGCAACTTTTCCACGCTATCGCTATGATCAAATCATGCGTTTAGGTTGGAAAATATTAATACCTGTCACCATCGTTTGGTTATTTGGTGAAATGGTTGCTATTGGCTTAGGCTGGACACCTTGGGCATAAATTTAGGAGTAAAAGGATGATTAGTACCTTAAAACACTATGTGAAGACATTTACTCTATTTGAGTTATTACAAGGTTTAAGCGTTACAGGAAAGTATTTTTTTAAGAAAAAAATTACGATTCAATACCCTGAACAAAAAACCCCTATGTCACCACGTTTTCGTGGACATCATGCGCTACGTCGTTATGACAATGGTGAAGAGCGTTGTATTGCGTGTAAATTGTGCGAGGCAACTTGCCCCGCCTTAGCGATTAAAATTGAATCTGAAGAACGGGAAGATGGTACACGTCGTACGACGCGTTACGATATTGATATGTTCAAATGTATCTACTGTGGCTTTTGTGAGGAAGCTTGCCCTGTTGATGCCATTGTTGAGACGCGTGTATTTGAGTATCACTTTGAAAGTCGAGAAGGCAGTATTATCACTAAAGATGAATTACTAGCTTTTGGCGATAAACATGAAACCCAAATTGCTAAAGATAGAGCAGTTGAAGCCGCTTATCGTTGATCCCTTTCGTTGCGATAATGAACAAAGAATGAGACCTAAATGAGACCTATATTACTATGACGTTTGAACAGATCATTTTTTACTTTTTTTCAACCATTTTAATCAGTGGTGCATTGGGTGTAGTGTTAGTTCGTAACCCTGTTTATGCTGCCTTATTCCTTATTTTATCTTTTTTCACCAGTTCAGCAATTTGGCTGATGTTAGAAGCCGAGTTTTTAGGTATTACGCTGGTGTTGGTATATGTTGGCGCAGTCATGGTGCTGTTCTTATTTGTGATTATGATGTTAGACATCAATATGGATCCCTTACGAGAAGGCTTTGTTAAAATGATGCCACTGGCTGCTTTAGTTGCGATTATTATCGCGGCTGAAATCGTACTCGTTATGGCTTCACCTAGCTTTAACTTTGATCAATCTGTGGTACACGCAGCTGATTACAGTAATACCAAAGCGATTGGAAATATTTTATATACCGAATATGTTTATCCCTTTGAAATTGCTGCTGTGATTTTGGTCGTAGCGATTATCGCGGCGATTGCATTAACACTGCGTCGTCGTAAAGGGGTTAAACATCAGAATCCATCCAAACAAATTAGAACCAAACGTAATGATCGGGTACGCCTTGTAAAAATGCCCTCATCGTCCACTCAAAATAGAGCAGGAGAATAGTTGATGATTCCATTGTCGAATTTTTTGATCCTTGGTGCAGTACTGTTCTCCATCAGTATTGCAGGGATGTTTTTAAATCGAAAAAATATTTTAATATTGCTAATGTGTATTGAATTAATGCTATTGGCCGTTAATATTAACTTTATTGCTTTTTCACATTATCTCAATGATATGGCAGGACAAGTATTTGTTTTCTTTATTCTCACTGTTGCAGCGGCTGAAGCAGCGATTGGACTGGCAATTTTAGTGGTTTTATTTAGAAATCGCCGTACAATTAATGTTCAAGATCTTGATGAAATGAGGGGCTAAGCATGGAAAATATCTATCTTGCTATTCCTCTCTCTGCCCTCTTTGGTTCAATACTGGCAGGACTATTCGGTCGTCAGTTAGGGCGTATGTTATCGCATACCGTCACCATATTAGGCGTTGCTCTTGCCTGTGTTTTATCTTTAGTCGTATTTAATCATATTGTCCTTGATGGCAATACTTATAACGGTGCAGTATATACGTGGGCGGTGATAGAAGGGATTCAATTTGAAATTGGTTTTCTCATTGATAACCTCACGGCTATGATGATGGTCGTTGTGACCTTTGTCTCCTTAATGGTACATATCTACACCATTGCTTATATGCACGATGACCCAGGTTATCAACGTTTCTTCAGTTATATTTCCCTATTTACCTTCTCTATGTTGATGTTGGTTATGTCAAATAACTTCTTACAGTTATTTTTCGGTTGGGAAGCAGTCGGTTTAGTCTCTTATTTACTGATTGGTTTCTGGTTTAAAAAAGACACGGCTATCTTTGCAAATATGAAAGCCTTTTTAGTTAACCGCGTTGGTGACTTTGGTTTCTTATTAGGTATTGCTGCGATCTATGTTCATTTTGGCACACTTGATTATGTTGAAGTATTTAAACAAGTACCGAATTTATTAGATGTGACAGTCACCGTTATTCCAGGTGAAGAATGGTCATTAATGACCTTGATTGCTATTTTATTATTTATTGGTGCAATGGGTAAATCAGCACAAGTGCCACTGCATGTTTGGCTTCCCGATTCAATGGAAGGCCCAACACCCATTTCTGCTTTGATTCACGCTGCAACTATGGTAACTGCAGGTATCTTTATGGTATCGCGTATGTCACCTATTTTTGAAGTCAGCGACACCGCCTTGAGTGTGGTTATGATTATTGGTGCAATCACTGCCTTCTTTATGGGCTTGATTGGTATTATCCAAAACGATATTAAACGTGTAGTGGCTTATTCTACTTTATCGCAACTCGGTTATATGACTGTTGCCCTTGGAGCGTCCGCTTATAGCGCAGGTTTATTCCACTTAATGACCCATGCCTTCTTTAAAGCTTTATTATTCTTAGCCGCAGGTTCCGTCATTATTGCTATGCACCATGAGCAAGATATTCGTAAAATGGGTGGCTTAAAGAAGTACATGCCGATTACCTATTGGACTTCACTCATTGGTTCGTTGGCACTCATTGGTTTTCCTGGGTTCGCAGGTTTCTTCTCTAAAGACTCAATTGTTGAATCAGTACATGCCTCTAATTTAGCAGGGGCAGAATTTGCTTATTGGATGGTATTACTCGGTGTATTTGTAACCGCATTCTATAGCTTCCGTATGTTCTTCTTAGTTTTCCATGGAAAAGAACGTATGGATGAACATACCCGCTCACATTTAAAAGAATCACCACTAACAGTTACGATTCCTTTGATTGCATTAGCCATTCCTTCAGTGATTGCAGGTTACTTTATCGACCCCATTGTCGTTGGTGACTTCTTTAAAGGTGTCGTATTCGTTGATCCTGCTCATACGGCTATCGCAGAACTGAAAGAAGGTTATCATGGTGTATTTAGCTTTATGTTACATGGCATTATGGCGCCTCCTTTCTGGTTGGCTATGTCAGGGCTTGGTTTAGCGTGGTACATCTACCTGAAGAATGATGCACTTGCACACTTTGCTTATAATAAATTCCGTTGGATGCATACTATTTTAGATAAAAAATACGGTATGGATAGCTTCAATCAGGTTGTATTTGCAGGTGGTGCTATTGCCCTAGGTAAATTATTATGGCGAGTCGGTGATCGTTTCTTAATTGACGGTCTTATTGTTAATGGTTCAGCCAAAGCGGTGGGTTTCTTCTCAGGAATTCTACGCCGTATACAAACGGGTTATATGTATCACTATGCTTTTTCTATGATCTTAGGCGTATTAGTCATTCTCACTTGGTTTATTTTTGGTAGTAAGGGGTAGCGTGAATATGGATATGAGTCTATTTATTGATTGGCCGCTGTTAAGCCTTGTTATTTGGCTACCGATTATTGGTGGTATTGTCGTATTGATTGTTGGTGATCGACATGGTGCGCGCCCTGCAGCACTTTTGATTGCTGTGGCAACCTTTTTAGTCAGTTTACCGTTATACACACTATTTGATCCCTTAACGGCTGCAATGCAGTTTACGGAAAATCATGAGTGGATACCGACCTTTAATATTATGTATTATTTAGGGGTGGATGGTATATCCATGCCTTTGATTTTACTGAATACCTTTACTACCGTATTAGTGGTATTGGCAGGTTGGGAAGTGATTAAAGAGCGCGTCGCACAATACATGGCGGCTTTTTTAATTATGTCAGGTCTCGTAAACGGTGTGTTTGCGGCGCAAGATGCGATGTTATTCTATGTCTTCTTTGAAGCCATGTTGATTCCTATGTTCCTTGTCATTGGTATTTGGGGTGGTCCTAATCGTGTTTATGCCACTATAAAATTCTTCTTATATACCTTTATCGGCTCAGTCTTTATGCTGGTGAGTCTGATTTATATGTATAACGTTGGAGCTGATGCGGGTAATGCTAGTTTCTGGATTCAAGACCTGTATAAACTAAAACTGGGACTAACGGAACAAATCTTTATATTCCTGTCTTTCTTACTCGCATTTGGTGTCAAAATTCCCATGTGGCCTGTACATACATGGTTGCCTGATGCTCATGTTGAAGCACCCACTGGTGGTTCAGTCATATTAGCCGCGATTATGTTAAAGATTGGTGGTTATGGTTTCTTACGTTTTTCTCTACCGATTACACCCGATGCTTCATTGGCACTGGATTGGCTAATTATCGTCATGTCATTGGTTGCTATCGTTTATATTGGCTTTATCGCAATTGTACAAACGGATATGAAAAAGTTGGTTGCCTACTCGTCTATTGCTCATATGGGCTTTGTCACTTTAGGTATTTTCTTAATCTATCCCATCTTTACCGCAACTAATAGTATTGTAGGGGCTGAGCTCGCCATGCAGGGTGCAATGGTACAGATGATTTCACATGGCTTTATTTCAGGTGCGATGTTCCTCTCTATTGGGGTTTTATACGACCGCATGCACAGCCGTGAAATTTCGGCTTATGGTGGTGTTGCTAATACCATGCCTATTTTCGCTGTCTTCTTTGTTTTATTTGCAATGGCGAATACAGGCTTACCAGGAACTTCAGGGTTTGTGGGTGAATTCATGGTTATTTTGGCCAGTTTCAAAGCGAGCTTCTGGATTGCATTCCTAGCAGCAACGACCTTGATTATTGGCGCAGCGTATACATTATGGTTGGTTAAACGGGTTATCTTTGGCGAGATTGGTAATGAAAAAGTTGCTGCTTTGAAAGATTTAAATAAGCGAGAATTTGTTATTATGTTTACCTTAGCTGTAATGGTGATCGGACTCGGCTTATGGCCTCAGCCGCTTACGGATGTGATGTCAGTGACATTGCAACATCTTATTGAACAAGCTTCACATTCTAAATTATAGTTAGAGGCGGAAAAAGAATATGACTGAAACCATAATGTCTGATATTTCACGGGCTTTGCCAGAAATATTTTTGCTGGTCGCTGCATTTAGTGTGTTATTACTGGATTTATTTTTATCGAAATCCATGAAAATAGTCACCTTTTTATTAGCACAACTGAGCTTATTGACCACCGCATGGCTGGTTTATAACCGTATGGGGGTAGAATCGATAGCAACCTCTGCAACGGTGAATAATGTTGAAAGCGTGCAATACGCTTTAGCATTTAGCAATATGTATATTAAAGATGCTTTATCTGATTTGCTAAAAATTGCGATGTTACTCATCGGAAGTGCTGGTTTTATTTACACCCGTCAGTATTTACGTGATCGTAATATGTTTAGTGGTGAATATTATGCCTTAGTCTTATTTGCTATTTTAGGCATGATGATTATGGTTTCAGCTAATAGCATGTTATTGATTTATCTAGGCTTAGAGTTGCTCTCTTTATCTATGTATGCCTTGGTTGCTTTGCAACGTAATAATGGTAGAGCGTCTGAAGCGGCAATGAAATACTTTGTTCTTGGTGCAATTGCCTCAGGTATGCTGTTATACGGTATGTCGATTATTTATGGTCTAAGTGGACATTTAGATTTAACAGGTATTGCCGAGTACGTTAAAAGTTCAGGCATGACAAAAGCAGGTAGTTTTGATCTAGGGCTATTATTAGGCTTATCCTTTATTTTGGTAGGTCTAGGCTTTAAGCTAGGGGTTGCACCCTTCCACATGTGGATTCCTGACGTTTATGATGGTGCGCCAACGGCTGTTACACAATTGATTGGTACGATTCCTAAACTTGCTGCTTTTGGTATGGTATTTCGCTTATTAGTCGAAGGACTGGGTGATATGCAGACGAGCTGGCAACAAATTCTTATTCTATTAGCTGTCTTATCCTTAGCCATTGGTAATATTATTGCGATTGCTCAAACTAATTTAAAACGCATGTTAGCCTACTCCACTATTGCTCATATGGGCTTTGTTGCGATGGGTATTTTAGCAGGTTCTAATATGGGTTATTCTGCTACCTTGTTCTATACCATCGTTTACGCATTAACGGCCTTAGGTGGCTTTGCCGTTATTATGATGTTAAGTCGTAAAGGTTATGAAGCAGATCAACTATCAGATTTAAAAGGGCTGAGTCAACGTCATCCGTGGATGGCCTTTATGATGATGATCATTCTATTTTCAATGGCAGGTGTGCCGCCTACGGTAGGTTTTTATGCCAAAATGATGGTTATTCAATCGGTTGTTGATGCCAATCTTGCTTGGTTAGCGGTTTATGCAGTGATCTTATCGGTAGTGGGTGCTTATTACTATCTACGCGCTATTAAAATTATGTACTTTGATAAAGCGGATACTGAAACGACTCAAGCAGAAACAGGACATAAAATTGGTTTAGATAGTCATATTTTATTAAGTGCGAATGGGTTAAGTTTGCTTGCTTTAGGTATTATGCCTGGGGCATTGATGGCAACTTGTGTTGCAGTAATTAATGTCACAATGAAATAAGTATAATCTGACTTTATGTTAGTTACGGTAAGGGAAAAAAGCGTTTAATGGGTTTAGCGGTATGATGTAATGCTTGGGATACTTGCATTACAGAGTAGTTTAAATGCCCAAAACGCTGATTGATAATCTCAGTGTTATAATGTACCCAGCGAGTATGTTTACCAATAGCTTTTGTATGTTGAGTCATCGATTGAATATTGGCTGTAATCCCCTGCGTACTACGTGCTATTGTGGAAATATTGGTGGAAATAACTTCCATATAGCCAATATCTTGACCAATCTCATCAACAGAGAAAGTGATTGTATCCATACTGTCCCGTAGATCAACCATTTGCTCTTGAATAATTTTCATACTCTGAATAGAGTGACTGACACCCTGATTAAATGCAAAGAAATAGTAAAATATTATGCCAATAATCAGAGTTGCAAGGAAGGTAAACACACTAATTACCGCATTCGTACCGATAATACTACGACGTGTAATTCCTTTTTGAAATTTGGCATCATCGGCAAGATCTTGCAAACATGATGAGATGTCTTCAAGCTGTTCCGTGGTAATTTTCATGATAAAGAATCTATTGACGATTAATTAGGCTCGTCATAGTACACGAAATAGCTATTAAAATAGATTAATCAAAAGGATTGAGGTCATTAAAAAGTTTAAAAGGCTTAGTTGATGACTGCATATCCTGATTAATTTGGTTTAAATTTCCATCAAGTACACCCACTTTATTAGAGACTTGTTGAAGCGTTTGTTTTAAAGCCCCTATTTCATCTGAAACAACCCGCATTTCTGAATTCATCTGCGCACTACTATTATCAATCGTAGCAATATTACTATCAATCGCATCAATCGCTGTACTCATTTCAGGCAGTTCTTTCATATGTGCTTCAACGCTTTGCATCACCAATGCAATGCTTTCCATACTAATTTGCACTGCATAGGTTTCATCCGAAATACTATCGAGAGTAGACGTTAAGGCGTTAACTTGATGCGTTAATATATAAAGTAGATATAAAATAAATAGTAAGGCAATGACCAAAGAAGCCATTAATGAACGAATTAATATACGTAAGCGTACAGCCACTCGACGCTGTGATTGGCTATAAGTAGTAATGGTAAATTTTAAATTATTTAATGCTTGTCTAAATGTTGCATTATCAGCTGATATATTGCTAACGGGTGTTTGTATATTCATGTTCATCGACTCAAGACCTTATCAATCAAAAACTACATAATGTTAATTTGAAATTAATATCTTCCATGACCTGTTTACCTCGTTCATCTAATGTTTTAATTTCCACAAAACGAACTGAAAAACGCTGTTTTCCCGCGCTAATTTCTGGGTAATAGCTCACATCATCGGCTACCTCTACTCGCAATAATTGCTTAGGTGGACGTTGTGATAAAGTTGCCTGAAAAAACCCATGCTTAGCGATATGCTCTGTACCTGCAGAGCAGCCACGGATTAATAATAAAATGACTTGAATTGCATCATTTGCTAATCGATAAGCTTCAACCAGATGAATAAGATCTTTACAACGGGCTGTGGCAGGTTTATTTAACCAATGTTGCAACATTGGAATATCAAAACCATTAATTCCTCCTGGCAAACTAGAGCGTTGCCGCAATACATTAAAAAAACCATGATTTTTTAAACGCTGTCCTAAAGGGCCTGAAAGGGTATAAAGTTTCGTATTGACGCGCGTTAATGTTTCTAGAATATCATCTGCTGATTCTTTATCAATTTCACCTTGCTTTTGGCGGTATTTAACTGCCAGTGCCTGACGATCGATTTCTTTTAATATTTCACTCTTTAAATCCAGTCGAGCTGCTAAATTATACATCTCAAGAAGTAATAGTAGAGCGGCTTCACTACTTGCTCGTTTATCATCTAGAATATGGAAATTAAAACGGCGGACTAACTGTTCTAAGCGTAGTAAAACACGGGTTTTTTCATGTAAAGGTTGTTCGTATATTGTCATTTCTGGGATTGTTCTATAAGGAAATTATGGTTATCGCGCACACAATTTTTCATGATATTGCTTAACCTGTCTACGGAGCTTATCAAGACTCCCTGTATTATCCAATACATTATCTGCAATCGCTAAGCGTTCTTGACGACTTACTTGTAAATTCATCATTGCTTGAATCTGACTAACACTGCGTTTATCACGTTGTTGTGCGCGTATCATTTGTTGTTTTGGCTCACAGTCAATCACAAGTATTTGGTCAAATAATGCAGAATAGTTTTGTTCAATTAACAAAGGAACATCAACGATAAGATAATGATTTTTATCAGATTCATATTGAATTTTTTGTTGAATTATTCGCTTTATTTGGGGGTGTAGAATCGCTTCTAATTGATGTAACTTTTCTGTCTGTTTAAAAACAATATGACCTAACTGTTTTCGGTTAAGTTCTCCATTAGAATATAAAATAGTTTGTCCAAATACCTTAACAATTTTTTTTAAAGTTGCTTGTTCTGTATGAACTAATTGTTTAGCAATATGATCAGCATCAATAATATGAATACCGAGTGCTTGAAATAGTTGACAGACTGTTGATTTACCACAAGCTAGCCCCCCTGTTAAACCCACTCGGATAGTCCTTTTAGTTGACATAAAATAAATCTCTGCAAATCTGTAAAAAGGTAAATATTAAATTATTATAACTTGTCCATTAGGTGATTCATTTAAGAAAACTGAGGTAAAATCATAGGAATATCCAATTTAAATCGACGAGGATAATCTACTTTAACAAAGTATAAGCCTGATGCAGGCGCAGTCATGCCCGCTAAGGTACGATCCTTTTGTTCTAATAGTTCAGCCATCCAGTTGAGTGTTTGTTTATCTTGTCCAATGACTAATAGTGAACCAACAATATTACGTACCATATGATACAAAAATGCATTAGCTTGAATATCGATATAAATAAAATCACCCTGTGCTTTAACACTGATTGCCTGTACCTCACGATTGGCATGAGAGGCTTGACAGCCAGCAGCCCGAAAACTGCTAAAATCATGTTTACCCAATAAGGCTTGCGCTGCATGGTGCATCTTTTCTATATTGAGGGAGTAAGGATACCAATAGGCTTGATGATGTAATAAAGCTGAACGACTCGCACGATTTAAAACAATATAGCGGTAATAACGTGACTTTGCGGAAAAACGAGCATGAAAGTCTTCTGCAATCGGGCTGACCCAACGTAAGGCAATATCATCGGATAAATAGGTATTTGCTCCCATTTGCCAAGAATGCGAACTACGCTCTGCTTGAGTCTCAAAGTGAATCACTTGTCCAACCGCATGAACACCACTATCGGTACGTCCAGCACAGCTTATTTGAATCGGTTCATTAGCAATACGACTTAAGGATTTTTCAACTTCTTGTTGTACTGAAGGATGTGTTTTCAAACGTTGCCAACCACAGTAGGCTGTACCATTGTATTCAACACAAGCTGCTATTTTCATTCTATTGCACTCTTAAACTTAACCACAGTTTCGTGGAATTCGTTGTATGGTAGCAGTGGGTTCAATGCTTCGACTCCATGTCATTACGGGTGTATTACTGCCAAAGGGTTCGTCATAGTTAATCCAAAAAACCTCTAGAGGTGATTTTTCTTTACTTTGCCGTGCATCATAGCCTAAATAGCGAACATGTTGGGTTTCTCTGCGGGCTTGGGTTAAATTAGAGTAAAAGCCCACTGAAATTGCATTTTTATAGCGACCTGCTGTAATAATATTAACTTCTTTAATCCCGTATTTTTGTAAATCTTGAGTTGTCTGTTGAGCTTGAGCTTGATTTTCAAAAGGGGGAATATAAACTAAATAGCGTAGGGTTTCTAAGCTTCTAATAGAGCGTATTTCAAAGGCAAGTCCATAATCACGGATATGTCTCCCTACTTGTTGTGCTGCAACAGCGCTATTAAAGGGACCGAGTGAATAACAGCTACTATCTAATGAAGTTGGACTATTGCGGTATAAATCATTGGGAGAGTTATTCAGTAATACTAACGCAGGAATCGTGCTTTTAGGTATTTCAGTGAGGATAGCTTTGCCAGATAAGAAAATAGCGTTGGGAGTTGATGTAATACTGAGTATTAGTAGTAAAAAATTTATGACTATCAAGCCTATAACCACTTTTAGCATCGATTCACGCCTATTTTTATTATTATGGGCTGATTTTAATTGATATTGCCGAATAAAACCTGAATTACCCTCTCTATGGTCTCACTGTTTCAGTCGCAATATAGGCTAAGCCATCCATAACAAGATCGACTTTGAGCTGGTAGCCTGAAAGTAAAGGGTAAAATACTTTGGCATCCCCTCCACAAATGATTTTATTGATTTTTGTAGAATGAATATCACACTTTATTAAGGTCTTTTCCATTTTTTGACAAATATCCCTAATCGCTCCAGCTAAGCCATAGTAACAACCGCTTTGTATTCCGTATTGTGTATCTGTAGCAAATAATGTTGTTTTATCAAGCTCAATAGGGTGATTTACCTGACTAGAGTTCCCCCCGTTTTGTAAATTTTTAGCTTTGTTATTTAAACTTTCTTTGCATAAAGATAGACCTGGTAAAATAATCCCGCCAATATGCTCTCCCAAATGATTCACAGTATCAATGGTAATCGCGGTGCCACAATCAATTACAATACAAGCTTTACTCTTTTGTGATCGATACGCAGCTAACATTGCTACAAAACGATCTGCACCCAGTTTACTAGCTTGAAGATAGTGAGTAGAAATACCATAAGCTCTAGGTTGAGAGTATATAAGTTGTAAGGGAATGCTGTATTGAGTCATTAATCGTTTTATCTCGGTATCAAATACTCCACCCAGCACATGTACCATAAATATTTTTTGAATAGGTACAAGTGTTTGGATAATATTTTCGAGAATAGTCAGTGCATGACTTTGATGATTAATTGCAGTCTGATTTGACCTATTTTCGATTATAATTTGAGCATGATTGTTACTATTAATACTTGCCCATTTTATCCGACTATTCCCAATATCAATAAGTAATATCATATAAATACTTAAGTACTTACTTTTTCTGTAGATGTGCATAGCGAGATTTATTACTACTTTCTTCCTCGGTGCTTGTAAAGGCACTTTGATAATTATTTAGGTTTTCTTCTAACATATTTTGGAATATTTCAGTGTAATGTTGAATCGCATCTTGACGATTATGATTATATTCTTGTAAATTTTTAGAACTGGATGCAATCGCGAATGCATTGAAACGTGCTGCACCGTAAATAAAGCCTGAATTAACTAAATGTAAATCACCTGTTTTTAATTGTGTATTTGCAACATCAATATGACTATCTGCAAATTGTTTAAATAGTTGATTTTGTTCTTCTGTTGAAAGTGGTGCTGCCATTATATAAGCCCTTTAAATACGTGCATATGTTTAAGTAATTTACTTGAACCTTGCTGTATTAATATTAAAAAATTTTCGATATTCTACCTTTAATAACGAATACTTACATCTGCAGAATATACATTTTTTTGAATTCCTGTCTCTTGTTCAATCAATAATGAACCATCATGATTAATACCCACTACTTTAGCTATATATTTTTCAGAACTATGCACAATTACTAATTGACCATCCAAATGATCCCATTTTTTCCATACTTTCATAAATTGTGAAAAGCTTAACGTATTAAATCTTTTTAGAGATACAACTAAGTGATTAAGCAATTGTGCGGTAAGTAAATTTCTATCCCAACAACTACCTGAAATTTGTTGTAAACTGCACCAACTAGAAGTAAGTTTTTGATTATTAATATTTTTTTTACTCATATTAACGTTGAGTCCTACTCCTATCACAATCTCATTAGAACTCCCTTTAGATTCGAGTAAAATTCCTGCTAACTTTTTGTTTTCAAACAAAATATCATTTGGCCATTTAATCGTATGTCCAGTAATACCTGTCATTTCTAAACACTCAGCAATAGCAACAGCAATGACCAACCCTAATAATCCTATCGACTGTACTTCAAGAGAAAAACACCATTTTAAGGATAGATAAAGATTACAATTAGGAGGGGAGTGCCAAGTATGCCCACGTCGACCCCGCCCTGCTGTTTGTTGTTCGGCTAAACAAACATCTCCACATCGAGCATATTTTAATGCCCATTCATTGCTGGAGTCTAAAAGTGGAAATATTGAGAGTGTATTAATTTTTGTTGCTGAAAGGTGTTGCCTTATCTGTTCGGGGTTCAAAGAGGGACTGAGGTGTATTGTCATTATTAGAGGTGATAAATTCTCAGCAAAATCGTAAAAAATCTAGCAAAGAATAAATAATTTTACCATAGTGCAAAAAAATAAAAATAATACTGGAAACCTTACTCTATTTCCATTATATTACGCATCTCAAATTGGAGAGGTGGCAGAGCTCGGCCGAATGCACTTGATTTGAAATCAAGCGAAGGTTCACCCCTTCCGTGGGTTCGAATCCCACCCTCTCCGCCATAACATAGTCTCAGCTTGTCCGAGGCATACTTAAACCCTTGATTATAAGGGTTTTTTTGTGCCTGCAAAGTTTGTCATCTTCCCCTCATATCCTACCCAATCCCAAGCAGTTGACGGTACTTTACACGGTATTTTTCAGCGTCATATTAAATACCGCCAACCATATATAAAATCATGATTTATAAAGTAATTTAATCTATTTCTTGTACCCTAAAAATAAGATAAAAACGGTATTTTTTTAAGCTTGGAGGGTATTGATTTAACTAAATTGAGGCTATCAAAGCATTACATCAGATGGCTTCGCCGATGCTTATCAGCAGGATTTTTCGCCAAAGGGCAGCGGGGTGGGCTTTTCGCTGCGCTACTCTTCCACCCCTCATGACTAGGTTGAAAGAGCTAAATTTAATCGTATTCAGTTTTGGTAATTCGCTTCCGTTGGTCGCTCTGAACTATTGGGGTCACAATGCTGCCCTACGGTGCTGTGTTTGCTAATGATCTGATTGGA
>WFRR01000110.1 GCA_015486375.1 Thiotrichaceae bacterium
GCTCCAAGCAATCAAGCGGAATCTGCTGCTGCGCCCGATAATTCTCTAAAATCCTTACTACCGAATCAACTCAATATTATTACCTCTGCATGGCTTAGCCACTTAGTGCAATGGCAATTTTCAGGCAATGAAATGCGGATATTAAGTGCTGTTTTTCGGCATACCATTGGTTTTTGGAAGTACGAAGATGATATGAATGGCGCACGTTTACAACAAATTACCAAGATTCGCTATGATCATGTCAATGTGATTGTTAAGAAATTAGCGGCGCGTAATATATTGATTTTACGCCAAGGTTTTCATGGCTTTTGGATGTCCATTAATTTCAATTTCAGCACATGGGGTAAACCCAATATTGATATTCACCCCAGCAGCAATGACCCTAAGCAATTGTTACCCAAGGAAACAGAACCCGCCGATGCAGGCTATTCGCTGGATAATCTGTCTGAAACCGTACCGCCCACCCAAGACTTCAGCGCAGCACCGTCAGTATCACCACAACAAATACCTGCTCATGTTCAAGCTCAAGTACAAGCGCCACTACCCGCAAAATTTGCCTCCATACAAAATCATGCTCAGGCAAAAATACAAATACCGTCTGAAATACAAACCCCCTTGCCAGTGGTTAATCTAGATATTGTTCAAACGCATCAATCACTTGATATTGAAGCCAATATTCAAAACAAGTTATCAGAGTTTGGTGACAATATGCTCTCTGAAGTGACGCAACACATGGGAGATCTCGCCCAGACGCTTGGCACAACATTAAATGATAAAATCAAGCAGCTAGATAAATTTGAAGCTCGAATGAATATGCTGGAAGCCTTTGTTGAACAACAATTTAACCTGAATCAACATAATCAAATCGGTCAAACCGAACTTGATCAGTTTGTTCAACAACAAACGCAATTAATCGAGCGACATCAGCAAGAAAATCGAGACACTAAAACAGCACTGGAAGCCTTATTTAATCAACAAAGACAAGCTGATAAAACCGAATTAAAACAGTTGTTTCAACAGCAAATAAAAGCTCATAAAGTTGAAATAGAAAATACGGTAAAACAAGAGCTGATTAATACCGAAAGTATCAATATTCCACCCACTGAAATCGATATGAGCCTATATGAGCAATATAATAAGGATTATGAGCACTATCAGGCGGAATATATTCAGTTTGATGATCCCATTGAAAGTTCGCAGCAAAGTACAACAATCCATAAAACAGAGAGCAGTAATCATCAAGCCGTTGAAAAAAAAGAGGTCGATCACAGTCTCTACCATACTTACCTACAAGAATTAAAACAGGCTTATGACCATGCTAAAGATCAATATTCAGATTATGAAAGTCACTTTTCTCAAGTAGCCGAAAAAGAATCGATCTCCTTTGAACAAGCGATTGCTAATGAAAATAAACAGAATTTTTGGAAGGGTATTCTAGAAGCATTGGATCTAGCCCATAAGAATATTGAGGAGTATGTGAACGAGTCGCCTGTTTAAAAAATGATTCTAATCAATCAGTACAATTTCTGAGATATAACATCATCATTATGTAAATAATAAAGTTTACCCCCTAGAATAGCCGAACGATCATTTTGCCTTATTTAAAAATCAGTGAATAATGGTGCTATCTTAGACTAATAAGTATTTGGGTAAATAAATATGGAAAAATTAGATTTACAACAATTACACGTAATGGGGATTCTGAATATCACCCCTGATTCCTTTTCAGACGGAGGACAATATACGGGCTTAGATGCTGCTTTGTATCGAGCTGAAATCATGTTAAAAGAAGGGGCAACCATTATTGATATTGGTGGTGAATCTACCCGCCCTAATGCTAAAGCGGTGGGCGTTGCAGAGGAATTACAACGTGTCATTCCTGTTGTTGAAGCTCTAAAAGCTAATTTTGATTGTTATATTTCTGTCGATACCAGTAAGCCTGAGGTGATGCAAGCCGCGATTGATGCTAAAGCTGATATGTTAAATGATGTTAGAGCCTTACAAATGACGGGTGCATTAGCGGTATGTGCGAAAAGTAATATACCGATTTGCTTAATGCATATGCAGGGACAACCTGACACGATGCAAATCCAACCAACTTATTCTAATATCGTAACGGAGGTAAAAGCGTTCTTTTCTGAACGAATCTTATGCTGTGAGCAGGCTGGAATAACCCATGATCGTTTAATACTAGACCCTGGTTTTGGTTTCGGTAAGACTCTAGATCACAATACACAACTATTAGCGCAGTTAGAACAATTGACAGAATTTAACTTACCTTTATTAGTGGGTATTTCACGCAAGACGATGATCGGGCAATTGCTGCAACACTCTGGGCAAGATGCTCCCGTTAATCAACGTCTTTATGGTAGCTTATCGGCTGCTGTGATTACTGTATTGAAAGGAGCGAATATCATTCGTGTACATGATGTAAAGGCAAGCGTTGATGCGTTGAAAATTGTATCGGCAATCCAAGCATAATAAGAATTAAAAATAGGAATAGAACAATGGCAAGAAAATATTTTGGAACAGACGGTATTCGGGGCGAAATTGGCAAATTTCCAATGACACCTGATTTTGCACTCAAACTGGGCTGGGCAGCAGGAAAAGTTCTTGCGGATGATGGACGTTCGCTGGTGTTAATTGGTAAAGATACCCGTATTTCAGGTTATATGTTGGAGTCAGCTTTACAAGCAGGTCTCGTTGCCGCAGGGGTTAATATTCGTTTATTAGGCCCCATGCCAACCCCTGCCGTTGCTTACTTAACTCGGGCTTTCCGTGCTTCGGCAGGCATTGTTATCAGTGCTTCTCACAATCCTTATCAGGATAATGGGGTTAAATTCTTCTCTAATGAAGGTATTAAACTTGCCGATGAAATTGAAGAACGTATTGAAGCCTATATGGAACAAGAATGTGCTGTGGTGGCTTCGGATCGACTAGGACGTGTTGATCGCGTTCGAGATGCGGCAGGACGTTATATTGAATTCTGTAAACGCTCTTTATCTTCACATACAGCACTGAGTGGAATGCGTATTGTAGTCGATTGTGCCAATGGTGCAACTTACCATATTGCACCCGATGTCTTTAAAGAATTAGGTGCGGAAGTTATTACGATTGCTAATCAACCTGATGGTTTTAATATCAACCACAAATGCGGTGCAACTTCGTTAGACGCATTAAAAGAAGCTGTTAGTAAATATCGAGCTGATATTGGAATTGCCCTAGATGGTGATGGTGATCGATTAGCAATGGTTGATCATCGGGGTAATGAAGTCGATGGTGATGAAGCCTTAGCGATTATTGCTCAAGACCGATTAAAAAGTGGCACGATAGGTAAGCATGTTGTGGGTACATTAATGAGTAACCTCGGCTTAGAAAAAGCCATTCAAAAGATGGGCTTAGAATTCCACCGTGCCAATGTGGGTGATCGTTATGTCATGCAAAAGATGAATGAAACAGGCGCAATTCTAGGGGGAGAATCTTCAGGGCATGTGATTATTCATGATCGTATTCCAACAGGGGATGGCATTATTGCGGCACTACAAGTGCTATCAGCGATTATCAGTAGTGGAAAATCATTGTATAAACTTAGAAAAGTCATGACTAAATACCCACAAACACTCTTAAATGTACGTGTTCAAGGGGAAGTGGATTTACAAAATAAAGCCATTCAAGCATCAGTCGCTGAAGTCGAAGCACAACTCGGCTCACGTGGGCGAGTATTATTAAGAAAATCAGGCACAGAACCTGTAGTTCGCGTCATGGTAGAAGGTGAAGATAAGCAAGAAACACAATTCTTGGCAGAAGTTATTGCCGAAGCAGTTGCTACCGGCTAACCCAGAATTTCAGCTATATTGCACCACTATTAGCCGTATTCTTAAATGCTTCAGAAGCATTAAGACGACGGTTTTTTATTCAATTTATCCAGTGCATCATTAACTAATTTTTGCTTAGCAAACAACTTGTGTACTGCTCGGGTTTCAAAAATAGTACCAATAAAACCCAGAATCAATACAAAAATCATACTACTTAATGTTGAGAGCCATGTATTCACTGTAATGCCTGAATCACCGGGGATAAAGTAACGATCCATCACCAAATAAAAACCTAAAACAAATAAGGCAGCAATAATAATCAAAGCAAAACTAAAGACGAGTTTACTGCTTTTATGTAGCCATGCATAACCGCTTTGTTTTTCGATAATTTCTTTATCATATTGTTGATAGCGTTTATCAATTTCACGGGTAATATTGGCACGAGTCACTTGAAAAATAGTCTTATCCAGTTGCTGACTTTGGGCTTCTAATTCCGTAAATTCAGTCGCATCTAATTCAGGCATATAATGCTTTAAGGTGCGATAGTAAACACGGTTAACATTGCAACCTTCATCCATTTGAATCAATCGCAATGGGCAGCGTTTCCAGCGATCATCAAATTTTTTCTGAATGGTGCGAATCTTATTACTATGGATTTGTTCGGGTAAGCTATGTAATTGTGTACAACGCTGAAATAGTGCCTCAGTTTGTATCAGTGGAAAATAGAGGCTATGACAGTTTGATAAAATGGACATCTGCTGTGCAACAATATCAAACTCATTTTCATATAAGGCATAGCGCAATTGCTCATATTCCAAGGCACACGATACGGCTGAAAATTGGTATAAATCCTGTACAATCGCCAAAGACGTATGATAATCCTTCTGCATAAACATACTTAAGGCTAAATGCCGTCGTGCAAATAGATAAAACGGCATATCCTGCTTTAAGCTTTTCTTGCTAGCGATTTCAAAACAGCGTTGTGCTTTTTCTAAATCCGATAAGATGGATAAATATAACCAGCCCAATTGAAAATGAGCTAAATAGTCAAAGTTATTAATTTCTAAACTACTAATGAGTAATTGTTCAGCGTATTGGAATTGTTCGAGACTTTGTGAAGCAGGTAAATCCAATGCCGCTTTGATTTTTCGATAGGCTTGTAAACTACGCAAAAAGGCATCCATTGATTGCGTATTCTCTTCTGACTTGACCTGCTTCCGTAATTTTTCCGTACTATCTAGTAGAACTTGTTGGCTTTCTGCTAATTCACCAATGAGCTTGTCGAGGTAATCATTCAGCAATACTGTACTGATATTGAGTTGTTCAAATGGCTCAAAACGCGATAATAAGCCTGTTTTTAGAATATAACGCGCAGTCTGTGAATCGTGCTCTTCAAGTAGCAGTAAGTTCTCAATACAAATAAAGTGATATTCTGTTTTCAGACCATCAGGCATGAATTCAGCAATACTTCCCAATTGTTCAATATAGTCTTGCAACATAGTATTTATTGCCCAGTCAATAACAAGTTGATTCAGCACTCTAACACAATTTTTTAGCCGATGTTTTTTGACAATAAATAATATTTGAGTGCATTTTAAGCATTTGAAATACAGCTCAAAAATTCCCTTTTATCATGTCAATTTCAAAAAAATCCAGCCATCAAAGAATCGTTTTTTATTTATTATTGCTATGATTCAGCTCCCTATTGATAGCCTACAAACCAATCATTATGAGCCTGATTAAACAAAACGATTTTATCGCCAGTATCGCCGATGCCTTACAGTTTATTTCTTATTATCATCCTGTCGATTTTATCGAAGCGATGCATAAAGCATGGCAGATAGAGGAGTCTCCCGCCGCAAAAGATGCCATGTTACAAATTTTGGTCAATTCTCGTTTATGTGCTGAGGGCAAACGTCCGATTTGTCAAGATACAGGGATTGTAACCGTCTTCCTTAGAGTCGGTATGAATGTTCAGTGGGAAAGTGAACTAAGCCTTGAAGAAATGGTTAATGAGGGAGTTCGACAGGCTTATCAACATCCCGACAATATTTTACGCGCTTCGATTATGGCTGATCCTGCGGGAAAGCGTATCAACACAGGCGATAATACCCCCGCCGTTATTCATATGAGTATCGTTAAAGGGGATACGGTCGAAGTTGAGATTGCAGCGAAAGGCGGTGGTTCGGAGAATAAAGCTAAAATGGCAATGCTTAACCCCAGTGATAGTATTGTCGATTGGGTGCTTAAAACCGTACCGACAATGGGTGCAGGTTGGTGTCCACCGGGTATGTTAGGGATTGGTATCGGAGGCACAGCCGAAAAAGCCGCGCTTTTAGCAAAAGAATCATTAATGCAACCCATTGATATTCATGAATTACGCCAACGCGGGGCTAAAAATCGTATTGAAGCGTTACGCCTTGAAATTATGGATAAGGTCAATAAGCTCGGCATTGGCGCGCAGGGTTTAGGTGGATTAACCACGGTATTGGATGTCAAAATTAAAGATTATCCGACTCATGCGGCCTCACTGCCTGTTTGTATTATTCCTAATTGTGCCGCGACCCGACATACTCATTTTACTCTCGATGGTTCAGGTGTCGCCTTACAAACACCGCCTGATTTATCTGCATGGCCTGATTTAAGCTATCGTCCTGATGCACAAGCCCGTCGTGTCAATCTGAATGGTATTACTAAAACGGAAATCAAACGCTGGCAAGTGGGGGAAGTCTTATTATTATCAGGAAAAATACTCACAGGACGGGATGCTGCTCATAAGCGTTTGATTGAATTATTAAATAAAGGCGAAGACTTACCCGTTGATTTAAAAGGGCGTTTTATTTATTACGTCGGCCCTGTTGATCCTGTCAGAGATGAGGTGATGGGTCCCGCAGGCCCAACGACCGCAACCCGTATGGATAAGTTCACAGAGCAAATTTTGTCAGAAACAGGTTTATTTGGCATGATCGGCAAAGCAGAACGGGGTGCAGTGGCAATAGAGAGTATTAAAAAACATCAATCGGCTTATTTAATGGCAGTGGGTGGTTCAGCTTATTTAGTTTCTAAAGCTATTATTGGCGCAAAAGTGTTAGCTTTTCCTGAAATGGGTATGGAAGCAATTTATGAATTTGAAGTTAAAGATATGCCTGTGACCGTTGCTGTCGATAGCCAAGGCGTATCAGTACATCAAACTGGCCCTGCTCAATGGCAAAAAATCATTATGCAAAAAGACCTTGAGTAAAATGATATAATATTGCTATAAAAATTCTCAAAATAGATCAAAGGACATTAGTTAATGACTCAAGATGAAATGAAAAAAGCCTCTGCGGAAGCGGCACTGGATTATGTTGAAGCAGGCATGATTGTTGGCATTGGAACAGGCTCAACAGCTAACCACTTTATTGATTTACTTGCGAAGGTTAAGGGCAAAATTGATGCGACGGTTGCCAGTTCAGTTGCGAGTGAAGAACGTCTTAAAAGTCACGGTATCCCTGTTTTAGATTTGAACACAGCGGGACAACTATCTTTATATGTTGATGGTGCTGATGAATCAACCAAACATCTACACTTAATCAAAGGCGGTGGTGGTGCATTAACCCGTGAAAAGATCGTTGCAGGGGCGAGTGAAAAATTTGTTTGTATTGCAGATGATAGTAAATTGGTTGATGTATTGGGTGAATTCCCATTACCGATTGAAGTCATTCCAATGGCTCAAAGTTTAGTTGCCCGTCAAATCACGGCTTTAGGCGGTAAACCGATTTTACGTCAAGGGTTCACCACGGATAACGGCAATATTATTATTGATGTACATAACCTAGAAATCATTAACCCTGTTGAAATAGAACAGAAAATCAATCAATGGGCGGGTGTGGTTACTGTTGGTATCTTTGCTTGTCGTCCTGCGGATGTATTGATTCTCGGTAGTTCAACAGGTATTACAACTTACTAATTATTATGCCAACACCATCGATACAACTCTCTAATGAAGATAATTTGCGCCTTAATGTATTAATGGCACAAAAACCCAAGGTGATTCGGATTAATGAATCGAATATGACCTTATACGCACTCACTGCCCGAGGAGAAGTCAGTATTAAACTGCACCCTCAAGTCAAGGATGATACTTATTTACGCTGGGTGCGTGAGTTGCTATCGATGAAAGTCACGGGTTCACCCAGTGGCTATCCTGTGTTTATCAAACGCTGGACACGCATGGGACATACTCAAAATACCCTAGAACATATGTTATTACTGGGTGAACCCGAAGCAATTGTTGCCGCTGCCCATTCTGAAAAATTAAGTCACGATATTGCAGGTCGTATTTGGTGGGCTAATCCCAATACTGAAATTGCACGGCAGTTATTAAGTCATCAAGTCGTCGTAGACGGGCAATTAGGCAAAGAACTCAGCAGCTTTTTAATGGAATTCTTACCCTATGAAGAAAGCCAATTAAATATGGTAAGAACGGTTCACCTTTGTTTACAAGGCGACTTACTCTCTCGTAAACAACGGGCTGATTTATGGAAAAAAGCCAAACGAAAGAATTCTTATTATGTCGGTTTTATTCATGCACCGAGCATTGATACACCCGAGAAAAAAACACAAACCAAACACTATGCCGCCTTAGCCAATACACTACAGCCCTTAATTGATCAAGGTAATGCTTATGCAGCTATGTTACTCGATTTACAATCGGCACAAGGACAGGAATGGCTATCAACCTTTCAATATGCGTTGACTAAACCTGTTGATCAAGGGGTCGTCATTTCATTATTTATTGCGGTTAATACCTATTTTAAACCGCCACATTCAGAATTCCGGGGGGTTAGAGCAATAAATACCGCGCTACAACGGGCTAAAGATTATTGTCAATGTGTCGGAGATACACCAATAGAAGTACAAACCGTACTGGCTGTATTGAATGAGGCTGAAAAAACACTTTTCGAGGCAAGTTTAGTTTTATCACAATTAGGTGAAGAGACTTTGACCCCCATTTTCAGTGGTAATGAGTCACTCGGTTCATTTATGCGTAAACGTCTCTTTCCCGTGAGCAACCCTACACTAGAAAGGATTAAGGTCTTAATGTCATAATCAACGATTAAGAATATTATTATCAAAAGTTGCCGACACTATGCGCCCAGCTCATCTTAGTACCATATTAGATAAAGAATACCTTGGAGCAAAACAAGGTCATCATACCCCTGTGATGTTATGGGGACCTCCGGGAATCGGTAAATCCGATATTATTAATCAAATCGGTACTCGTAATGATGTACCTGTGATTGATATTCGTTTGTCACAAATGGAGCCCAGTGATTTACGTGGCATCCCTTTTCGGAATGATAATTTAGTCGAATGGGCCACCCCAGCGATGTTACCCAATGTCGAACGGCACGGAGAAACTGGAGTTTTGTTTCTGGATGAAATCACTTCGGCTGTACCGAGTGTTTCTGCTGCGGCTTATCAATTGATTCTTGATCGTCGTTTAGGTGAGTATGAAGTGCCTAAAGGTTGGGCAATCTTTGCTGCAGGTAATCGTCAAGGTGATCGTGGGGTGAGTTATACCATGCCTGCGCCGTTAGCTAATCGTTTCGCTCATTTTGAAGTCGCAATCAATCTGGACGACTGGGTTTCATGGGCTTATCAAAATAATATTGATGAACGCATTATTGGTTTTTTACGTTTTCGCCCTGAATTATTATTTGATTTTGATCCTGCCCATAATCCAGTCGCTTTTCCTTCCCCGCGCTCATGGGAATTTGCTCACCGTGCTTTAATTAAATTCCAAGATTTACCTAATTTGCTACTTGGTACATTACAAGCCTGTGTCGGACCTTCAGCAGGAATAGAACTCAAAGCTTTTATTGATAGCCTTGATCAGATGCCTGATTTAGACGCTATATTACGCGGTGAAGTCTCGACAGCCCCAAAAGAAATTGATTTGCAATATGCCATTGCAGCCGCATTAGTCGGACGGGCGATTCGAGCGAAAGATAGCGATCAAAGTGGCAGGATTACGGGCAAAATTTTGGATTATGCTAAGGTTTTTCAGGCTAAAGAGATGGGTGTTATGTTGGTGTCTGATTTATTACGTGCTATTGGTGATGATATTTTTGCTGTGCCTGAATTTAACCAGTGGGCGGAATCCATTGGCGATATTATGTTATATGACTAGGGGTTAGATTCCTCGGCAATTAAGTATTCAAGGCAATATAGGCAAATTTTATGAGTGATTCTAATCACTACGATCTCGCAAAAATAGAAACAAAACTCACCGCAGCGCGTACCAAATTGATTTTGGATAAACCCTTTTTGGGGGCATTGATTCTACGTTTACCGCTACAAAATGCTGATCCCGAATGGTGTATGACTTCTGGTACAGATGCCAAGAAGTTTTATTATAATCCTGCTTATATTGATGCCCTCAGCAATGCTGAAACCCAGTTTGTACTGGCGCATGAAGCTTTGCATTGTGCCTTATCCCACTTTGCACGTCGTCAACATCGGGTTAAACATCGTTGGGATATTGCCTGTGATTATGCGATCAATTCTATTTTAGTTGATGAAGGCTTAACCGCACCGCCCAATGCTTTACTGCTATATGCCTACAAGAATATGACGGCTGAAGAAATTTATCCTTTAATTGATGATAATGATATGAGTGACACCTTAGATCAGCATCTCTATGATAAGGAAGATGAATTTAGTGAAGGTGGACAAGATAGCAGTGATAATCCATTGGATGAAAGCCAAGGTAATTCAGCCTCACAAAATTCTTCAGGGGATCACTCCTCAGACAATACCTCCGATCAAGGTTCAAGCAGTAGTCATACGAAGCAAGAATTTGATGACAATACTGGCGGTGCGCCACCGCCGCCCCCATTACAACAACAGGAAGCAGAAGAACTCAGTTTACAATGGCAACAACGTCTAGCAGGTGCAGCACAACAAGCTGAACAAGCAGGCAAATTATCGGCCATTATGAAACGCTTTATTGAAGGCACATTACAGACTCATTTGCCGTGGCGTATGTTGCTCGCCCGTTATATGAGTGCAATGGCAAAAGATGATTATAGCTATACACGCCCCTCTAGCCGTCGAGGTGATCCCGCGATTTATCCTCGTTTAAAAAGTAATCAGATTAGTGCCGTTATTGCGGTGGATGTCAGTGGTTCAGTCTCAGATAAAGAACTCAAAGAATTTTTATCCGAAATTAATGCAATTAAATCTCAAGTACGTGCCAAAATTACCTTATTACCCTGTGATTCTGAACTCATTGAAGGCAGTCCGTTTGTGTTTGAACCTTGGGATGAAGTTGCCCTGCCGAAACAATTAAAAGGCGGTGGAACAACCCGCTTTATGCCCGTTTTTAATTGGATTAACCGCCAAGATCAAGCTCCTGATATTGTGATTTACTTTACCGATGGCTGTGGAATTTTCCCACCACAAGAACCGCATTATCCAGCAATATGGTTGATTAAAGGTAAACAAAAAGTCCCTTGGGGAGAACGAATGCAATTGAATTAGTCTATTTTTACCTTCTTAGTCCAGAAGGTTTTAAATGATTGAGCATTTTATCCAGTTCTTTTAGGAGTTTAATCGTGCTTTTACATTCTTTACTATAAATCTCAATATCTGAATCATCATGTGAAGAGGGGTTCATTAATATATTTTTATAAAACTCTGTTTTTTCTAATATATTGTAATGATCCTTTTGAGATTTAAAGGATATTTCGTTCTTCTCTAGCTTAGTAATACATTGTTCAATTTGTCTGATTTTTGCACAATTTGGCTGTTGCTCATTGCTTAGAATACGATTTATTCTTGCACTTAGTTTTTGTAATTTCTTATGTGGGTTTTCATAAAAATATTGCTCACTGTCCTTTAGAGAAGTAATAATATTATTTAAGCTTTCTTTCCCACCTAGAGATAAAATCTGTTCAAATTCATGCATAATGCGTTCAAACTCTTTTCTAAGAAAATTACCTGCACTTTCTAGTTCACCTGCATCAAGCTTATCTTCTGCTCTTTTTAGGTAACTTGAATGAAGGCTGTAGATATTGGCAATTTCTTTACGATCTTTATTGCTCAGAAACATATTCTTTATATCCCAGTCCTCATGCTCTCCACGCATAGCTAAGAGTTTGATAATCAAGTTATAAAACTGAATATTATGAGTAAAAATTATTTTTTGATAGTCAGCAAAATCATCCAAAATAAATTGGATAATAAGCTTTCTATTTGCCATATCTAAACTTGTTAGGAAATCATCTAAAACAAGAATTTTTAAATGACTATCTTGCTCATTGTGTTTGGCCAAAGCAAAATAAACCGCAAGAGAAATTAGCTTTATTTTTGCTTCATTGAAATGACTTTGAAAATCACCTTTATCATCAACATGCTTCACTTTTATTTGTATCTTAGGCTGGATAAATTTAAGTTCAGTAACACTAAAATCAATAGAGGAATCAATAACTTTAAACTCTATTTCAAAGTTTTCATCAAGTCTTTTGGTTAAAATATGATTGATTTCATCAACTGGAATTAACTGTTCAAACTCCGCTTGAAAAGCCTTATCAGCATTTACCCTTTTTTCTACTATTGCTATCTTGCCTTTTTCTTCAATCCCCGTTCTATTGTATCTTTTTATATCCCTTGATAATAAGTTATAAACCTTTGATAATGTCTTTAGAGCAGGAAAGTGTTCTACTAAGCGAGTATTGATTATTTTGTAAAAATCTTGTTCGGTAATTTCACGTAATAGCCTTTCATTTGTACAATAAATAGTCTGATTTTCTAATAATATTCTATTTTCAAGAGGATTATTGCCTTTTCTTATTAGTTTATTACCATTATCGAACGCTATATTTATTTCCATCGGCTCGATAGGATAATCTCGGTGTTTATATTTTTCCTCTAAATCAACTTCCTCTCCTATTATTTTCAAATCATAAAGGCTGGTATATAAAGCCTCATAAATAGAACTCTTACCACTGCCATTTTCTCCATAAACTAGACAGTTTTTATTCTTTATTTTAAATTTAATATCATGATGAAATTTAAAATTATTTATATAAATATCCCCTAATCTCATAATTTTATTACCTTTATCCTTTCATAAAGTTTTGTATAACTTCGTGTATTTTTTTGGTTCTTTTTAAAGTTTCTTTTCCAATTTCTTTATCTGTTTTTCCTAATATATTTTTAATTGATTCTCTTGTTTCATAAACAGCAGATTTTTTTAAATCTTCTTTACTTCTAGGAGGAATATCAGTTATAAAACAATTTCCAATATTTCTATAAGTCCTAGAC
>WFRR01000111.1 GCA_015486375.1 Thiotrichaceae bacterium
GCAATACGGCGGATCCGATTAAAAATCCAATGGCTTATTTTGCCAGTTTAGTGGCTAAATTTAAACAAGGCACATTGGATTTATACGCGATTGAACAGGAAGAAGCGAAAGAAATCGAAGCACACTATCAAATATTTTATAGTGAACGTCAGCAGCTTAGAGATAAAAAAAATCAGATTTGCGATCAAGTCTATGCTGAAATGGAAAAGCAGGGTTTAGATAAGTCCGTGATCGATGACTTTATTAACATTGCTGAGCAAATGCAACTGGTTGACCCAATTCGCGCCATTGAAGCCAGAGTCAATGAAATTAATAGCGATCCGATTGTGATCAAAAGAGATGAAATGGCACAGGCTTAATACAGTACCAATTAATTGACATTGACTGATAAGCTATCTGAGCTTATCAAACAACATTTTATTGGAATCACTCTATTATGCAAACTAACCTACGCTTATTAATGCTACTCCTCATAACATTAATAACTCCCATGACTTATGCAAAAGATGCTAAGCCCGTAGAACCGACCGAATCTAAACAGAATGCCGCCATTGCCACCGCGCATCCATTAGCGACCCAAGCTGCGATTCAAATACTAAAACAGGGCGGTAATGCTTTTGATGCTGCGATTACAGCCAGTGCTGTACTTGCTGTTGTTGAGCCGTATAGTTCAGGCTTAGGCGGGGGTGGTTTTTGGTTATTACATCGTGCTAAAGATAATCATACGACCATGTTAGATGGACGTGAAATTGCTCCTTTAGCTGCAAGTGCGGATATGTATTTGGATAAACAAGGCGAAGTGATTCCTGCGGCATCCATGAATGGTGCAAAAGCAGCGGGTATTCCCGGTGTTCCTGCCGCTTTGGTCTATTTGGCTAAGGAGTATGGGCAGTTACCCTTGCAAAAGAGTTTAGCCACCGCAATACAATTGGCTAAAACGGGCTTTCCTGTTGATGATTTCTATCAAAAAATGACCAAGATACGCCTAAGTAGTTTGCAACAATCCCCTGCGGCCAGTCAGCTTTTTCTTCGTGATCAAAAAGTACCAAAAATTGGCACATTAATTAAACAAGCAAATTTAGCGAAGGTATTAGAAGCCATCGCTAAGCAAGGTAAAGCAGGTTTTTATCAAGGCGAAGTGGCAGATAAGTTAGTTAAGCAAGTGCAAGCCGCAGGAGGAATTTGGACAAAAGAGGATTTAGCCCAATATCAAATTAAATTACGTCAGCCTGTGCAATTCCAATATAAAGACCTCAAAATTACCACGGTCGATTTACCTTCCTCAGGGGGCTTAGTCTTAAATGAAATATTTAATATTTTGCAGCATTATGATTTAGAGACAATGGATCAGGCACAACGAGTACATATTATTGTTGAAGCGATGCGACGGGCTTATCGTGATCGAGCTGAGTTTATGGGTGATACCGATTTTGTTTCTGTTCCCAGTCAACGATTACGCAGTAAAGCTTATGCTGATCATTTGATTAAAACGATTCAATTAGATAAAGCCACTCCTAGCCGTGATTTACCCTTGACCAGTCACAGTGATTCGCAAGGAAAAGATACCACCCATTTTTCTATTTTAGATCAACAGGGTAATCGAGTTTCTGCTACCTTATCAATTAATTATCCATTTGGTTCAGGCTTTGTTGCCGAGGGGACAGGCATTTTATTAAATAATGAAATGGATGATTTTTCAAGCAAACCTAATACACCCAATGTATATGGTTTAGTCGGTACAAAGGCGAATGCAATTGAACCCAAAAAACGGATGTTATCCAGTATGAGTCCAACTTTTGTTGAAAATGAGCAACGCTTTGCACTGATTGGTAGCCCCGGAGGAAGTCGTATTATTACCATGGTATTACTGGGAATTTTAGAATTTGAGAAAGGTAAAACAGCCGATGAAATTGTGAATGCTCCCCGTTTTCATCATCAATATTTGCCCGATACCATCCAATTAGAGCCGAACCTGTTAAGCGAAAAAGTACAGCAGCAACTGACGAATATGGGACATCAATTAGATCAAAAGACAACGCCTTGGGGCAATATGCAGTTAGTGATTTACAATAAGCAAACCGCTACCGCGAGTGCCGCATCAGATGGTCGCGTCATTGGTCAGAGTCAAGTGCTTGATTCTTCTTTAACTAAGCGGAGATGAGTCACTTCAGGTAAACAATTATGTCGTACAGGTAAACCCGTTGATCCAATCCCACGGCTGGTATACACCCATGATTGATTAACCCGATATAAACCTTTGACATATTTTTTACCAAGGTGAGCTTTAATAAAACTTTTACCTTTATTGCTCACCACTTGTCCCCCACCGTGGGTATGTCCCGAAAGTTGTAATGAAATCCGCGTATCATCGGCATACCAATCAATCATATCGGGTTCATGCGCTAAAAGAATGGTCGGGACATTGCCCTTATTAGGGTAGTTGCTCATGGTCGCTTTAATATCAGGCTGACCTTTCCAACCATCATCAATGCCGGCTAAATACAAACGTGCATCACCAACTTCAAAGCTAAAACCTTGATTGATTAAGACAGGAATCTTATGACGATGTAATACCTCGGTAATAAATTTAGCATCCGTATCGACATCATGATTGCCCAAACAAGCATATACGCCATATTTGGCTTTTAATTGTGCTAATACGGGAGCAAGATCCAAAATATCGGCTTCATCATGCCAAACATAATCGCCTGTTAATACCACTAAATCAGGCTTTAATAAGTTAGCTTTAACTACTGCTCGTTCAATCAGTTCTAATTGTGTAAAAGGACGTAGATGTAAATCCGTCAGTTGAACAATGCTAAAACCTTCTAAGGCATCAGGTAGATTTTTAATGGCAATATTGCTGCTTTCAACCATTAATTTACGCAGTTGATTACGTCGCTTATCAAATTTTTCATCATGAAAATATTTGAGTCTGCCAATATGATTTAATGCGCGTTGTGCCTTTTTTTTTGGATTTTTTAATAGCATTGAATTATCTTATTCCTTTAGGGCTGTGCTGCACTCTTTTTAAATAAACTATACGCCAATAGGCTAATTCCACTGCCAGTGGTCAGCCATGTGATTAAGCCTATACCTAATGGACTCAGCGTGCTAATACTGCCACTAATAATCAGTGTTGCCCCTAAAATAGCCAAACGATTACGTTGATTAGATTGTTGTATTTCTTGTTGTAATTGTGCTAATTGCTTAGATTCACAGTGCATTTTAAGTTGTTGTTGGTTGACCTGTTGTAGCACATCATGAATCAAATTTGGCATTTCAGGAAAATTTTTCAACATTTTAGGAATATTCTTTTTTGCCCCATTGAGTAAAGAATGTAAGCCAACCTGTTGATCCATCCAGCGTTGAATAAACGGTTTTGCGGTCACCCATAGATCTAAATCGGGATATAACTCCCGTCCTAAGCCTTCAATATTCAACATGGTTTTTTGCAATAAAATTAATTGCGGTTGTACTTCCATATCAAAGCGTTGTGCGGTTTGAAACAAGCTAAGCAGTAAATTCCCAAAAGAAATTTCTGCAATCGGACGCTGAAAAATAGGTTCACAGACCGAACGAATCGCCGCTTCAAATTCCTCAACCCGTGTCCCCATTGGTACCCAGCCTGATTCAATATGCAGTTCTGCTACCCGTTTATAATCCCGATTAAAAAAGGCATGAAAGTTTTCGGCTAAATAACGCTGATCATCAGGTGAAAGTGTTCCCATAATACCAAAATCTACCGCAAGGTATTTCGCATCATTTAAATTGGTTGTATCAACAAAAATATTACCGGGGTGCATATCTGCATGAAAAAAGTTATCTCGAAACACCTGTGAAAAGAAAATTTCAACGCCACGTTCCGATAAACGCTGCATATTAACGCCCATACTTTTTAGCTTGTCGGTTTCTCCAATCGGTAAACCGTAAATACGTTCCATCACAATGACATTATGGCTGCAATAGTCCCAGAAAATTTCAGGCACATATAGATCAGACGATTCTTCAAAATTACGCCGTAATTGGCTGGCATTAGAGGCTTCACGGATTAAATCCAATTCATCAATAATGGTTTTTTCGTATTCTTGAATAATATCGACAGGACGTAAGCGTTTACCGTGTTTCCAATAACGCTGTGCTAATTTCGCCAAAATATAGAGAAGCGCAATATCTTTATGAATCACTTTTGCAATGGTCGGACGAACGACTTTAATAATGACATCACTGTCGTCCCATAAGGTCGCAGCATAGACTTGTGCAATAGAAGCAGAGGCTAAGGGATTGCTTTCAAAATGTTTAAAGACTTTATCAACGCTTTTACCGAGGGATTCTTCAATAATTTCCCGTGCTTCATGATCGGGAAAAGGCGGCACATTATCTTGTAGTTTGGCTAATTCGTCCACAATATGCGTTGGGACTAAATCACGTCGAGTCGATAACATTTGACCCAATTTCACAAAAATGGGGCCTAAGTCTTCCAAGGCTTTGCGTAAACGCTCTCCCAAAGGTGCAGAGGGGGATGACGTGTTAGAAGAAAATTGCTTTTTCCAATTCCACGGAGCAATAAAATATAGCCACCTTAAGCGAGGTACACCGAGCAAAACCTCATCTAAATTATGTCGAATTAATACCCGTAATATTGTAAATAATCGAAAAATCCGCATTAAATCGACCCATCCTCTGAGCTAAATACAATTGAAAGCGGTTGAGTATAACCTTGTGCATCAGACTAAGGAATGGGAGTTTAGGGACTTTTTGAGGCGATATTTTTGTGCAAACGCTGTAAACGAGCTTCTAGGCGTGAAGTATCCGCCCGACAATGATCCACTTGATCTAAATAATAAGCCACTTCGGCATCCGCAGGCAGGAGACAAGATTCTGTTTGTAAGTATTCAGATGTCTTCGTTTGTATCTCTTGATGATATTCACTTAACCACGCCCGAGAACGTCGCGCTGTATGAGCCGTTTCATAAGCGATCAAATCACCGACACAATACGATAGCCATTCTTCCCAATCTAAATCCACTTCGCTGAGTAATTGGCTAAATTGTTCACTTAAACCAATATTACCCTCAATCTTCACATTCGATTCCAGTAAATATTTACCCGCATTACTGGCTCGACTTAAACGCATTAAAGCAATCGGGGCGGCAATTAAGGTGACATCGGCTTGACCTTGATATTCCGTCAATGTGTAAATACCGTTATGATCGGGAAAAAAATACAACTTAATATTCAGCCCCGTAATATGCAGACAAATGACTTTATTAGCCAGTGCATCTAAGCGTTGCTGAGAGTGCTTATCCAAGCTTAAATAAGCATTTAAACTGGAGTCGAGTAAAGCAGTGAGACTAGTTGACATAAATTGTAATCCTTATTTCTTATCTTGAGAATGGCGATAGCTGAGCCTGATATTATGTATTTTAGAACACAATCTATCCATTCATCCTTGTAATTAAGACCTTAGCAATATCTCTGTGTTTCAATTATTAAGAAAACTAATAATTATAATAAATGGAGCATAGAGTGAGAGAGTTACCTTCTCAATTCAATAAGTTGCTGTATATCACAGTAATACTGCTATTCTGGCAATCATCACTATTATCTGCCGCAAGTGTCCCTAACTGGGTAATGACTGCTCGCATTGCTAATGCAGAGCCTGATATTGAGAGCGACGAAGCTGAGCTGAATGCCATCATCGCACAACGCAAGTCTGAAAATGTTTCTGTCTTGGAACTTGATCCTGGTTTTAGTGAATATCACAATAAGGCGCAATTCACCGCCCGAGTCAATTTAATTAAACGATTTACCGATAAAGCCCATGCGAATGGCATGAAAACAGTCACGTACATTCCTGCTTTAGAAGTCAATACCATTAAAGGTGAAGTGCTAGCCAGTAGCATGTTTAAGGATCACCCAACATGGGTACAACGGGGTTTTAAGGGTGAACCTGCGGTCTTTTATGGTTCACAAGAAGACTGGGTTGAGCCTCAAATGGAAAGTGCATGGATGTCACCTGATTCGCCCTATCGTGATTATTTTATCAATCGAATTAAGCAAATGGCAGGCAGTGGCATTGATGGAATTTGGTTAGATGTGCCGATTTATTATGGTATTACGAATGACTCATGGGGAGGTAATGAAGCAGGTGCAATTACTGCCTTTAAAGCATGGGCAAGTGCAAATGGCTTTGCTTCCGCCACTGCACCGACTAAGGTTGATTGGGATGATGCCAATTTTAAAGCATGGATCAAATGGCGACACGTTAACTTAGCTCAATTTATTGATGATGTGCGTAAAGCCGCCCAGTCCGTTAATCCCAATATTGTCATTATTGAAGAAGTGTTTCCTGTCGATAATATGGATGCCACCAGTACCGCATTAGATGAAGGCTGGCGTATTAGTCAACATAACCATATTAGCGTATGGGAAGCCGACAGTGTTTCTAATGTTCAAGGTATGAAATGGTCGAACCAAGAAGACTTTATTAATAAAATCACTATGTACAAATGGATGCGCGGGATTGACCGTAATAATCCATCATGGGCATTTTCCTATGGCAATGAAGTACTTGATGCCTCCTTAGTGATGAGTGCTACTGTCAGTGCGGGTGTTTCACCGTTTGAATCGAAAACACCGGAGATGACTGAGACGGTTAATTCTAATTTTCGTAAAAAATGGTTTGGATTTATTAAGGAGAATGAAACCGCATTATTTAAGCAACAACGCTTAGCCAATGTTGGCATTTGGTATAGCTCTGCTAGTCGTGATTATCAAGATTTCGAAATTGGAGGTGGATTTGGTATGTTTAATACCATTACTCCCCCTAATAATGATCCTGATTGGTGGGGGCAAGCAATAGGCGATACTCCCTTAGGTAAACCGCATTTAGGCGGTTATCGTGGCTTAGCCTATGCCTTATCCCGCTTGCATATTCCTTATAAAATTATTGCTGCACCGGGGCAGCCCAGTAATGAATTACAAGGTTTACAATTTCTTTTACTGCCCAGTGTTGCGGCTATTTCTAATCGAGATGCCAATACAATCAAAAGCTTTGTACAACAGGGTGGTGTCGTTTTAGCGACAGGGACAGAACCGGGAATTTTAGATGAAAATGGCACTTTACGTTCCGAGAGTGTTTTAAAAGATTTATTTAATTTAAGCACAGGGGCATCGCCTCAACCCCGCGCTAATATTCAATATGGTCAGGGCATAGCTATTTACCGTCCTGATATTTTAGGTAAAGAATTCTTTGTCTCGGCGGCAGGTACACAATTATCCAATGAAAACCTATCTGATTTAGAGCAATTATTACGAATTCACAGCAATGATTTTGTCATTGTTAAAGCCGCTCAGCAAGGCATTCATATTGAGGTCGCACGTCCTTCTAATGCAAAGCACTATTTATATGTGACTAATTTTTCAGGTCTAAAGCAACCAATAGTGAGTAATCCGCAACATATCACTTTCCAATATCATGCACCAAAAGGTTATAAAGTAACTTCTGCACAAATTACTAGCCCTGATAATATTGCTACAACAGGTCGTGTTTCAGTCAATAAAGTTGCCACGGATTGGTATGAATTCACTGCCAAGGTTGATCAGTTTTCTTTAGTTAAACTTAGTTTAGCGCAAGCCTCTCAAAGCACAGCACCTCAACTAAAAGCATTAAAATGGGCTTCGCCTGAACGTCAAGAAGCCGCAGAAAGTGGTTTGAATTTTGTCTTGAATAAAATGCGGCACAGCAATAAAGCCGCTCCGTATAAATACGGTATTTATACTAATTTACTCAATAATGGCGGGCTTACCGATATTTATGCTCATGGTCATCATGTCAGTGCGGAACATATGGGCTTAAGTTTACGGGTGGCGGCGTGTATGGGAAATAGCAGTGCTTGGAATCAGTCGTATCAATATATTCGAGATGTAATGCAAGACCCACTGTATTCCGTTGTCAATTGGGCAGTTGATCGAGATCGTGATGCCCCTTTAGTTAGTTATGATGATACATGGTTAAATGCCAATGCACCCTTGGATGATTTTCGAGTGATTCGGGGCTTACTTGATGGTGCAAAGGCTTTCTCTCAAACAGAAGCAGAAACTTTAGCTCAAAGTCTATTAACAGGTATTTACAACACCACGGTTACAGATCGTTTTCAGCCTACAAACTTAGATTTTCCTGCTTATCCAAAGGGTCTGGTTGCTTATGCATGGGATTGGAGTGGTACAAGCGATGCCAGTCTAAGCCCTGCGGCGGTTGCAACGAGTATTGGTGAACTGAGTATTGATCCTATTCCTGTTGATTACAATGATTTATATACTATCGGTGAAGCCGCTAAGCATGATCCACGCTGGAAAGATACCTTAAACTCTGCTTTGAATTTACTCTTAGCATCAGAAGTTCCTGCGGTTAAAGGACTATTTTATAATGGTTTAGAGCAAAGTGGCACATGGACAGGCGATTTTGAGAACCGTGATATTAATCAAGGTAAACATTTAAAAGCCATTCAAGTGTTATGGATTGCCTTACATCTTGCCAATGCTTCAAATTTTTCAAATGACTTAATCCTTGCGACTAAACGCCGACGTGCCAAACTGGCTGCCCAACGTAGTTTAAATTTCTTTAAAAATTACTACCAAGCCAAAGGGCGTATTGATGAATACCTAACCTTTTCTGGACAGCCCGTGGCGGAATGTATCAGTACTAATAACCCTACAGGCTGTTTGATTAATCGTGATGAAAATCTCATTGATGGCGAAGCACGTATTTACGCCCAAGTAGCGCGTTTAGCTTTATTACTTGGTGATAAAGCTTTTGCAAGTCAGGTCATTTCTGAAAAAATTATGACTGATCGCATTAGTGATAAAAATGACCCACGTTATGGACAAATTGGGGTTTCAACTGCCTCAGATAATGATGCTGAAGCATGGAATGTTTTAGAATCTACCTTAACCTTGTGCTTAGAGGCTAAATATTAAGAACCTTAGCGATATTGATACTAAGCAATAGTGGTTAGTATCAATGTATGCAGATTCTGATTAAAATACAACAATAGGCTATCAATTTAGCGATGCGGTCGGTGCAGATTACTTAATCCAAGCTAATCATTTATATCGATATTCAGCTTAAGTCTTTCTGTTCTGCCTCTAAGCGATCAGCTTCCGCTTTTAAACCATTGAGTTTTTCAATCATTGGTTTGACTGTTGCAGAAAGTTGTAGCTCATCAGCCGCACTCCAGTAGTCTAAACCCCGCTTCTCTCCTTCTTCTATGATTTGCTTATGCAGGGGTTTATAGAACTCGTATTCTGCTAGATAAGTCTGTGTAACAACGTCTATTTGTTGCTGCAATTGCTCGAATTGTATAGCGTATTGTTTGGCAGCGCGTTCTGTATTGCTTGAAAAGGCTTGTAAATCGAGTGTACCTAACTCCAATTTACTCACTAAGCTGGAAAAATAAGCCAGTGGGTTTTTTAACGGGTCGGTGCTGTTTTGTAGCCGATGGGTCAATGTTTCGAGCAATGCTTGAGAGTAATCGCCTGCACGGGGGAGCAAAGATCGTTCCAGTTCTTGGCATTGTTGATCGCTGAGCTGAATTGGAAAATGATATGCAATGCTTGGATTGGTGCTTGGGTTGACGCTGGTGAGTGCCGCATCAGGTGTTTGAGTATTTTGATTTTGAACCGTGTGATTAGAAATCGGGGTTATATTTTCAGTCGTTTGAGGCTTAGATTCCTGTATTTGTACGTCTTGAAATTTCGCCTCAATGGTGTGTAATTTCCCCACAACGCTTTGTAATTGATTGCTTAGTTGATCGCTTAATTTTGTTTCGATTACAGTTAACGCGGAGGCAATGACAGTCTGTATTTTTAAGGTTAGCGTGTCGTCATCAATCGGCTGAGTGGCTTCAAGGTTTTGTTTATCTATAATTGCTGATTCAGTCTGGGGATTAACCTCAACCTTTGGTGTGGGTTTAGAAACCGCATTCGGTGATTCAGTCTGAGGATTAACTTCAACCTTCGGTGTGGGTTTAGAAACTGCCTTGTGAGTCTGTATGGGCTCAATGTCTGGGTTGTTTTTCGGTGACTCAATGGGATGATGATCAGATACCGCCTCTAAGCAATAACCTTGATCAATCGGGACATCGTTTAGATCCGCCTCGGAATTATTTTGCTCATTAACCACGCCCAAATCCAAGCCTTCATCAATGGGTTTGCCATCATAAGTATCTGAAATTAATCGACGTGGGTCATTGCTGCGGGCTTCGGTGTTGTTTTTGCCTGCCCCCCAAGATTCAAGGTTAAAATTAATCGAAACATAATTGTGATATTGACCGCCATGACGATGAATAATCACATTATTTTGACCTAATTCACGCATCGCTTGTGCGGCATGATCACGGCGAATTTTGGTGAGTCCTTCCAAACGGGTACTAGTGAGATTATCTTCTAGTTTATGGAATCCGACCGTTTGTTCCATGATTGCACAGAATACGCGTACACAGCGACTAGATAACTGACAGGTCGCTA
>WFRR01000112.1 GCA_015486375.1 Thiotrichaceae bacterium
CGTATCGCCATCCTCACAGACCGTCATACTTCTAAATTTCCAAACCGTAAATTGTTCACCTTGTGCGCCGTGGCGTTTCTGTTTAAAAATAACAGGGCCGCGAGAAGTGAGTTTAATGGCGAGTGCAACCCCTAATAAAATGGGTGAAATGATTAAAACAATCAAACTAGCAAAGAAAATATCTTCAGCACGTTTTACATAGACATTGTGTTCCGTTAGTGAAGTTTCATGCACACAAAGTATAGGGGTATTGACTAATTCAATATATTTTTTCTTGAGTAAATTGGAAGTAAAGTAATCAGGAATCAGACGTACTGGCGTAATACTGTCAGAAAGTTGTTCTAATAAAGTAATCGTGGCTTGTTTTTCTTCTAACGGCAGTGCCACATAAATTTGATCCCACTTACCTGAACGGGCAGCTTTAATGAGTTGTTCAAAATTACCTAACTTGGAATATTTTTTGTGTTCTTCAGGATAGTCGCTTTGCTCACGTTGATCATAAAACCCTGCAATGTGATAGCCAATATCAGGATTATTTTCTAAATCATGGGCGAACTGTAAACCGTGTTCAGTCACTCCAACAATGGCAACGCGACGATTATTAACTCCAAGCCGTTTGAGATAGGCGAATAATTGACGTAATAAATAGCGATTTAATACTAATAAGGTGGGTGTCACAAACAACCAGCTCATTAAGATAATTCGTGAGAATTCTGTGGTTGATTTTGTTGTGAAGGCAATGAAAATCAATAACATAAAGGTGAGTAACCATGTGCCTAATACACGGACTGACTCATCTCGAACAAAGGAGCGACCACCCCATGAAGCGTATATTTCCGTAAATCGACCCACTAAACCAAATAATATAACGGCTGATAAGCCTGCTAACATATAACCTGTTGTGTTATAGCTATTGGAATAGAATGAAGCAATATAGAGCGTCAAAAGTATTACAAGGTTATCTACGCTCCGATAGATAATTCCAGAGTTTATTTGTTTTCCCACACCAACACACCATTTGTAGTTGCTAGTTATTAGAATAAAAACCATTCGATAAATGCACGCTGTACCGCATCATCCATCATTTTCTTCATGGCGTTTATCTTTACTATTCTTTAATTATGAAATTCAATCAATGATACTCAGAAGTTCTGTGTGTTAATTAGCACAGTTTTGTAATATGATCCCAGCCCAGCCAACGGTACTGTATCCATTACGGTCATTCTATTAAGTAAACACAAGCGTTACAATTATAGCTGAATATAGACTGAATTTCCTGTTTTGTATTATCGGTTCAGATAACCTTTTTATTAAATTGTTTAGTTCATAATGAAAAAAGGACACTTCAGCGCGATGAAAGGTCTTTTTCCCATTGGTAGTGAGCAATTTTCTTCAATTGAATCCAAGCGCGTATTCTAATTAGCATTGCGATTCCGTAATAAACACTGGCAGAAACAAACTGTTTGCTCAATAAACGGCTTTTCATACTGTTCACATACGGTTTATCTTTTGGCTCTGGACATAAGCCTAGTTGCTTTAGCTGCATATTGCCAAGTCTGGCACGGGTTTTTATTTTAATTAGTGAATATAAAGTGCGCGGTGCTTGAATATAAATCTCTGATCCTGCGATATTACTGACTTCATTGGCTTTAAATTGACAGTGAATAAAACGATCATCATTAATAATATCGGGAAAATGATCAAAGCGTTTTCGACCTTGTTCCGTCACAATAAAACTACAGGTCGCAATAACACCTGATTTTATATAGGGTAAATCCAGCCAAATTTTATAATATTGTTGCACTAACCAAGAAGATTTAGACACATCAATTTTTGGAGTGGGTGCGACTAAATGTAGCTGTGTTTGCTCCTGTAGAGTCTGGGTGATTTTCTCAATCGCACCTGCTTGTAAGTGGGTATCGGCATCCAAATAGAAAATAGGATAGCGGGTAATATGTTGCTCAGCTTC
Organism: Thiotrichaceae bacterium; assembly: GCA_015486375.1. Lineage (GTDB taxonomy): Bacteria > Pseudomonadota > Gammaproteobacteria > Thiotrichales > Thiotrichaceae > S015-18. Next base: position 1,970 of record WFRR01000112.1, read on the forward strand.
ATTTAATGCATTGGTTTTAGACGGTTTATCAATTTCTAAGCAAATAATATTGGGATATTGCCTAACTAACTCAGCGGTATTATCACTACAGCCATTACAGGCGACAATAAGGGTATCAATGCCCTTTTGTTTAACTAAACTATCTAAGCAACGTTCGATCACGGCGGCTTCATTATGCGCGGGTACAATAATTGAAGCCATTATTGATAGCCTCGCAGCCATGTTTTACTGTTTTTAAACACAATCCACCATTCCTTATTTTGTATTCTTTTGTGGGCGTTAATCGGTGCAAGTAACGATGATAATATTAATTTATGACCAATATAAGTAAATAGTAAAACTTTCATAATACTTCTACGCCATACGGTATGATGTTTATTCATAAACGTCACTTTGCCCCGTAGCAAACGAATCATCTTACCTGATAGATTTTTTTCACTACCACCACCGTGATGAATAATCTTAGCCGTCGGGGTAATGATCGGTTGATAAGCTAATTGTTTAGCTCGATAACAATAATCGGCTTCTTCTGCATACATAAAAAAGCGTTCATCTAACCCTTTTAGCTGATTCCATAGGGATTTAGTGGTTAGAAAAAAACTACCTTGCAAAATATCAACGACTTTAACGCTGTCTCGTTGCCAACAACCGTAATTAGCTTGATTAAAGAAACAGCTTTTTTTAAATATACGATTTAAACCTAAACTACTCAGCAATAATGTGGTGATCGAATCCTCAGACCATGCATTGTGACTATTAACACTATGATCATTATTTAAAGTAATGCCACCCCAAATTCCGTATTGCGGTTGCTCTTGGGCAAATTGCAACAGACGATCAATGGCATGATCTAATATTTCGGTATCAGGATTAAGCAATAAAATATAATCGCCTTTGGAATAACTCGCGGCAAGATTAACCCCGCCTGCAAAACCTAAATTTTTATCGGATGCAATTAAGGTAATATTAGGAAAATGATGTTTGATTTGTTGTACAGAATCATCGGATGAGTTGTTGTCCACCACAATAATATTAAATTTTACCGCTTGGGTTTGTTCATAAACGGATGTTAAGGCTTTAAGGGTATAAGCCACCGTGTTATACGAAACAAGGAGAATATCTACGACCACAGCATTCTTTTCTTCTGGATTGCGTATTGATTTTACTGGCTGATCTTTTGTTTGATCCATTATTTACCCCCCTCTAATCTAACCTTTTTTTTCTGCTAACATGCCATATTCAATGGTACGAATATCAGATTTTACAACCCGCGCAGGATTCCCAGCAACAATACTATTGGCAGGAACATCTTTGGTTACGACACTACCCGCACCAACAATAACATGATTACCAATCGTTACATTCGGCAGAATAATTGCACCACAACCAATAAAACAATGTGAACCTATCTGCGTTTTTGCCGCATGGCGACGGGTGGAAAAATCATGTGAAAGAATAATAGCATCGAAAGCAACATAGGTTTTTGATTCAATAATTAAACCTTTGGGGTTAGTTCGATCAATGCGGGCTTTAAAAGATAAGCGTACATCTTTAGCAATATTCATTCCGTATACGTTACGAAAATAGCCTGTGCGTAAATACAACAGTGCATTACGAATATTTACCAAAAACATAAAAATGGGTTGACTAACGAATCTTGCTCTCATCGAATCTTCCTTTTGTTCACTTTGTGATGCGTGTTTTAATCATTGTTTTTAATTGTTGATTGACTTTATCAGGGTGTCTTGCCCAACCAATCGCACCTAAAAATAAGAAGAACATAGGCTGTAATTTACCGTAGAAATCCACTGTGAAACCAATCAGGATCATTGCCGTAAATGCCAGTATCCATGAACTTACCATCCAACGAGTATAGACATGATAGAGATGTAAACGGTTTAAAAAGTAGAAAACACTATAGAATGCGATAAAAAATAATACAGCCCCTGCAATAATGCCGTGTTGTAGCACTAAAAGTAGCCAAAAACTATCAATACTTTCACTGAGCCATGCGGGTCGATGCCAGTCATGATGTGCAATACCAAAGAGTAAATTATTACTAATATCATTCATCGAATATTGCCACTGCAACATACGATAGTAACCTGTTGAGGGGTTAAAAGTTAAATAAGACACCAAGATTCCCAAGAAACCACGATTAGAAAAGACTTGTAAAAAGGTAGCAGCGGCAATACTGACAAAAGCAAAGGCGAGCCAAAGGCGTTGTGTCTTATTCCAAAAACGTACTAATACAGCTGATAGTCCTTGAAACACTAATGATAATAAAGGTGCAGAAGATAAGGTTAACATCATGCTAGAAAACAACATAATGCTACCCATCAAGTAACGTCGCCTAAAACTAAAACGCAGCAACATCACCATAAAAGGGAAAAATAAGGCAGCAATCGTGCCGTATAAAATCGGATGAGCAAAAACATTGGTGGCGCGTAAAATGCCAAGGCGCACATAATAATGAGTGTTAAGACGATAATCCAAGGATTCATGCCCTGTCAGTCGGGTTGCCCATTCGTGCAAAATACGATGTTGTGCAAAACTTTCATATACCCCAAAAGCAAATAAAATGCCTAATATTGCTACAAAAGTAACATTAACCCGATAAAATCGACGGGGGTTTATGATCCATAAACGCGCCAGATAAAATGCACCCAATGTTTCAATTGCATAGATTCCCGTGGATTCCAGTGCTTTTTGCATAGAATGGTTATAGGCAAAGCTAATAAAAGTCAGCCCTAATAGCACAAATAGAAGAATATCAACCAAATCGGCTTGTTCTAATAAACGACGAATATTCATCAAGCTGTATAAAAGCGCGATCAATAACACTATTCGATACGGCTCTATGCGTAAACTACCTGCCATGAGATGAAATTCAACAGGTATAAAGATAGAGATAATAAATAAAACAATAAGAATACTTGGCATATCAGTGACTCATCTAACCTTTTGTCGTCGTATCGCTAAAACGGGATAAGCGTTTAAATATAAACATTAAAACCACCGTGACTGCTAAAAACCCATTGGCGATCAAGGTCGCAATGGCTGCACCTTCCATTCCATACTCAGGAATTAAAAACGTATTACTCAGTAAATTTAGCAATAAGGCTAGTACAAGAATGACATTTAGGTACGAAACTTTTTCACGAATAATAAACATAAAGGAAAAGGTTAAACTACTGGCTCGTAAAAACTGAGCAAGCAGCAAAATCATCAAACTCCACTGAGCAGCAAGATACTCTTGTCCAAATGCACTCAATATGGGTGAGGAGAAAGCCGCCATCAATGCGGTTACAACGAATATAATCCCGATGACCAAACCTGTTGCTTGCCAGAAAAAAGCTTTCAAATGCTGTGGTTTATGTTTAGCAATATTGAGTAAACGAGGATAAATGGTGGCATCCAATGCTCCGAGGAAAAAGAGGCTTACAAATGAAATCGTCGCAGCCGTGCTAAATAAAGCAACTTGATCGGTATCCAAAAAAAAGGCAACCATCAAAGTATCTGCCCATAGCATCATAAAGGAGAAAAAAGAGATTGGCGCTAATGGCAAAGACTTTTTAAGCATCACTTTTAAAGAAGGTATATTCGCAGGGGTTGCCAAGGAATAATTGCAATGTGGTGCTGTAATCCATACCGATAAACAACCTGCAATCACTAATGAAATCGTATAAAGGGTGATATAACCCTGATCCTGATTGAAATCTTGCCAAAATATGGCAATCAAAATAAGGAAGCTAGCAGCAGGTAAAGCATTTTGCATCAATACCGAGCTAATCGTACGTTTTATAGCTTTTAAATAAAAGGTATTAATAATGGTTAAATTAAAGAAAAATAAGCTAACACCCGCCCACATAAGTTGTGTCGAAGCAATCTTTTCATGAAAGAAATAAGCTTGTAAAAGTGACGTTGATAACAGCCATAATGCCATGATAATCAATGAAACTATTAGAGCAATTTTGTAGCTATTTTTAAGGTAAGCGGCGTGAAAAGCCTTGTCATTTTGATCAGCACTCGCCACTTCTTTGACTAATAATTGTTCTAATCCAATGCGACTAAATAAGGCAACTCCTGGAATAAAGGTCATGAGTAGAAAGATAATACCTGCTTCGGAAAGCGGTAAATTTCGTGTAATCACGATTCTAAGCAGGAAGTTCAGCCCAACGCCAACGAAACGTGCAGCAATGGAAAATAGGCTGTTAAAGAGTAATGAATAGCGTTTCATTATGGGTTTCACGGTCGTTTACCTATGAGATTTCATCAAAAATCCAATTAATCGTGTCGAAGACACATTGTAGATTATCAGTTGCAGAGATAAAATTTGGATCAGTTATAAAGGTTTTATCCTCAAATTTTCCAAATTGCCACAATCGTCCTGTTGAGACAATGCCATAACACACGGTTGCCCCCAGCGATGATGAAGCCACCATTTCGGCTAACACTTGTACCCACGCTTTATCAAAATTATCATTTTTAGCTTCGATAATGCACAGTGCAGGTCTTGCCATTTCTCCATATTTCGTCAATGGTGCGATTAAATAATCAGGTTCTCCTAACAAACCTTGTTTTTCATCCACATTATAGGCAACGTGTGACCAAATTTTCAGAGAATAATTGCGAACCACAACACTTAAAATGGGGCGAATTAACGCATCACATACGGCATATTCACTCAAATAATTGGTTGCATCGTTTAAATCTTCTTTTATGACTGAAAATAATACAGGCGGTACGTCGAGTGATTTTGTTTTGGTGAAGACCTTACCTTGAATGACGCTAATATCAAACTTTTTCGCAACTTCTGCGATTGACTTGAATGTTCCATAAGACATCTGGATTTTTCCTTATAAATTTTAGACAGATATAGATAATGCTAAGCATAATAATATTTCCTATACTCCTAAAGGTCATTAAATAATAAAAAAGGAGATCAATAATGAACTGGTATATAGGTGTATTACAAAAATATGCAGTATTCAATGGTAGAGCTAGCCGCTCAGAATATTGGTATTTTGTGTTATTCAACCTACTCATCGCTATAGGGTTAGCCATGATTGATGGCTTAACAGGTTCATTTAATCCTGAGACTGGCATAGGAATCTTGGGTGGAATCTATGCACTCGGTGTTGTTATTCCTGGTATTGCTGCCGCAGTAAGAAGACTTCATGATACTAATCGGACGGGTTGGTGGTTATTAATTGGTCTTATCCCTTTAATTGGATTTATTGTGCTTATCGTATTCCTTGCGACTGATAGTCAAACTGGAAGCAATCAATATGGTGAAAACCCAAAAAGGTAAATGACCAATAGAGGTAAGTTACAGAATAGATGTAAATGACCAATAGAGCTAAGTTACAGAATATTAGTGATGATCTCGGCATCAGTTATACTTGAAAGTATTTGAATAATAGACTCTTGCTTCAGTATTTCAGAGTTGATTACTTGAATCCAAGAGTGATAAAGATAGAGTGGTCGTTATATGCTTCATTTAGCTTTACATTTTTTAGTTCCTGCTTTATTGGTCAGTCTTTTTTATCGAAATAATTGGAAGATTGCTTATTTTGTAATGATTGTGACGATGCTTGTAGATATTGATCATTTATTAGCTGATCCAATATACAGCCCAAATCGTTGCAGTATTGGTTTTCATCCATTGCATCAAGTTTGGCTTGTCGTTTTATATGTCATACTTTGTTTCATACCAAAAACAAGGCTGGTTGGTTTAGGCTTATCTATTCACATGTTATTAGATGCTATAGATTGCCAAGTGACTAATGGGGTATGGGCAAATTAAGCTCAATGATTATTTAATCTGCTTGCCTTTATCATAATCACGCAAAATACGCGCCACAATCGGGCCACACACATCACCACCATAATTATGACCACTTAAATAGGTATGGGAAACCATACAGGCAAAGGCAACTTTGGGTTTTCCTTGTTGATCTTCCTGCCAGCCTGTAAACCATGCTGAATAATAACGCTGCCGTTGTGTACCACGTCCTTTACCAATCTGAGCTGTGCCTGTTTTACCGTAAACCGAACAACGTCCTTTAGGGTAATAGGTCGCAAATGCTTTTCGTGCCGTTCCGACTTCAGGTACGGCTTTCATACCTGCCCGTAATAATTCAATATTATCGGGTTGTAATTTCATTGATTCAGGCACATCCAGCATTTTTCCTGCCCATTGTTTAAGTAAATAAGGTTGAGGTAAATAGCCTGTTGCAACGGTGGCGGCAATACGTGCCATTTGTAAGGGGGTTGCAGAAACACCTTGCCCAAAACTATTTTGGCTTAAGCGTTGTAAAGCATCGCCACTGGCATAGCGTGTATTGGAATAGGTTTTTAAAGTTAAATTACCTGTAAATGCACTGAGTACTGAACCGCGTCCTTTATGTTGCGTCAATTTTCCGAGTGGATTGAGTAATGTGCCTTCCTGCGCTAAGGCTAGTTTCTTACCAAAACCGAGTCGATCCGCCATTGCTACCAATTGGGTATCTTTGCCCCCTGTAGCAAGTTTATCTTTATCCATTAGTACGGCTAAACGGGAAAACCAAATATTGAGTGAATCGCGGACGGCTTCAGATAAGCCCAAATTTTTACTGCTTTTGCTTGTACCACAGGCTTGATTGCGTAAACGGGGATAAACCATTTTATTATTCACATTACGGTGTGGCATAGAACGTAATAAAGGTGCATGACCTGAATTAGTCACTTCCGAAGTGGCTGAACCTTGGCGAGAATCACCATCAGGATCATAACCAAAACGACTTACGGGCAATTGGGTTAAGCGTTGGTATTCACTTGCGCTCACACCTCGGGTTAATTTTCGGACTATATCATTGCCTTCTTGCGCTGCCTGTAAAGCGGTTAATGCCGTAACCATTTTAAAGGTAGAACCAGGCGTGTTATTACTATCTAAACCTTGCCATGCAGCGACCCCAAACGGATCACGAGTGGGATATAATTTGGAGAATGATAAACGATCCCAACGATGTACATCTGAAGGAGGATTAGGATAATTAGCAGCCGCTAGAATTGCACCTGTTTCAGGGTTAATTAATACCACCGAGGCACGACGCTGTTGATTGAAACGTCCGCGTGGATCAATCTTTTGTTTCAGTTCGGTTTGTAAATGTTTATAGGCTGATTTTTGCAAGGCTGCATTTAGGGTTAAACGTACTTCGGTATTATTCTTTTTTAATTTACTCCGTGATACCAGACCTGATAAGGCGAGACGATCACTGCTTTCATAACCGATTAATGATAATAAACCATAGTCTCGTGTAAAGGCGCTGGGATGATTTTGTAAGGAATCAAATAATACATTGCCTTCTGCGGTGGCAATTTTGAAACGAAATTGTTCGCGGGTATTGGTAATGACATTGCGTTTATATTCAAAGATAGGCTGCCACGCATAGTGTTTATTTTGATAGGCATTTTTATAAGGTGGGCGATCATGCTTCAAAGTGGTTAAGTGAATCGGTAAACCATCCACTTTTAGGGCGGTATTTAAAGCAGGTTGCACGGGTAATTTTAGTTGATAATTTTTATTCGCAGCCAGATGAATACTGATTCGATAGACCTCAGCGGCGGCTGTGGCTTTATTTACTTTATAACAACGGGTTTTTCTATGCTCAATTTGGCAAGCTTGTAAGGTCACCTGTGCGTATTTTTTTAGTTGGCTAATATCAGGTCGTCCAATAACCTGCAAATTTAAGCTACGACGCGTTACACTTTTAATTTGTCTTTGAAAAACAATCTGTTCCTGCCCTGAAACACTCAGCCAATCATTAAAATATTGAGGTAAACGTCCTGCATTGACATAGCCATAATCCAATGGCACAACAGAACGCCCTTTCAGAGTACCACCCCAGTTATCATAAGCGAGCCAACTAGAAGTACTTTCTCCTTGTTGAGCTGAATCATCCCGCAGTGCGGCAAAACGACGGGAATGATTCCACCATGCAACCTGTTGCTGTACCGCTTTACCTGCTACTGAACCGTAGAGACGTTTTAATAAAATTTGATTCGCTTCCGAAACGTCCTTATTTTTAGCTGTAAAGGCTAATAAATAATCTGAACTGGGTAGTTTTAGACTACCATCAGAGAGAACCGTCATCAGTTCAGGGTGTGACATCAGTTCATCAAACAGTTGATGGGCTTCGGTACGGGATTTTTGTAAGCATTGTTCTTTTTGTGTTAACCACTCTTCTGTACTACAAACCCGTTGTTTGCGTTGTTTTTGTTCTTCAGCCGTTTCTTTTACCATCAATTGTAGTTGTGTTAAACGGAAACTGAAGATAAGCAGCAGAGCAAGCAATATAATAATGCTAATACGCAGTAACTTTCTAATATTAATGCTTTGCCAGCGATTTTTGAGTGGGGGTTGCATAAAAAGTCCAAATAATAACGATAAATATGAATATAAACGACACGGTTACATTAAAAAAAGATAGATACACATTAATTGAAAAGCAAGTAGGGGGGGCTCAAGCAGAGGTCTTTAAAGTCCGTCGTGAAAGTGATAAACATATACTGGCATTAAAGATAGCACGGATTTGGAAAGATACCGATATGTTGTGGCCAATTAGTCGCGTAAAGAGTAATTGTAGCCGTATCCAACAAGAAATTGAATTTTTGCAGTCACTTGAACAGGCAGAAGAACATTATATTGTTGCCTGCCTTGATACAGGCACTCTGCAAGAAGGGGGTCGAGATGTGCCTGCTTTTGTCATGCCATTTTATCAATATTCGCTTTCTAAACGATTATTTGAACAGCAACAGCCCAATTTAAGTCAATATCTCGTCTGGATTAAACAGATGATTATTGCCTTGAAATATATTCACCATCAGAAAAAGGACAGTGAGGCATTAATGCATCGAGATATGAAACTCGATAATTTAATGTTGAGCGAAGATAATGAAATCCGCTTACTGGATTTTGGCATTAGTAAAAGTGTATTTAAACAGGCTGATAGTACCCATACCCAAATGAATTATTCAGACGACTGTGTTGCACCTGAACAAATTCTCCTTGTTAAGCCGAATACGGATGGCAAAAAACACGTTGCGATTGGTACACATACGGATATTTATGCTTTAGGTTTACTAATTTATCGTATTATTGCGGGTTATCTGCCTGAAAGTCAGGAAAATTTTATTGTTGATTTGGAGCGAATTAGCTATCAACATAAAATTGCCCTCGACAAAGGTGAAGCAGGTTTATTGGGTAAAGTCGGCGGTATTACAGCAGAAGAAACCGAGTTCTTAGCCCAAACTTTTATTGATTTAGCTGAAAATCGCGCCGTCACCTTTGTTTATGAAGATGAACTAGAAGAAGAAAGCCTTAGTACCTCGATTTATAAACCAGTCGCAGAACAATTTTCTGAATTTGTCGCAGAGTTACTGGATAAGCGTTATCAAGATCGTCCTAATGCTAAAAATTCACTGCATTGGATTGAAAATATACAATTTAAACTCAGCAAACTAGAAAATAAATCCAAGCCAGTCACCCCAGAAAAATCAAATGCAACCATTCAGTCTGTTTCTAGTCCTAAAATAGTCAACCAAGCTACCCCCAATGCGTCGATTAATTCAAGTCCAACAGCTCGAAAAGTAAAATCTAATTCAATTGCTCAACTTCAATCAGACTTGGAATCAAGTCAAACGAAATCCACAACTGATACGGCTGCCAATCCCAATTTAATATCAGATACCAAACCAAAGCCAAGAGAAGGATCACAAGCTAATGCACTGCCAGTAAAGAAGATTTTATTAGCTGCAATTGTTGTATTAGCACTCGTGATTATAGGCGTGCAATATTCAAAACGTAATGCTTCTCAAGACAATGCCAATGATCAGGTTCAAATTGCCAATAACAATTTAGATGCTGATATGCAGGTACTGGAAACAGAAATACTAGGAGATGACCCCTTACAATGGGAAGCAGCATTTATGAGTCTAAACGCGCCTGAGAACAGTAAAAACCCACAAGCTTTAGCATTATTAGCTCATGCTCATGAGAAAGGTAAGGCTGTTTCAACTCATTGGGGCAAAGCATGGTTGTATTATCAAAAAGCATTGCAGTATGGTGATGATAAAAAAATTACCCGTAAAAAACATAATCTAGAAGTGAAAGCCAATACTATTTTAGCCAATACCCAAAGTTCTAAAACCCAGCGTAATAAGGCTTATCAAGTGATAGAAACCGTCGCGGGACGTAAAATTATCCCACTCTCCATTAATGCCCGTTTATGGATGGAATACCGCTACCGTATGGGCGATGGGGTAAAAATTAATATTGTCCGTGCGGATGAATGGAAACGAAAATACAATCAAATCAAGGATGAAGCACAATGAGTAATTTTTTTCGGGATTGGAGTGCAGGACAGGCAACGCCTTGGTTACGCACAGATCGTAAAACCCGTTTATTCACCTTGAGACTTTCAAATGTCACTGATCCTTTTAATGCGGATGCTATTTGGAATCAGGCAACGGGGGGTGATGAGGCAATGCGGGAAGCTACAACAGAAATGGTGTCACGGCGTTTATATCAGGCTTTAAATGCCCATCGTTATACGACCACGGCTTATCGGGGTGATGCTCCGATTCGACGTACTTATGTCTTTTCAGATGTGGTGATTTGGTTGCCGACTTCTGTGTGGCGGGATGCCGATATTGATGGGGGAAGTGATTTATTTTATATGACAGAACGGTTTCGTTATCAACATCAAAAAGCTTTTGCGGATAATGAGTATTATCATAAGCGTCCCCCGCATTATGCGATTATGCCGCATAATGAACTGGCTAAAGATGAAATTGTTTGTCAATTTGGTATGGGTGTTTTTTTACCGAATCGGGACGATGAACAAACAGCCTCTATTCAGATTATGCAAGAAGCAGAGTCTACTGATTTTAAGGAATGGATATTTTTTGAAGCCTTACGTAATGATGCGGGTGAGGTGATTGAACCGCCACAAGGCATCAAAATTCTGCGCCCAGTTGGACTGTATGCTAAACAAAAAATGTTATTGATTGCCAATACACTCAGCAATAGTGCTTTGCAAAGTCCTCACTGGATTAAAAGCAGTGATCAGGGCGAGATTATTATCAATATGCACGCTAAAAGACCGACAAGCTATGGTGATGATACTTATATCCGCAGTGAACAGCCGCAACGTCAGCAAGCAAAAACGACGTGCCGTTTTTATGCTGTGAATAATATAGAAGATTCATTAACCTTATTAATTGATCGAAGTATTGCTAATACGGCTATCACTCCGATTAGCAAAATGGCTAATTCTATCTCAACTCAAGCTGCCCCTTTTGAAACAGGCACAATGATTGATGATGATGACAACGATACATTTGGTGGTCTGAGCCAAATTGATATAAGTGAAAACAATCAACCTGATTATTTATATCACCTGCAATTAACGGGCATTGTATTACCGAAATTGGACAGCCTCAAAGGACGGGGGGCAAGAGCGTTATCGCATTGGTTACTTTATCTGGATAAAACAGGCGCATTAGCCCAAACAACAGAAGATATTGCTTGGCTGATTAAGGGAGAAAGAAAAGGCAGTCAGTTATATTGGAAAGCCCAACAGGCAGATGATAATACATGGCAAGTGTTAGAACTCAACCAACCTTTACCATTTCTAAAACAGAAAAATCACTACCTACAATCCCCCGAATTACCCAGTAAACAATTCGCTATTTTTAGTTTGCCTGAACATAGCTTTTCAATTCCATTACCCCTTAATCGTGTCATCTTGGGTCGAGATACCCAAGAACAAATGGGTGATAAACATCAAGCGGATATTCCGCTAGGTTTACTCAATAATGCCAGTCGTTTGGTGTATAAAAATGGGCAACAACGCGGTAATCTCAGCCATATTGGTTTATCAGGACAGCACCTTCAGCTCAAATTGACACAACGTCATTTACACATACAACAAATTAGCCGTAGCCGTACTTATATATTGCAAAAACAAGGGGATATTCGTTCTATATTGACACTAAAAGAACCAGAAACAGCACTTGATGCCAATGAAAGTTTAATTGTAGGTGCGTTTCGGTTTCAGTTTATAGAATCATTTATGCCTGATTATCGGGATTAAATCGTTAACCCACACACCATGCTGTGGGTCTTCGCATCCCCGCAAGTTGTACACCTTGCTGCATATATCCATTGGGGAAAAGCTTAAATAAGTGTTTTTTAGCCTCTCTCTTTTGAATACCATTTTGTATAAGAAATTTGGTCGCATCGCGTACATCAGGAGTAACCTGATGAGTTTCGTGATGAGTGCGGATAAAATGTAAAATGGGTAAATGTGACTCACCAAAATTGAGTCCATTCCACTCAGCAGCCATTTTCCAAGCTAAAGACTCACTCCAATCTTCTTTGTTTCTCAAGTATCCATCAGGACAACGCTCAACGGATAATTCTACTGGGTTTCTCATACTCATTTTTCTACATTACCTATCACTTATGATGATTGCTACACCACAAATGCACTATCTTGATGCATAGCGCACTATTTTGGTGCATTCTATATGGGTTAATAACGATGAATATTCTTATATTCAGCCTGTTAGCTTTATTTTTTAAGCAATATGGAATCGTTATCAATTACTAATATATAGAAAGCAATAAGTATGCCAATTCGGATAATATTGTAATTACTCATACTCTACAGGTTTTAAATCAACATCAATTAAATTGTGTACAACCGTTTTATTCACACAAAGGATTCTAGCGACTTCTTCCCCTTTGATTTCAACCGTAACCCCTGCATCTTCGGGATAGCCCTTGGCGAGTTTATCCACACCCCAAAATACATTATAGGTCGCCTCCCCATTGGGAATAATAACCGAATAATTTTCATAGCGACCCACACCCGCCCATTGGTAGGTTGAGACTTTATCTCTGGGGAGTGAAAGTGATAACTCAGGTTTTTTATCGACTTTACCAAATGTGTAATTAATCGTCTTGCCTGCATCACAGACTTCGAGCAACTTGCCACTTTTTTTAATTTTGCAGGAAAACAGTGTTTTGCTATCTTGATCACATTTTGCATGAAGTTGTGCAGAAAGTAGATAGATTAGTAATATGCTGGTGCTTATAAGGTATTTCATATCATTATTTTCTCTTTATCTAATGTTATAAAAGTAGTCTACATTAAACCGCTATGCCATTAATTGATGAGATTGAAAATCTATGATGCTTTCTTTTTTGAAAGAATTCTTCCATTAGGCGTTACATTCTTGTACGATTTAGCATTAGGAAATTGTACATCCCAATGATTATTGTGAAGTTGATCCCATTTCCATTCATTGCCTTGCTTATCTACATAAGCATGTGAGATTGATCTTTTCGGAGCAGTATATTTTCGCCAATCATTAGGAGGGATAAAGGGGAAATCGCCTTTGGGAGGTAGCGGCTTTTTGTAAATTCTTAACCACGGATATTCCACCTTATCCAAATGATCAGGAACTTGAAATAAATAATAACGCTGGAACGTACTTGGATAATGACACTGATCAGCAATAAATATTGCTTCATCATGATTTTTATTAGGCATCTTTGCAGAGCCAAAAACACTCAGAAATTGATTAAATAATTGTTTGATTTTAGTAGAAATTATAGCGCAGTTACGATTTTCTTTTGAGAGATGAACATCATTCACACTAACAAAATTTGCTTTATGCAAGTGGGTAGTAATGAGTAAATGCCAATCTCTAATATATCCTGTCCATTTCGGGTCACTCATTTTATTCCAAGGATAAGATTCTTCATAGTAGCGAAGAATCTCTGTTGCTAGCACTAATTCAATACCTAAATTTTGAGCTTGTGTTAAACAATCCAATAAGGGCTTAATAATCTTTTGTTCTATCTCCAAAGGGTTGTCATAGGCATAATTAACCAAAAAATGCGGGCATAATGTGAATTTTGGCATATTAAGTACGGTTTAATCTGGCGTTTAATATCTCTCTGGCTAAGTTTTCCGACTCATCAATAAAACCCTTAGGCCATTCGGGAAACATACCATTTTCATCAATTTCAAATTGTTTGATATAGGATTCACCGTTATCATCTTGTTCAACAAAAACAATATTGATTTTATCTTTTAAATCAGGATTCTGAATAACACGAAGGCGTAATTTATTAATAAAATCTTGACTGTGTGTTTCGATTATAAAACGCTTATCATCTTCAATAAAACCTAAAAATAAATCAGCAAGATTCGCTGCACTTGAAGGATGTAGATGTATTTCAGGTTGTTCAATTAGCATTAAATTTTCTGGATTATTCAGTAAACCTAAAAGAGTAATAGGAATTATTTGTGAATAGCCAACACCCACATCAGCCAAAGAAATAGACTTCCCCGAATTTTTTTCTGCAACGCCTACTTTATAAATAATCTCACCTATTTTGTCAGGCGTTATTGCTTGATTTAACCCGATACATTTCATACATTGATTAATGGCTTCTGATAACTTTTGTTGTTTTCCTTTCCAGCGAACTATTTGATTTTGTTTACTCCATAACAAGTGTGCAGAATTCAAGCCATCCTTGTCTAGTTCTGATATATTTTGAGAGTAATCAATATAATCTCGTTGTGGTGCTGCTCTTACAGGGCTTAGGTATTTAATATTATTAATTGAGTCTTTGAGTAAAGCACTTAGTCTAATTTCTTCACTTAAGGTATTCATACCTACGTGCATCACCCTATCAATATCTTCATGTAAAAATAATAATTCTATATGACTAAAAATAAAATTGTAGAGTCCTGCTGTCACCTCATCTTTGTAATTACCCTTGTGAATTTCTCTATGGTTTTTAATATGTTTATTAGCTATATTAATTATTTCTTTGTCAAAAGGGATAATTGATTTTTTACTACTGCCATTAATATTTAGGCTATATTTATCAATATCTGGAATATAGATATTATCTTTTTTTATATTTGAAAATTTCATACTAACACTTCCATTAATC
>WFRR01000113.1 GCA_015486375.1 Thiotrichaceae bacterium
TCCCTAATGAGCCACCTGCACCATGAGGTAAGCTAGAAGGAATTAACATATGTGACAAGCTCGTTAGGCTAAGTAAGGCTAAAATAACGCCAAATACTACAATCACTGTGTTAACTCCTCCACGTGGATTAGCGGGGTTGGGGGGGGGCAGTAAACGAAAAGTCAAAAAACCTAATGGAATAAACCCTGCTGGAATCAAAAAAGCGACACTGCCAAATACGCCAAAGAGTAAATCAGCAATCCATGCCCCCTGAGTCCCGACTTTATTATGAATATCACCCGTAAAAATATTATTTCGGCTAAAAAATCCAGGATCATCGGGATGATAACTAAATAGTGCAAGGAATAGCACTAAGGCTAAACTCACAAAGAACAACACACTCGCTTGTTGCAAACTTAAGCGTGTTTTTTTATTTAATATTTTTTTTGCCAAGATGAATTTTCCTTTTCTTCAATGGGGTTAGCGAGGTCTTTTGAGCCACAAGTCAGGCTGTAAGTTTGATAATTTAAGATTATAGAAGGAAGTTAACATTCTTTTTAAGATTAGATTTGTAGGTGTCAAAAAACGTCCTTCTTTAGGTCTTACTAAAGCACAATCTCAATGATACACAGGCTATTTGATAAATTCTAATATTTCCCACCTTTGATTATTTTCTATTAAGTTTAGGTTTAAGTTAACTAGCTTATAAAGTAAGCAATAATAAAATTAATTGAAAACATACCGCTTTTTGGTGGAAATGATAATGAAAGAAATAATAAGAATGACGACGACGTTGTTTTATATAGCACTCACTCTCTCTGTAGCACTATTAAGCCTCAGCACAACCCTTAACGCAGAAACAAAACTGACCTCTATTGCAACAGTACACTTAAATAATCCCCCGCCGCCTTGGGAAGCGAGACCTTCATTGACGGATCAGACAATGAATAGCACCTATTCCGAAGTCAGTGTTGAAGCGTGGTATCGTAATCGACAAAAGGTCAATAATGCACCTCGTTTGGATAAACTAGAAACTCAAGCAATGGCAGGTGATCGTGATGCTCAATATCAATTGGGTTTAAGCTATCATTCTGGCTCAAATGGATATCAATTTAATCGTCAAAAAGCCATACAATGGTTAACTCAAGCCGCCAAACAAGGGCATAGTGATGCTCAGTATAGTTTAGGCTTATTACATAGTAATAATCACGCTGCACCCAAAAGTCAATCTCTGGCAACAAAATGGTTAAAATCCGCGGCTAAACAGGGACATATTGCTGCCAAACTGGCTTTAATTAATACCACTAAGCCGAATCCTCAAGCCTTAAAACAAGCACCTCCGAGTGAAAAAAAGACTCAACCTGATAGTAATCTGCCTAAAAATTCGCTAATTAATCAGACTATATCGACTCCTGTACAAGAAAAAATGCAGCTTGCTAGTATGACATTGCCTAAAAAAACCAAGCCTGCTATTAATCCGAAACTAAATCTAGCTTTCCTTAAGGAAGATGCCAATGCAGGTGATCGTAGCAGTCAATTATTATTAGGTTCTCTGTATGAAGAAGGCAAACAAGGCCTACAGAAAAATTTAAAGAAGGCAGCACGCTGGTATCGTAAAGCAGCCGATCAGGGCGATGCACAGGCACAATATAATCTTGGTTTATTATATGAAGAGGGAAAAGGCATGCCACAAGATTATTATGCAGCAGCACAATGGTATCAATTAGCCGTTGATAAAAACCTTTCAGAAGCGCAAAACAATCTAGGGGTATTGTATATTTTAGGCAACGGTGTCATGCAAGATAAGTCCAAAGCAGAATCTTTATTTCGTATTGCGGCAAAACAGGGGAATCCGAATGCAATACAAAATTTAAACCTGCTTTTAAATTGATAAGTTCATGATTTAAATCAAACCTTGTTCTGCAAAAGAGGTGACATCATCACCAATAATAAAATGATCTAAAATGCGGACATCAATCAATGCAAGTGCGTCTTTCAACTTTTGAGTAATACGAATATCGGCTTGACTGGGTTCGGTCAATCCAGAGGGGTGATTATGCGCGAGGATAACCGCCGCTGCATTATGATGGATGGCGCGCCGAACGACTTCGCGAGGATAGACCGATGCACCATCAATCGTGCCACGAAAGAGTTCTTCATATTTTAAAATATGATGGCGGTTGTCTAAAAATAAACAGGCAAAGACTTCATAGGGATAATCACGTAAACGAGACAATAAATAGCGTTGTACGGTCTCAGGATTAGTGATTGCGTCACCGCGATCAATTTTTTCACTTAAAAAGCGTTTACTCATTTCAATCATCGCTTGTAACTGGACATATTTTGCAGGTCCGATGCCTTTACTTCGACAAAAACGTTGTTGATCCGCTTTAAGTAAAGCTCGTAAACCCTGATATTCCTCTAATAACTCACGAGCAAGATCAACGGCTGATTTACCCTTGATTCCTGTACGCAAAAAGATTGCGAGTAACTCTGCATCTGATAAGGCTTCTGCACCACACTGTAATAGTTTTTCGCGTGGACGTTGTTCTGCTGGCCAATCCGTAATTGCCATTTTGCTTCTCCATTAAAAAGTGATGAAAAAATTTCCTTAATATTAAGAATAAACCATCCTGATCAAAACGGTTAAAATGGACACTATGAAAAACTTACAGAAAAAACACATTCTTATTGGAATAACAGGGGGCATTGCAGCTTATAAAGCAGCGGAGCTAGTGCGTTTATTAAAAAAGCAGGGGTATTGTGTCAAAGTTTGTATGACAGAAGCGGCAACGAAATTTATTACACCATTAACCTTACAGGCGTTATCAGGACATCCTGTTCATACCCATTTACTAGATACTCAAGCTGAAGCTGCAATGGGGCATATTGCTTTAGCTAAATGGGCGGATTACATTATTATTGCACCGTGTAGCGCAGATTTTATTGCCCGTTTAAGGCAAGGTTTTGCCAATGATTTACTCAGTACACTCTGCTTAGCAACTGCTGCACCGATTGCGATTGCACCTGCCATGAATCAACAAATGTGGCGCAATGCGGCCGTACAAAATAATATTAAAACCTTAACCGCTCGACAGATTGCTATTTGGGGACCCACATCAGGACAGCAAGCCTGTGGTGATATAGGGTTTGGGCGCATGTTAGAAGCGGCTGAGATTGTGGATAAATTAAAACATAATCTAGAAGAATATCAGGGTGGACAAGTATTATACGGTCAAAAAGTCTTAATCAGTGCAGGTGCGACCCGAGAAGCGATTGACCCTGTGCGCTTTATTAGTAATCGCAGTTCGGGGAAAATGGGTTATGCCATTGCAGCGGCAGCACAAGCGATGGGGGCTGAAGTGACCTTAGTCTCAGGTGTAACGGCATTGGCTACCCCTGAGCAGGTTAAACGTATCAATGTTGAATCTGCTAAACAGATGTACGATGTTATTTTAAAGCAAGCAAGCACTGCTGATATTTTTATCGCAACCGCAGCCGTTTCTGATTATTCCCCCATCAAAGTGGACGCTCATAAGATTAAAAAAACCGCTGATCATTTTGCCATTGAACTCTATAAGACTCCTGATATTCTCGCGGAACTAAGTCACTGTTTTAGCGGAATTTTTACACTGGGTTTTGCAGCAGAAACTGATAATTTGATCCATTATGCGCGACAAAAATTAAATAATAAAAAACTCAATATGATCGCTGCAAACTGGGTTGGAGAGGGCAGAGCCTTTGATCAAGCTGAAAATGCTTTAGAAGTGTTATGGCAAGGGGGTAGTCAGTCCTTGCCAATGATGCCAAAACCCGCTTTAGCGGTTCAATTATTGAATTTACTGGCTAAGCATTACCAACAATACAAGCAAGGTGACAGGGATAAAAATATTTTTATATAACAAGTATTTATAAAAATATTGTATACCTAAAATAAATTTTTTGACTTAATAAAAGCGAGAAAGACATAAATACTCAGGTATGTTACTTTTCTCGCCCTTTATTAATATGAAAATGACACAAATAGGACAAATAATGCCCATAATTAACTATAAGGTACTAGACTCTCGCATAGGTTCTGATATTCCATTACCGAGTTATGCAACAGACGGCTCTGCAGGTATGGATTTACGGGCTTGTCTTGATGAAACGATTATCCTCAAAGCAGGTGAAACCCGTTTAATTCCGACAGGTATTGCTATTCATATTGCCGATACTCATCTTGCTGCAACCTTATTACCCCGCTCAGGCTTAGGTCATAAACATGGCATTGTTTTGGGTAATTTGGTGGGTTTAATTGATTCTGACTATCAAGGGCAGTTGTATATTTCCTGCTGGAATCGGAGTGATCAGGCTTTTACGATTGACGTTGGAGATCGCATTGCACAAATGGTGTTTGTTCCTGTGGTTCAAGTTGAACTGAATCAAGTCAATGACTTTACACATACAGATCGAGGAGAAGGCGGCTTTGGCTCGTCAGGTCATAAATAGAAAAAACAACACAAATAACATTATCTCCCCATGAAATTTGTGGCAACGACTCAACAATAATAATTATGAAAGCTATCCCTAAAGGCTTATTCCGCGCCTATGATATTCGCGGTATCGCAAATGAAGAACTCACTTCTCACAATGCATTTCAGATTGGTAGAAGTATTGGCTCACAGCTAGAAGGCTCAACATCTCCTCGTATTTTATTAGGGCGAGATGCACGACTTTCTAGCCCTCGTATCGCAGATTCGCTGGCAGACGGTTTAGTTCATGCAGGCTGTGACATTATTGATATTGGGCAAGTGCCTACGCCTGTTTTATATTTTGCGCTGCAACATTTCTCAATTGATAATGGTGTCGTTGTTACGGGTAGTCATAATCCACCCGAATATAATGGTATTAAAATTGTATTGGATCAACACTGCTTACATACTCATGGCATTA
This sequence comes from Thiotrichaceae bacterium, assembly GCA_015486375.1. Taxonomy (GTDB): domain Bacteria; phylum Pseudomonadota; class Gammaproteobacteria; order Thiotrichales; family Thiotrichaceae; genus S015-18. Next base: position 4,916 of record WFRR01000113.1, read on the forward strand.
CGGCTTTATATGATCGAATTTTGCAGAAAAAACTGCATATTGCAACGCAAAAAGGGCAGATTGAGCATAAAACTATTTTTGATGCTTACCGTCAGGCAGTACTGAATGATGTCAACTTACAACGTCGTTTACGCATTGGATTAGATTGTGGCAATGGTATTACGGGCGCATTTGCCGTGAAGCTGTTTGAACGTCTCGGCTGTGAAGTGCATCCTCTATTTTGTGAAGTGGATGGTACATTCCCTAATCATTCCCCTGATCCGACTAAACCTGAAAACCTTAACGCTTTACAAACCCTTGTGCAAAAAGAACAATTAGATATTGGTATTGCTTTTGATGGTGATGGTGATCGCATGATTGCAGTGGATGGGCAAGGTAAAATTCTTTGGCCTGACCGAATTATGGCACTCTTAGCTCAAAATATTTTAGCAGAGCATCCTAATCGTCGCGTTGTCTTTGATGTAAAATGTAGCCAAATATTACTACAAACCGTTGAAAAATCAGGGGCTACGTCAGTCATGTGTCCTAGTGGGCATTCATTGTTAAAAGCTAAAATGCTTGAAGAAAATGCCATTATGGGCGGTGAATTTAGCGGACATATTATTTTAAATGATCGACAGTGGCAATTTAATGATGATGGTATTTATGCGGCTGCCCGTTTATTAGAATATTTATCGGAAGCAAAGCAAACCCCAACCGAAGTTTTCGCTAATATCCCTGATAGTTATTCAACACCTGAATATAAATTATATTTTAGCTCACCTGAAGCCGCACAAGCCGCCGTCAAAGATTTTTGTACTTACCATGTCTTAGATGGGGCGAATATTTCTTTTGTCGATGGTTTACGGGCTGATTTTGAAGATTGCTGGGGATTAGCGCGAGCATCTAATACGTCGCCAACCATTACACTCCGCTTTGAAGCACGCACTCAAGAACGACTGACTTTTATTCAAGACCTATTTCGTAATAACCTGCGCGTACTTGACCCTGATGTGGTTTGGAATGATGGTTTTGTTTTAGATACAGAGGTTTAAAATCAACGTATTTTTCTTTAATGTTAAAGCGATGCAAATAGGCTTAACTCAGCAATGGATTAAGTGCCGTTGAATGAACCACCCCTTGCAGAGCTGCATAAGGGGTGGGTTAGGGAGAAAGTAGCTCTTACCCAATTTAGGTTTTTTAATTGAAATTAAATTTAACAGCATACTCTGTTGTATAAGCATTACATTTTTCTTGTTTTTCCTTAAAAGGAATACTCCAAGAAAGGTTTAATTTATTTAAAGTTTTTTTACAAGCCTCTTTACTATTGACAGATATTCCTTTTACATACTTTCCTTTGGACAGCTTCTTTTTAACATCAGATGTGATTATATTTTTATAAAATCCCAGGTGTAAATGTTGACCATAAGCATTTCCGGAGTTTCCTATATAACCGATTGGATCACCTGCATTAACACTCTGGTTTTCAGAAACTAAAATATTATCTGTTAAATGTGCGAACCTTGAATATACCCCATTACCATGATCTATAATCACTTGGTTTCCATAACAATAGTCCGTACCATAATTGTCGAATTTCGCCCAGCATTTATTAGACTTGTTGCTACACTATTAATTTGAATGTAAAATAGTATAAATTAATAAAAATGGTCTATTTTCAATGAATATTTCCTGTTCAGGATTAAAACTAGATAGACAGTGGCGGGCTGATATTGGAA
>WFRR01000114.1 GCA_015486375.1 Thiotrichaceae bacterium
ATAAATTATCAAATAAAAAAACAACAACAACCATAAGCTTAAATTTTACTCAATTTTTTTAATTCGCGCTTATTTCTGTTTTGTTGTTTGTTTTTTTATATTTGTTTATGTATGCCCAAAACTGGGTTACTGGCAGGCTAAAATAACCAAGTTTAGGTTAGAGACTACCCAGCGTTTGGTTATTAATACCAAGGATTGGGTTAATTAGGAATTGATGCCAAAGATTGGGTTATTGGGTATTAAGGGCGTTTCCAAGCAAATAATTAGGCAATCGCAGCGCGGGATTGTTGGAAGAATAAGCCAATGCGTTGTGCCAATTGTTCTGAACGATCAGGTAGGCGCATCACTTTTAATAATGCATCGCGCATTGTAGGAATAGCCATTAAATCCACTAAAATAATAAAGAATTGTTGTTGATCGCATTCTGCTAAGGCTTCTAAAAAGGCTTTAAAACGTTTTTCATCACGTAGATCATTCCATGCTCGCCCTGATAAGACTGCTAATAATTCAATTTCAGTACGCTGTTTTGATTGCAGTAATAATTCCCATGCTTGGTAGCGTAGCGGTTTAATTTGGCTATTCGAGAGCGAACGCAATAAGGCGGCAAGCAGTGGAAGCGAATCCATTTGCTTAATTTGTGCTTGCATCTTAGTGAGTAGGGCATCACTTAAAGCTTTATTAGGTTCAATATGTTCCATTAAATTAGCGATAACTTCTAAAGGTTGATCAGGTATATAAGCAATTGCAGCCGTCAGTATGGCACTATTATTGTCTTTATCTAGGCGTGCTAAGACATCCGCAATCCCTTGTAAACCGAGTGATTGCCATTGTTCATAACCTAAGCCACCGCGTAGGTAGTGTTGTGTCGGGGCATAATAGTGTGATGGGTCGTGAGATAAAATCTTGGCGGCTTTGGAGTGAAATATTGCTAAACGATCCGCTTGGGGTTTAAAGGCAAAAGGACTTTCTTTTAAGTTATCTGAAAACGCTTTGCCCTGTTGTTGTGCTTTAAAGTTTGTTCCTAGTTGATCAAATAGTTGTTGTAAAAAGGCATCGCGGGAAGAAAGTTGTAGATAGCCCAGCTCATCAATAGGAAATTTTAGAAACCAGATAATAGGTTCACTGCGTTTTGCCTCTGATGGGTATTTATCCCAAAATAGCACTGCGATCCATGCAGATTGCTGAAAAGGATAAGGGTACATCGCCTGTTGCGTTTCAATTTTGCTAAATAGTTGATTAGAAAGACGTGTAACCCGACGACCTAAATCAAATACTCGAAAATGAAAATTGCCCCTTTGCAAAAAATCGGTGATTGAACTCGGTTGTGCTGACATCGTTTATCTCGTTTTATAATCAAAGCTAAGAAACCCGAATACTAACGAAAAACATTCAGACAAAACAGCAAATACCGAGTGAATTATCTAAGTTTTATTCGCCTGATGAATTGCCCCTAATACCCGTCCCCCTTTTGCTCCCGTTGCTTCTGCTAAATTGCCACTTTCTCCCTGCATCGTTTGTTGTGCTAACCATGCAAAGGCAATGGCTTCGACCCAATCAGGATGAATGCCTGAAACTTCTGTACTTTGTAGCGGTATAGTGCCTAAGTGTGCCTGTAAACGAGAGACTAAAAATCGATTGTAATGACCTCCACCACATAACAGCACTTCATCAATACTGATTTCAAGACTTTGCATTGCAAAAATAATGCTTTGTGCCGTCAGTTCCGTCAGGGTAGTTTGCACATCGACAGGCTGAATTGCTTGTAAATTAGGGTAACAACGATTGAGCCAATCTAAATTGAAATATTCTTTACCTGTACTTTTAGGGTAAGGCAAATAGAAATAGGCATCTTCAAGACAGGCCGCTAATAATTTAGCATGACAACATCCACTTTTTGCCCATGTGCCATTTTTATCATAAGGGACAGAATGACATTGTTGAATCCAAGCATCCATTAAACCATTGCCTGTTCCTGTATCAAAACCAATAATTTTGTCTTGTCCATTTTCCAATGCGGGTAATACCGTAATATTGGAAATGCCGCCAATATTGACAATCAGCCGATTTTTATGGGGGTGCGTTAATATTTGTTGATGAAATGCAGGTACTAGCGGTGCGCCTTGTCCTGATGCTGCCATATCCATACGACGAAAATCAGCAACGGTAGTGATATTACATTGCTCAGCAATATGGGTCGGATCACCTAATTGTAAGCTGAAAGGATGTTGACCTTGAGGCTGATGCCAAACAGTTTGTCCATGACTACCAACTGCTAAAACGGATTCAGCTTTAGTATGACTTTGTTTAAGTAAGGCTTGTACGGCTGCTGCAAATAATTTACCTAGTTTCTGATCAATAATGCCTATTTCATATAAAGAACCTTGCCAATCGGGTGAAATGAGTTGTCGCAATTGTTGCTTTAACTCCGTAGGCATATTAAAGCATAAGCTGTCAATGAGTTTAGGTTGAGCATTGGCTGGTTGAGTTTGCGTATTATTCTGAGGAAATTCGACTAAAACGGCATCGACACCGTCCATACTTGTTCCTGACATTAAACCAATATATAAAGCGTGATCCATATTTTATCCATCGTTAGCGTTAGTAGTTTGACTCCTATTTGATTTGCTAAAATCTGCACCAATATTGGCAATATGATTGGACTTATTCAAGGCATTTAACATGACTTGGCTGGTTTTGCGAAACTGAGTCTGCTCTTGCTGAGTCATTATACCGATTGTGGGTAATTCTACCGTTTCAGGATTGACTGCTTGACCATTAACATGAAACTCATAATGTACATGATTACCTGTGGAGTTACCTGTTGAGCCGACATAACCAATAATATCACCTTGTTCTACTGGGCTACCGACCTGTAATTGATTATTAAAACCTGACATATGTCCATAGCGCGTTTTAATACCATCCTGATGAGATAAATAAATCACATTACCATAGCCGCCTTTACTGCCTTGAAAGATGATTTTTCCTTTGGCGGTTGCATAAATAGGTGTGCCGTAGGAAGCTGCATAATCTGTACCATTATGAGGTCGGATGGTGCGGAAAATTGGGTGTTTACGTTGTGGATTAAAAGGTGAACTTAAACGCCCTTTGATGGGACGGCGTATAAAGGCAACTTTTTTGAGTTCAGCATCATCACCATTGGCGGATAAGTAAATAGTATTATCGTTTAAGTGATAGCGTACACGTTGATAACGGATAGTTTTTTTATCATAACGAGCTGCGAGTAAATGGCGACTTGAGATTGCTTCGCCATCAAACTCGATACTTTCATAAACTAAACTAATCTTATCACCCCGAGAAATATCCCGACTAAAGTTAATATCTTTCTCAAAAACCTTTGGGATCTTCTGGACAATTTTCTTGGGAATTTTAGCCCGAGCAGCATCGGTGTAAAGTGAATTTTTGATCTTAAAACGACGACTGACCCGTTGTAGCTTGACGCGATCTGTTCGCCATTCACCTGTAAAAATTTCATTACTACGTGAGACGATAAACGCTTTTTTATCTTGTTTTGTTGGTAAGTAAATTAACTGCTGAACTTGATTATCAACTTTATAAAATAACACACTGGAATTTTCTTCTAAGCGATCAAGCGTATATTGAATGATCTTATCTTGAGCGAGCTGCTCATCAAGTTGCTTTAATTGTAAAATAGCCAATATATTACTTAATGTATTACTACTATTTAAACTGTAAATTGACCAGCGTCCTTGTTGAGGGGAATGACTCAGATCATCTAATACTTCGCTATAGCCTGAGTAAGAGGCAATTGGTGCAGCAGGTAATTGAAAAGGCTTTCTAATCTGTGTTTGAGCTAAGTTTGAGGTATCAATAATATGTGCAACAGAGGAGTAAACAGGAATATTTCCCATGACCACTAAACCGCTTGTTAACAATATGACCCGTGACGACCAACGATTGATATAAGAGGGTTTATTGGGACTAATCACTGAAAATCTTGCGTAATCAATACTTAATTGACGATCATTTGGCTGGATATTATAAAGCTGCATGGCTGTGGCTGTATTCCAGTTCTTGTTTTTATTTTTCGGGTGCAGGCGTTTTTTCATTATTATCTATCTGATCGGCAACTCGTCCAGTTATAGCATAAAAGCTATTGATACAGAGGGTGTTTTGAAAAAATCATGCTAAGCTCCTGCGTTTTTAGCATTGACTGGTTAAGCACATTTATCAAGGGATAAATTTTATCGCTAACTGGTGTGGCTGTAATAGTAGAGATATAAAGGATAGATAATGGAAGAAACAACGCAGGCATTGCAATTGATTCAACGTGGTGTAGAAGAAATTTTAGTTGAATCAGAATTAGTCGAAAAATTAAAAAAGAATAAACCGTTGCGTATCAAAGCAGGCTTTGATCCTACCGCACCTGACTTACATCTTGGACATACCGTTTTAATTAATAAGTTAAAACAGTTTCAAGATTTAGGTCATGAAGTCATTTTTTTAATCGGTGACTTCACTGGCATGATTGGTGATCCAACAGGAAAATCCGTAACTCGCCCTGCTTTAACACCAGAACAAGTCGCCGCGAATGCAGAAACGTATAAAGAGCAGGTTTTTAAAATTCTTGATCCTGAAAAAACTAAGGTGGCTTTTAACTCCGAGTGGATGGGAAAAATGAGTTCTGCCGAGATGATCCAGCTCACGGCTAAACACACGGTTGCTCGCATGTTAGAGCGTGATGATTTTAGTAAGCGTTATAAGGGTGGAAAATCTATTGCCATTCATGAATTTCTTTACCCCTTAGTGCAAGGTTACGATTCCGTTGCTCTTAAAGCGGATGTTGAGTTAGGGGGTACTGATCAAAAATTTAATTTGTTAGTCGGGCGTGATCTACAAAAGCAGTATGGGCAAGAACAGCAAGTCGTGATTACCTTGCCGTTATTAGAAGGCTTGGATGGTGTACAGAAGATGTCAAAGTCATTAGGTAATTATATCGGTATTACTGATGCACCCGATGAGATGTTTGGCAAAATTATGTCTATTTCTGATGAGCTAATGTGGCGTTATTTTGAATTACTCAGTTTCCGTCCAATGGCTGAAATTAATCAGTGGAAAGAGGATATCGAAGCAGGCACAAATCCGCGTGATATTAAATTTAAACTGGCTGAAGAGATTATTGAACGCTTTCACAATCAAAGTGCAGCCAACCAAGCTCAACAGAACTTTATTGCTCGCTTCCAAAAAGGCGCGATTCCTGATGATATTACTGAGATCGAACTGGATACAGGCGAGTACGAAGGCTTCCCTATTGCAATCTTGCTACGCCAAGCCAAGCTGGTAAACAGTACTTCGGATGCTTACCGTATGATTAAGCAAGGTGCAGTGAAAATTAATTCAAAAAAGGTTTCTGAACGTAACCTGATGATAGAAAAAGGGTTTGAAGGGGTCTTTCAAGTTGGGAAACGTCGTTTTGCAAAAGTTTCTGTAAAATAATGAAAATAAGGCTTGACCGAATTATTTTGCTGTATATAATGCCTCTCCACTGACACGGAGCAAGTCTAACAGGACAAACAACGAGTCAGAGAAAATGGTTTAAGTATTAATGATTTAAACCCCAACTCTTAACAAGGTTTGAGAGCGAAATTTAAAAAACTAAGTAGATAATTTGTGTGGGAGCTTGCTAATTGCTTGAGGCAATAAAGCAAGTAACCAATGTCAATTACGAATAAGTAAGAAGCGTTGGGATTAACTTGCAGTTAAAAAATTCGTTAGGACTTCGGTCTTAACATTGAGACTTCGGTCTCAGAAGAAGTATTAAACTGAAGAGTTTGATCCTGGCTCAGATTGAACGCTGGCGGCATGCTTAACACATGCAAGTCGAACGGAAACGATAGGTACTTGTATCTAGGCGTCGAG
>WFRR01000115.1 GCA_015486375.1 Thiotrichaceae bacterium
ATGTGGATGTTAACTATCTTATGTACTTTACTAAGGAAAAATAATGATGATGATGCTTAGGTTTTTAATATTCACACTTGTATTCATGCTGCTGAATGGCTGCACGGTGCGTTATAAAGAAGTGGGTGTCGCCAGTGATGGTCAAGCCTATGCACATCAATTAAGTTCAGCTCAAAAAGAAAGTATTGCAGGACTCACCCAAGCAATTACGCAACTGGGGGCAAATGTGAATCGACGTGAAGCGGCAGATGTTGCTTACAATGCCGTGGTTTATCCGATGCACTTAAGTAATAAATACCAATTAGTTTGGCCGCCCTCTTTACAAAATATTTTTGTCAATGCAGGCGTTAAAGAACGGGGTTTATGTTATCAATGGGCGCGGGATATGTTGGCACATTTACGCAGTCATGAGTATCAAACATTAGATTTCGTCTGGACGATTTCTAACCGTGCGACTAAAGATGAGCATAATAGTGCGGTCGTGATTGCCAAAGGTGATCCGTGGCAAAAAGGTATTTTACTCGATCCGTGGAGAAATTCTGGCAATCTGTATTGGCAAGGTGTAATGAGTGATCCTAAATATAAATGGACGTTGTATGAGAAAGATTAGTAATTTCAATAATCAAGGAAATAGTCATGAGCAATTGTATTTTTTGTAAAATTATTGCAGGGGAGATTCCTGCGGAGAAATTATACGAGGATGATAATGTACTCGCCTTTCGAGATATTCAGGCACAAGCGCCATTACATGCTCTCATTATTCCTAAGCAGCACATCGCTACTATCAATGATTTACAGCCCAATAATGCTGAGCTAATCGGACAGATGTTTTTAGCGGCTAAGCAAATTGCTAAAGCAGAGGGTTATGCAGAATCTGGTTATCGTACGGTGATGAACTGTGGTGAAGCCGCAGGGCAAACAGTTTTTCATTTGCATTTACATGTATTGGCAGGGCGAGATTTAAGCTGGCCACCAGGGTAAAAGTTACAGCATGATCACGTTTAAACAACAACAGTGACAATACAGATACAATGGCGGTTATATCTGTATTTTTTTGTTTAATAAAAGCTATAAATAAAACTTTTTTTTGCTTTAATTTCAAAGATCAAAGAGATACATGGCTGTAAACATTTCTTAAGCAGAAACCCCTAAACAGGCATGGTAAAATACATCTCTACCCACTGATATACACTGCAACGGAGTCTTCTCATAATGGATGATAATAGAAAAAAAGCACTAGCGGCTGCCCTCGGACAAATTGAACGTCAATTTGGTAAAGGCACAGTAATGCGTATGGGAGATGGTAATGCCATCGGCAATATTGAGACCATATCGACAGGTTCTCTGGCATTAGATATTGCTTTAGGCGCAGGCGGTGTTCCTAAAGGGCGCGTGGTTGAGATTTATGGACCTGAGTCTTCAGGGAAAACCACATTAACCCTACACATTATTGCAGAAGTTCAGAAAGTAGGCGGTACAGCTGCGTTTATTGATGCTGAACATGCACTTGATCCTAAATATGCAGAAAAATTGGGTGTCAATGTCAATGATCTTTTGGTTTCACAACCTGATACAGGTGAACAAGCCTTAGAAGTAACCGATATGTTGACTCGCTCTGCGGCAGTGGATGTGATTGTGATTGACTCAGTCGCCGCATTAACCCCGAGAGCAGAGATTGAAGGTGATATGGGCGATTCGCATATGGGCTTACAAGCACGTCTTATGTCACAAGCACTCCGCAAGTTAACTGCTAATATTCAAAAATCCAATACCTTAGTGATCTTTATTAACCAAATTCGTATGAAAATCGGGGTTATGTTTGGTAATCCTGAAACAACAACGGGGGGTAATGCGCTAAAATTCTATGCTTCCGTGCGTATGGATATTCGCCGTACAGGTGCGATTAAACGAGGCGATGAAATTGTTGGCAACAATACCCGAGTCAAGGTGGTTAAAAACAAGATCGCACCCCCATTTAAACAAGCTGAATTTGAAATTCTTTATGGCGAAGGTATTTCACGCGAAGGTGAGTTAGTTGAACTCGGTGTTAAAGAAGGTTTAGTCGGTAAAGCAGGTTCTTGGTACAGTTATCAGGGAGATAAAATCGGACAAGGTAAAGAAAATGCCCGTCAGTATTTAAAAAATAACCCTGAAATCGCAAACGCCATTGATAAGGCTTTACGGGCTAAGTATCTTCCTACAGATGCACAACTTGCTGAACAGAAAAAAGCCGCGCAAGCAAAGGCTGCGGCAAGTAAGGCGAAAGTAGCGGTGAAAAAATAAGTGACTCACTATGCCATCATCTACACACTCTGAAAATAGAACCCGCTGTTTACAAACGGCGATTCGCCTTTTATCAATGCGAGAACATTCTCGTCAAGAGCTGTCGCAAAAATTGCATCAAAAACAGCTCACTGAGGGTGTGGATGTTGTGGCGTTATTAGATCAATTGGAACTAGCCGATTATCTAAGTGATTTACGTTTTGCAGACATGTTTGTGCGTTCCCGTATTCAAAAAGGACAGGGTCCACAAAAGATACGTTATGAATTAGCCCAACGCGGTGTTAATCAAACATTAATTTCTGAAACCATGCAAAATGCGGACGTTGATTGGTTGCTACTGGCACAACAACAGCGTGAGAAACGTTTTGGTCTCCTTCTTCCTGAAACTTATAAGGAACAAGCACGACAATCACGCTTCTTAGCAGGACGTGGTTTTTTTAGTGATACCATAAAAATGATATTTAATAGGCAATGAACACCATGACAAGCACGGCAGATTTACGTGATAGCTTTTTAAGCTTTTTTAGTGATAAGGGACATAACGCCGTTGCGTCCAGTTCTCTTATTCCTGGCAATGATAAAACCTTGCTATTTACTAATGCAGGCATGGTGCAATTTAAAGATGTTTTCTTAGGGGATGAGCAGCGTAGTTATAGCCGTGCAACCTCATCACAACGTTGTGTCCGTGCAGGCGGTAAACACAATGATCTAGAAAATGTTGGCTATACCGCCCGTCATCACACATTTTTTGAAATGCTGGGAAATTTCAGTTTTGGTGATTACTTTAAACAGGATGCCATTGCCTATGCGTGGGAATACCTCACCGAAGTCTTAAAACTTCCTCCTGAAAAACTCTGGATCACTATTTATGCCAATGATGATGAAGCCGCAGATATTTGGCTAAATCAAATTGGAGTGGATGCTGAGCGTTTTACCCGTATTGGTGATAAACCGAATAAACCCTATGACAGTGATAATTTCTGGTCAATGGGTGATACAGGCCCTTGTGGGCCGTGTACTGAAATTTTTTATGATCACGGTGAACATATTTGGGGTGGGCCTCCAGGAAGTCCTGAAGAAGATGGCGACCGTTATATTGAGATCTGGAATTTGGTCTTTATGCAATATAACCGTGATAAAGATGGCAGAATGAATCCTTTACCTAAGCCCTCTGTTGATACAGGCATGGGTTTAGAACGTTTAGCCGCTATTATGCAAAAGGGTCATAGTAATTATGATATTGATTTATTCCAAAATCTAATTAAAGCGATTTCAAAATTAACCACGGGTGATGACTTAAATCACGCTTCCTTAAAAGTGATTGCTGATCATATTCGCTCCTGTGCCTTTTTAATTACCGATGGCGTTGTCCCCTCCAATGAAGGTCGGGGTTATGTATTACGTCGTATTATCCGTCGTGCCGCCCGACATGGGCATAAGCTCGGGGCAGATACCCGCTTTTTCTATAAGTTGGTACAACCACTTGTAAAGGAAATGGGCGAAGCTTATCCCGAATTGGCTGCAGCACAAACCAAAGTTGAACAAATATTAGAAAAAGAAGAACAGCGTTTTGCTGAAACCTTAGATCATGGCATGAAAATTTTAGAAGCGGCGATTGCACAATTAAGCGGTAATACGCTAGACGGTGCAACGGTTTTTAAGCTTTATGATACCTATGGTTTTCCTCAAGACTTAACTGCTGATATTGCCCGCGAGCGAGGTTTAAAAGTAGATCAAACAAGTTTTGATCAAGCGATGCAGGCACAACGTGAACGCGCTCGTGCGGCAGGTAAGTTTGAAGTCGATTATAACGCCAAGTTAGATGTCAAAGGTAAAACGGATTTTCAAGGCTATCAGCACCATCATTGTCAGACACAAATCCAACAATTATTCAAAAGCGGTCAAGCGGTTGATGTACTAGAAACAGGTGAACATGGTCAAATTATTTTAAAAAATACGCCCTTTTATGCTGAGTCAGGTGGACAAGTAGGGGATACAGGACAATTACATAGCCAAGAAGCCGTATTTAGCGTCACAGACACACAAAAGCAAGGAAATGTGTTTGTACATATTGGTCAAGTTGAATCAGGGCGTTTACGGCTTGCTAGTGAAGTCAGTGCTGATATTGATCGTGAGCGTCGGCAAGCCATTATTCTGAATCATTCGGCAACGCATTTAATGCACGCGGCATTACGAAAAATTCTGGGTACTCATGTAGAGCAAAAAGGTTCTTTAGTCGATGAACATCGACTCCGTTTTGATTTTTCACATTTTGAAGCGGTTACTGCGACCCAGATCACTGAAATTGAGCAATTAGTCAATCAACAGATTCGCGCTAATCATCAGGCTGATATTGAAGTCACCAGCATGGATAAAGCCGTTGAAAAGGGTGCAATGGCCTTATTTGGTGAAAAATACGGTGATGATGTGCGAGTGGTTCAACTCGGTAATTCGACCGAATTGTGTGGTGGTGTCCACGTTGATAGCAGTGGTGATATTGGATTATTTAAAATTACTTCTGAAAGTGGGGTCGCCGCAGGGGTAAGGCGTATAGAAGCGGTAACGGGCATGGGGGCAATGCAATATATTAATACCCTGCAAAACCATTTACAACAAGCGGCCGTATTACTTAAAACCACTCCTCAGTCTGTTGATGAAAAAGTACAGCAATTATTGCATAGTCAAAAGTCATTAGAAAAAGAGTTGCAAGCTTTAAAAGGTAAACTCGCTTCACAAGCAGGTTCAAATTTAGAATCACAGGCTGTTGAGATTGCAGGTATTAAAGTTTTATCGGCTAAATTGGACGGGGTAGAGGTTAAAGCGTTACGCGACA
>WFRR01000116.1 GCA_015486375.1 Thiotrichaceae bacterium
ATATTGATCGGGGGGGAGTTTTTGCCAGCTTAGTCGGGACATTGGCTCTGTTATCTACTTCAGAGCAACAGCGTATACAGGGCATGATTATTAATCGTTTTCGCGGCGATGTGGCTTTATTGCAATCAGGGCTGGATTGGATTGAACAGCGCACCCAGAAAACGGTATTGGGTGTTGTACCTTATTTAAAGGATTTGTATTTGGAAGCGGAAGACAGTCTAAATATTAATATGGCTATTCCTAATAAAGATGAAAATAGTCATGAGAATAGACTTAATATTATTGTGCCTCGTTTACCGCATTTAAGTAATCACACTGATTTTGATGCTTTGCAATATCATCCACAAGTTAATTTTCAGTATGTACCTATTGATGCGGATTTAATTCCCGCTGCCGATTTAATTATTTTGCCGGGCAGTAAAAATGTTCACCATGATTTAGAAGCTTTAATCAATTCAGGATGGCAAAAAACGCTGTACCGACATTTGCGCTATGGTGGCAAAGTCATTGGTATTTGCGGGGGCTATCAGATGTTAGGGCAACGTATTACGGATCTAGATGGGGTAGAAGGTTGGAAAGGCTCGCGGGATGCCTTGAATTTATTGCCGATTCAGACTCGTTTTCATACCGAGAAAACGCTAAGACAGCGCAAGGGTTGGCTGCATCTCAATCAAGAAAAAGTGAAAGTATCAGGTTATGAAATTCATTCGGGGCTTAGCCATAATAGTGAAAACGAAGACAGTTTACACACACTAATTGAATATCCAGACGCTGATAAAATGGAGCGTTTTGACGGTTCAGTCAGTGCGAATCAAGCCATTATTGGTACGTATTTACACGGTATTTTTGATCAAACCGATGCCTGTAATGCCTTATTAACATGGGCGGGTTTAAAGAATCCTAATACGCAAAGCCATTTTCAGCGTCAGGAAAAAGGAATCAATCACTTAGCAGATTGTTTGCAAACGTCATTGCATATAAAAACAGTGATTGACCTAATTGATAAAAAGCGTTAGTATCGCCCAACTTTTTTATAAGACATTTTTTGGAGTACTGTTACTCATGTATGCAGTTATAAAAACAGGCGGTAAGCAATACCGCGTCGCAGAAGGCGATGTCATCCTTGTTGAGAAACTGGATGCAGAAGCAGGCTCAAGCATTGATTTTGATGATGTATTAATGGTCGGTGACGGCGAGAATGCACAAATTGGCACGCCTTTTGTGGCTGGCAGCAAAGTCAGTGCCACCATAAGAGAACAAATTCGCGGCAAGAAAATAGAAATCATTAAATTCCGTCGTCGTAAGCATCACCAGAAACGTACAGGTCATCGCCAGTATCACACGGTGTTAGAAATCAATAGCATTACAGCGGCTTAAAAGGATATAGAGCATGGCACATAAGAAAGCGGCGGGTAGTACCCGTAATGGACGCGATTCGGAATCTAAACGCTTAGGTATCAAACGCTATGGCGGTGAAGTCGTTAAAGCAGGTAATATCTTAGTTCGTCAGCGTGGTACAAAATTCCATCCTGGAACGGATGTAGGCTGTGGTAAAGACTACACCTTATTTGCTAAAGTAGCAGGCAAAGTGGTTTTTGAAACCAAAGGGCCTTTGAAACGCAAATATATCAGTATTGAAGCAACCGCTAGTTGTTAATCTAGTTGTTCTTCTTTACCATAAAAAAAGCCCTGCATTGTCAGGGCTTTTTTTATAGCATTCAGATTCTCATCTGAAAAATTATAATCTTGATCAAAACAAATTTTTAATTACATAATTTGTTTTTAATGTGTAATACGGGCTTGCCCATTATCACCAACCACTTTAACCCGATCACCAATATTAAAACGCTCATCTGCAAGTTGTGTGACCGCCACCATTTTGCCATTACCAAGACGTACTGTAATTTCAATTCCACGTTTAGTTTGTATATTTTTATCAATCGCAGAACCTGCGATTCCGCCTAAGACTGCCCCGACGACTGCCCCTGCGATTTTACCGCTACCCCCGCCAACATGACTGCCTGCAATGCCACCTAATACAGCCCCACTGGCTTGACCGACACCACGGTCTTTATTTTCAATTAAAACATTTCTTATGCTATGTACGGTGCCAAATTGTACTTGTTGTAAAGTGCCTGCTTGCTGTGTATCGTAGCCCGTACTGGATGGGACTGATGTACAGGCGATGACACTACTGCCAAGTATGACGAGAAGAGTGCTATGTAGTAATATTTTTTGTATTTTCATTATTATGCTTCCTAGCATTTGATTTTTCCTTAACGCTTAAAGCAACGTCTTTAAACAGTTAAAGTACGCAGTGTCATCAGGCGGCTGCTGATTTTTCTGTGCCGTCCAAATGGCTTCTGCGAGACAATCCATCATGCGGTGTTCTGCATCATGGTTTCCTAATTTAACAGAGAGTTTTTGATAAAGTTCCCTAATTCCTTCAGGTCGATTGGTACTAATTTGTTCCATTAGCCCAATATGCATACCCATATGAAGAAAAGGATTGCTTTCACCCATTTCAGGCATAAAGTCTTTTTGTAAACTGGAATCTGTATTTTCTAAAGCAAAATGATATTCAGGGTGCGCTTGAATGACCGCCACAATTTGTTGTTCTAATGGGGTCAATGCTGACTGATTTTGAAATTTTTGCCAACTCGTAAAGTAGAACTGACGCAAACTATCACGGTTACTATTATCAAACATAATGTATGTTTTACTCTGTTTTTTCTGTGAAATCACACAGATCTGAAATAATACAAGCAGGGCATTTGGGTTTCCTTGCAATACAGATATAACGCCCATGTAGGATTAACCAATGGTGTGCATCCAAGATAAATTCTTTCGGTACATGTCGCATCAGCATTTTTTCAACCGCCAGTACATTTTTACCTTTAGCAATCCCTGTTCGATTAGAAATTCGGAAAATATGGGTATCAACTGCCATCGTTGGCTGTCGAAATGCGGTATTTAGTACCACATTTGCGGTTTTACGTCCTACCCCTGCTAGGGCTTCTAAATCTGCTCGTTGATCAGGTACAATGGAGTCATGTTGATCCATTAATACCTTACAGGTTTTAATAATATTAGCCGCTTTGGAATTATAGAGACCAATGGTTTTAATATAGCCTTTTAGGCTCTCTTCTCCTAAGGCATCAATGCTTTCGGGCGTATTTGCGATAGGATACAAAAGAGCAGTGGCTTTGTTAACACTTTTATCCGTTGCTTGAGCCGATAAAATAACTGAAATTAATAATTCAAAGTGACTACTGTAATTTAACTCAGTGCGGGGTTCAGGGTTTTCTGTCCGTAAACGGCTGAAAATCTCATAACGTTTGTCTTTATTCATAATTAATCAGTGGCTAAGATAGCTGTTTTAGCAGAGGTTTTTGTGGCACGTTGATCGATATAGTTTTTAAAAGCTAAAATAAAGGCTAAGCCCATAAAAGCACCGGGCGGTAAAGCGGCAAATAGAAAGCCTTGATACTCATCACTCAAAGTAATCGTCCAATCTCGGGCAATTTCACCGAACATCAAATGTGCGTGATCGAATAATGTCCCATTGGC
This sequence comes from Thiotrichaceae bacterium, assembly GCA_015486375.1. Taxonomy (GTDB): domain Bacteria; phylum Pseudomonadota; class Gammaproteobacteria; order Thiotrichales; family Thiotrichaceae; genus S015-18. The sequence continues at coordinate 3,571 of WFRR01000116.1, forward strand.
TAATAATTCTCTCATTCCACCGAGAATAATCAGTACCGCCATAAAGCCAACACTCATCATAATGCCATCTAGCCAAGCTGAAGCCACGTTATTACGTGAAGCAAATGCCTCTGCTCGCCCAATAATAATACAGTTGGTGACGATTAAAGGAATAAAGATACCGAGCACTGTATACAAATCATGGAAAAAGGCTTGCATTAGTAATTCAATCACGGTGACATTGACCGCAATAATCAATACATAAATCGGTATACGAATTTCAGGTAACAGATAGTCACGTACTAATGATACAGAAAAGTTAGATATCATCAATGTAATTAAGGTTGCCATGCCTAGACCAAAACCATTTACGACATTGGTCGTGACCGCCAATAATGGACATAGCCCCAACATTTGAATAAGGGCGGGATTGTTATCCCATAAACCTTCTTTAATGATTTTTTTGTAATCGACTTCTGACATAGTTTTTCTCTTGACACTGTTTCGATTCACTATTGTAACGGTTGATGTCTCTGATACTCAATTAGTTGTGGGTGTTAAAGCTTGGTTCTAAGGAGAAAGTACTGACGGACTAGCCATTTTATTAACGATCGCTGTCAACCAAAATCCAAGTGACGCGAATTTATATTTAAGTATAGCTTTCTTCCCTCGTAAAGAGAGCTATTCAAGAAATATTTTTGAAAATTTTGGAGATAGTTAATGAATTCTTTACGTCGGCAGATCATTAAAGCCCTGTCTATCACAGGGCTGGGTTTAGGTTTTTCTCAACCTTTATTGGCTCGAAGAGGCATGGGCGGAGGCGGTAGAGGTAATAGCATATCTAACCTTATATTCGAAAATACCGCAATGGGTACGAATGCGACAGTAGTACCAGAAACCTTAGTTTCTAATACTCAAGTATTGAAAATTCCTAGTCTTGATACGGGAGAAATCATTGAAGGTAAACGCGTTTTTAACTTAAATGTTGCTAAAGCCTCCAGTGAATTTTTTGAAGGTGTTTTCACAGAGACTGTCGGTGTTAATCAAGCCTTTCTCGGTACAACCTTGCGGGCGCGTCGAGATGAAACCGTGCAATTGAATGTCACCAATCAACTGGATGAAATCACAACGATACATTGGCATGGTATGCACCTCCCACCG
>WFRR01000117.1 GCA_015486375.1 Thiotrichaceae bacterium
ATAATACGTCCTAAACCTTCTAACTGTTTGATAATTGTATTTATATCATAATGAATATAATCTTTTAACTCCTCCTCTAATTCCAATAGATCAATTGCAACTTTTCGTTTAAATATATTTTCAACTTGTTGTATAGCATTAAATAAACTTTTTCCCACTGCATAGCGGGACTGATCTGCGGTTTTTAATAATTTCTGCTTAAACTGTTGTAAGCCTTGGCTATCTTCCTGATTACAAGGAAAATTAAAAAATTGTAAATTAGCCAGTGGGAATTCCCGTCGTAAACGCTGTTCATTTTGTTGTTGATAACAATTTTCATATTCATTATTTACAATTAAAATAGGTGGAGAAGTTTTTTTGTCGATTAAATACTGAATTTGTTGTAACCATTCATCGGGAGCTTGTTCATGCCGACTATCCACCACTAAAATATAGACACAATTTTCATGTAAAAAGCTTTTATGTAAACCATAAAATAAGGTTTGTCCGCCAAAATCCCATAAATATAATTGCAAATTTATGGGAATCTCTAATTCAGAAAAAGCACTATTGTCACCTGTTAAAAGCAAGGGCTGATGTTCAAGGTAATCAATCCCAACAGTGGCAGGATTGTATATCATTGTTTTAGAGGGTATTTGATTTTTCAGACGCTGTGCTAAGGTGGTTTTTCCTGCACCCCCTGGTCCTAATAGCAAAACGCGCACCGCATTAATATCCGCCGTTTCTCCTAAAATAGCTTCCCGATAACTGGCAGCACTTTTAAGATTTTCTTTAGAAAGTTGTTTAGAATAGTTTTTCCAATGAGCTTGTATCGGATTACTGTCAGCACGCCACAAACGTTGTAAATCTTTGGCTAAAAAATCTAAACCTAAGTTATTTAAATTTTTATAAAGATCGGCAAAATCTTTATTCAAGTATTGCAATGCAATATTATCTTTATTATTAAACAGTGGACGTGAAAAACCATAATCGCTAAAATAATTTAAATTAGAGTTATCAAGAAATATATAATCTTTTTGGGCAGCATCAGCAGTAGCATCAGCAGTAGCAGTAGTAGCAGTAGCAGCAGTAGCAGCAGTAGCAGCAGTAGCAGCAGCAGTAGCATAAGCAGCAGTATAAGCATAAGCAGTAGCAGCATCAGCAGCAGCATAAACATAAGCATTAGCAGCAGCAGCAGCATTAGCAGCAGCATTAGCATCAGCAGCAACATCAGCAGCAGTATCAGTATCAGTATCAGTATCAGTATAAAAAACCGATGTATTAGTAATTACAAAAGGGATACGTAAAACTGCAATACTATGTTTAAGTGTATTTTCTGGCCATATTTCAGCCAATGGTACACGGCCCAATACAGGCAAAACTCTTAAAGCATTACGCCATATATACCAAACTAAGGCATCCTTACCTTTTTTTTCAAAAAGTTGTTTTAATTGTATTTTTGTTGGTAACTCTGATGCCATATTAACTCACCCCTTTATCAATACCGAATCAATTATAGTGCAATAAAATTCTTCTTGAACCTGCAATAATTCATAATTCAGCTAAACTATCCCGCAAGCACTGTATGGAAGAGCTGTAAAGCTCACCGCCTTTTTCCTTTAATTTCAGCGGCAATGCTAATTCCATACAGTGCTTATCCAAAATAATAGCAATATTTTATATGTTAAGACCTTAGTAAGAGAGCTGAAAGGATTACCACCTTTTTATCTTTTGTTAGCGGTAATACTAATTTCACCAAGGTTAAGGTAGACCCCAAATTCTCAACCATTCCCAAGCAAAACTGCGCCTAAAAAATATCACTTGACACAAATACAACAGACGCGCTATTTTTACTCTACTGCTGCAAAAAACAGTAGTCAGAGTTGACATTCTGAAGTTAGAAATTAAAGATGCACAGTCGTATTAGCGGTTTTTTGTACGCTCATAGGACAAAATTATATTATGTGTTCTAAGACCTGTGTGGGAGAGCCGAAAGGCTCACCGTGTTTCTTTAATTTCAGCGGCAATGTCAATCTCACACATGGTCTACCACTTCTTCGTTTGACATCGAAGCAGGTAGATTGATAAATTGAAATTAAAGGAGACAAGCCAATGGCTGCTCAAATCAACGCTGGCATTCCGTCCAGTAAATGGGTCAATCCGCCCACATTATCCCCCTATAAAACCCGTATACCCTCTGTGCTGTATTGCATACTTTCTCGCTTTATTTATATTTTATTCAATCATCCCCCTTTATCCCATTATTTTCATATCGTCATACTTTACATTAGTCCATTAAATCAAGGGCTTAAACAATGAAAATTACCCTTGATTTAGCTTCCTTAATTAATACCCGCCCTTATGCTTCCTCTCATCAGGGTGCATATCATTTGCTTTTGCACAATATTGTGCCGCCCTTCTTAAAACTATTGTTAGAACACACCGAAGGTAATAAATCAGCTGCCGCTCGGATTGCAGGTTTAAACCGTTCTACCCTCGACCGAAAAATTCAATATTATCAAATGCACCTTGAAACCAAGGTCTATTTGCCCTCGCCAACACAGGATAATCTGTAATGAAAACAGAAGCCTCTGCCTCTATCACTCAATTATCCCACTTCAAAACCCAACAAAAGCGCGTATCTCCACCGCAAACGACACCGCTTAAATCCTCATCTGCATCAGCTAAACATGATCGTTTTTTAAAAATTCAAGCTGTCTTGGATCGGGTCGGTATTGCCCGTAGCACGGTCTATGCCTATATGGAAACAGGAAATTTTCCCACCCCTATTAAAATTGGACGTGCCAGTTTTTGGTCAGAAATTGAGATTACGGCATGGATGGATGCACTCAAAAAACAGGCGGGGAAACAATAATGAGACTCCCAATCAAACATGTGTCGGAAAAATGGCAAAAAAGCAATTTTAGCGTTTCAAAAGACCGTTTGGCTGCTGATACGCAAAAAGCCATTCACAAAGCCAGTACAGAAAAGGACGCCTTAACCATTGCCAATGTCCATTTTAAAGCTGAACACCTTAGCCCACCCAAGGGCAAACATCGGCAAGGCACATTATTAAGAATGGTTGATCCTGATGTCTGGGAACGCAAATTAAAACAGCGTAATAGACAACAGGCGGAAAAAAACATTCGTGATAAAGGTCGTATTTTCAAAAACGGTCAAGTGTATTCTTCTGATTATAATGTTAAGCGATTTATTGAGGTGCAAAAAGACACCAAGGCATTTTTAAAACGTCAACAGCTTATTTCTAATGCAGGCGATGAACTCAGTCTTGCCACCATTGCAGCCAGTACTGTTGCAAACCCTTCCAATCGTCGCAATGAAATGATGACCCGAATGCGTGGCACAGAAGAAGTGGCTAAACAAAAGGGCTTGATATGTTTATTTATTACCTTTACTGCGGCTTCAATTTTTCATCCTAAACGCTTTATTAAACAACAAGGCACGTTCATTAATAACCCTCAGTATCAAACCGTTTTAGCCTTGAAAAATAGGCAAGGCGTAATCGAACAAAGACCGAATACCCCAAAAGAAGCGCATGCTTTTATCAAGCGTATCGTGAATCGTTCTATTGCAAAATTCAAACGACAAAACATTGATTATATGGGTTATAAAGTGGTTGAGCCGCATCACGACGGTACACCACATTGGCATATGGCTTTTTTTGTCACGCCTGAACAAAAACAACGTGCCACAGATATTTTTACCCACTATGCCTTGCAAGAATACGGCGATGAAAAGGGAGCAAAACAACATCGCATTATTATTAAAAACCACGACCCCAAACAGGGCAGTGTCACAGGCTATATGGCGAAATATATTAGTAAAGGGATTTCAGGTCAGGATGTCGGTGAAGATTACGAAGCAGGTTTGGATGCCGAAGATTCTACCGTTCGCCTCTTGGCATGGAAAAGTTTATGGGGTATTCGTCAATTTGGTTTTTTTGGTTCTCCCTCGGTCACGGTTTGGCGAGAATTACGCCGCCTGCGTGAACCCTTAGCCAATCCAACTCTAGAACAGGCTCGATTAACCGCAGATCAAGGAGAATGGGATCAGTTTATTACACTAATGAAGAAAAACAAGATTACCCTTAAGAGTCAAATAGTTGAAGATGAAAAAGGACAGCCGAAATACAATAAATACAAGGA